>SXKJ01000068.1 GCA_005778115.1 Planctomyces sp. | reverse complement strand
GGCATTACGACCGGCGCGACTTGGCGGACTTTTCCCGATCCGTCGGAATTCACTGGGCTGACAAGCCGTTCCGGCTGAAGTACCCTACTCCGCCGATGACGATAACTCATCCGGCTCTCCGAATTGGTTCCCTCCTCAGTGTCCTACCTGATGGCTCACGACAAGTGGGCTTCTCTCTGAAGCTGCTCGCTCCCGCCGGTCCTGCCCAATCGAAATCATGCGACGCCTTCCCGCTGAATCGAGCGCAACGATTCGCGCTGTGGCCGGTCTCCTGACCGAGTCACCTCGCTCGACCGAAGGTCTCCCTCAGCCGCGCCGTGGTTCAACGCTGTGGACGACAGCAATCGCCTTGGTCGTGATCAGTGTTCCGCTGGCGGCTTGGAAGTTTCTGCCCGATTTCTTCCACCGCGAGACGGCCCCGAACGTCCTGACCGCCGAGGTCACGATCGGCCCGTTTATCAATCGCGTGTTGGAGCAAGGTGAGATCGAAAGCTCCAGCAGCGTTGAAGTCCGTTGCGAAGTCCGGTCGCGGGCCACCAGCGGCACGAACATTCTGGAGATCGTCCCCGAGGGAACTCGCGTCAAGACGGGAGACTTCCTGGTGAAGCTGGATGACGCGGCGTTGCAGACCGAATTGGTTCAGCAACAGATCACCTGCAGCGGCAGTGAGTCCCAAGCAATTGAAGCCGAAGCGGCGATGCAGTCGGCCGCTCTGGCGTTGAACGAGTACGAAGAGGGCACCTTCCGCGAACAGCTTGAGACGTTGGAGAGCGCGCTCGTGGTCGCCAACGAGAACCAGCGCCGTGCGGAAGAGTATCTCGCCTACAGTCAGAAGCTGGCAGAGCGGGGATACGTCTCTCAGGTCCAGCTTGATGCGGATCGGTTCGCCGTCGAGAAGGCCGGCAAGGAATTGGGGGTCGCGAAGACCAAGAAGGATGTGCTGGAGAAATTCTCAAAGAAGAAGATGCTCACGCAGTTGAACGCCGACATTCGGACGACACGCGCGAAACTGGATGCTCGCGAGAAAACGTGGCAGCTCGATAAGCAGCGGCTCAAGGAAATCGAAGAACAAATTGCGAAGTGCATCATCCGCGCGCCGTCCGACGGACAGGTCGTCTATGCCAACGATTCCAATCGGGGCAAGACCACGGGAGAACTGCTGATCGCCGAAGGGATGCCGGTGCGCGAACGGCAGATTCTCGTACGCTTGCCCGATCCGACCCGCATGCGTGTTCTGGCGAAGGTGCATGAGTCGCGCATCAGTCAGGTTCGCAAAGGTTTGACCGCCGAAGTCATCACCGACGCACTGCCCGGCCATCCGTTGACCGGTACCGTGGCGTCGGTCAGCGAGTACCCGATTCCCAGCGTCAACATCTACACGTCGCACATCAAGGAATACGCGGTCGAGATTGAAATCCACAACCCGCCCCACGAATTGCGTCCGGGGATGTCGGCTCAGGTTGACGTGCTGGTCGAGCAACTGGATTCACAACTGCAAATCCCCATCGACGCGGCGATTGCTCGCGGCGATAAGTTCTTCGTCGCGGTCCCACACGCAGACGGCACCTTTGAAACTCGCGAGATCAAAGTTGGCAGCGCTAACGACGCGATCATCACCATCCGCGAAGGACTCGAGGCCGGCGAGAAGGTGATCGTCAATCATTCCGAGATCAAAGACCGACTGAACCTGCCGGAAGTGAAACTAACGTCTCCGCCTGCGGTAGTGCCAGTCGCGACAAAGCCGGACGCTCTCAAGACAGAGACCCTGAATGTGAAGTCGGTCACGAGCAACACCGCCAAGAAGTCGTAGGACGGGCACTCTTGCCCGTCGGTCTTCGCTTTGGATTTGCTGCGCATTGACGGGCAAGAGTGCCCGTCCTACGGAAACGTTCGCTATGAGTGCCACGCTGACGAGGCCCGCAAGCTCCGCAAATGCGCCGCCGCAGTCGATCTCTTCGGCACTGCGGTTGAATCAGCTTTGCAAGGACTACTACCTCGGCGGTGAGACAGTGCAAGTGCTGCGGTCCATCACCTTCGATGTTCCCGAAGGGGACTACGTCGCGATCATGGGGCCGTCGGGATCGGGCAAGAGCACGCTCCTGAATTTGCTCGGATGTCTCGATCAGCCGACAGGCGGCGATTACCTGATTGGCGATCAGAATGTCGCGCACTTGAACGACGACGAGCTGTCCGCGATTCGAGCCGACCGAATCGGCTTCGTGTTTCAAGCGTACAATCTGATTCAGCAACTGTCGGTCCTGGAGAATATCGAAGCCCCGTTGGCCTATCGTGGCCAGGTGACGGAAGCGGATCGAGGTCTTTGCCGCGAGTTGGCTCAGACGGTGGGCCTTGAGGAGCGGCTTGGCCATCGGCCGCCACAACTTTCCGGCGGGCAGCAACAGCGGGCGGGCATCGCGCGCAGCCTGGTAAATCGGCCGCGATTCGTCCTGGCCGACGAAGCGACCGGCAACCTCGACTCGGCCACGACGGGCGAAATCCTCGACCTGTTCGACAAGCTCAATGAGTCGGGAACTACCATCGTGATGGTGACTCACGAGGACGATGTCGCCCGCCGTGCCCGCCGAGTCATTCGTCTTCGCGACGGCGTCATCGAGTCCGATACGCGAGTCAAAGATCCAGCCGATCTGCTCTGTAGCCGAAGTCGTGAGACTTCAGTCGCTGGTGGCACGACCACACCGAAGTCTTACGACTTCGGCTACGGAGCACTCCGCCGCGCTCGCTTCTTCTTGCGAGACGTGCGTGTCGGCATCAAGAGCCTGTTGCTGCACCCGCTGCGATCGTTGCTGACCGTGCTGGGCATCTTCATCGGCGTTGCCAGTGTCATCTGGCTGCTGGCGATCGGCGAAGGGATCGCCGCGAAGGCTCAGCAGCAGATCGCGGAACTCGGCGCGAAGAACATTTTGGTGACGACGAATCGTCCACCGTCCGAGCAGTCCAAGGGGAAGTCGCAAACCTACGGCCTAACCGAAGAAGATGTCCCGGTACTGGGCGCGCTGCCGAGCGTCGAGTCGGCCGTGCCGTTCGCACGCCGGAACGGGAGCGAGTTTCGTTACCTCAACCGCTACGCGCGCGGCGAGATCGTCGCCTGTACGCCGGAATTTTTGGAGATGTTCCTACTGAAAGTTTCACGCGGTCGCTTTTTGACCGATGCCGACATCACTCTCAAGCTCAAAGTTTGCGCGGTCGCCCAAGAAGTCGCCGACTTGCTGTTCCCCTACGAAGACCCGATCGGCAAGTCGGTGCGCGTCGGTGCCGACTACTACCGCATCGTCGGCATCGTCGCGCCCCGTTCGCAGATCGAGAGCATGAAGGGGAAGGTTCGCGGACAAGACTTCTCGGATAACCTATATATGCCGATCGAGACATTTCAAATCCGCTACGGCGACTACTACAGCACGGGCAACAACGGCGGTCGTGGCCTCTCGCAAATCACGTTGCGGCTCAAAGACCAGAATACCGCTGTCGCCACCGGCGAAGCGGTGCGCGTCGCTCTGCAACGGACACACCCGCAAGAGGACTACGAAATCGCCGTGCCGATGGAGTTGCTGGAACAAGCTCGCAACACGCGGCTGATGTTCATGGCCATGATGGGCCTGATCGCCGCGATCTCGCTGGTCGTCGGCGGCATCGGCATCATGAATATCATGCTGGCCACCGTCACCGAACGGACTCGCGAGATCGGCATTCGTCGCGCACTCGGAGCACGCCGCCGCGACATCACTCGCCAATTCATCATCGAGACAATCTTGCTCTCCGTCTGCGGCGGAGCGACCGGGATCGCCGGAGGATTCGCCTGCCAACCATTCGTGGATGGTCTGCGCTGGAGCATCACGCAACTGTTTCCAGATGTCATGAAGTCGCTTCCGGAAACCGTGCGCACTGTCGAACCGATCGTGCTGACCTGGTCGATTCCGGTAGCGTTCGGCATCTCGGTCGCGGTCGGCGTGATCTTCGGCCTGTATCCCGCTCGCCGAGCCGCCGCGATGAACCCCATCGACGCACTGCGGCATGTCGCGTGATCGACATGTCAAATTGACTGAGCGGCAAGGCGCTAGCCGCCGGTGATTTCGCAAAACCGGCGGCTAGCGCCGTGCCGCTCACAACCCAAGTTTCAAGTCGTGACGACTCACTAACCCATCAGCTCCGGGATCGGCTTGCCGTGATCGACGATGGGGGTCGGGCGTCCGTTGAAGTCCTTGATCAGCGTGTTGGCCGAGTCGATTCCCAGGTGATGATAGATCGTCGCCAGGAAGTCGCCGGGACCGCAGATACGCTCGATGGAATCTTCACCGCGCTTGTCGGTACCACCAATGAAGCCGCCGGTTTGAATGCCACCACCGGCCCAGAGGTTTGAGAAGGCTCGTGGCCAGTGATCGCGGCCTGGTTGAATCGTTCCGGCCGGGGCGCTGGCGTCGCCGCCGCCAGTGCTCGCGGCGTAGCTGATCTTCGGAGTCCGACCGAACTCGCCCGTGACGACCAGCATCACTCGCTTGTCGAGGCCCCGATCGTGTAGGTCTTCGATTAGCGCCGTGACCGCTTGGTCATAGGCGGCGGCTCGGAACTTCATGCCGTCGAAGACGTGCATGTTGACCGCGTGATCGTCCCAGTTTTGGACTCGTCCACAGAGCGGTCCGGCGAAGCTCGTCGTGAGGACATCAACCCCCGCCTCGATCAATCGCCGGGCGAGCAGCATTTGCTGGCCCCATTGGTGGCGGCCGTAACGGTCACGAATGCGCGGATCTTCGTGGCTCAGATCAAACGCTTCCTTCGTTTTGGAGTTGGTCAGCAACGCCATCGCCTGCGACTCGAACTCATCGAGCGCGGCCAGTTCCCGTTGTTGATCGAACGTCCGTTCGAGCGTGTCGAGGTTCTGTCGCAAGGAGGATCGACGGCCGAGGCGGCGCACCTCATTCGTGTTGGTGAGGCCAATGTTCGGGACCGAAAACGTCGGCAGATTCGGATCCCCGGAGACCACGAACGGCGAGTGAGCATCGCCGAGATACGCCGGGCCGTTGTAACCCATCGGTGGATTGATCCCGACGTAGCCCGGCAGCGGTTCTTTGCGCGGTCCCTTCAGCGATCGAACGTAGTTCGTCACCGACATCCAGTCTGGGTAACGCGGCTTCGGTTTGTCGCGCGTGTCGGGATCGCCAGAGAGCAACTGCATCGAGCCCGCCGGATGTCCACCCGCGCTTTGTCGCATGGAACGGAGGATTGTGAATTTCTCGGCGATGGCAGCTTGCCGCGGCATCAGCTCGCAAAAGTGCATTCCGGGAATCGCGGTGGGAATCGTGCCAAACGGGCCGCTGTATTCGCTGCCGGAATTCGGTTTTGGATCATACGACTCGATATGCGACATTCCTCCGGGCAGCCAGACCATGATCACGGCGTTCTTGTCGCGACTGCTTCCAGAATCGTCCGCCGCCTTTGCGCTCTGAGCTTGCAGTCGCAAGATCCCCGGCAAACTGAGCGATGCGAATCCGGTCAAACCGGTCTGAAGAAATCCGCGTCGACCAGAGCAGACGCTGTCGGGACCGGGACAAAAGACAGTGCTGTGGTTGGACATGGCGAAGCTCCGTAGCCGAAGTCGTCAGACTTCGGTGATGCGCTCGTGTCGGGAGGAACCGAAGCCTGACGACTTCGGCTAATAGTTGAAGGTTACTTTACAGCAGGGGCATTCACACGAATCTTAATCGGTTCGGACACGACAATATCAACAATGTCTCGTGGTTGGGCGGCGGACGTTGCCTGTTTGATCTGTTCGGCAGCCGCAGCCACGGCGGCAGCGGCGGCTTTCTGTTTGGCGGTTGCGGCCTCGACAGCTTTGTCGGCATCGGGCTTGGCCTCGGCGGCTGCAGCCTTCGCTGCCTCCGTCAGTTTCTTCACTTCGGTTTCAATCGCCATCAAGTCTTCGACAGCTTTCTTGTGAATTACTTCGGCCACTGCGATCGCTTCGGGGAGATGCCGGTACTTCACGACGGCACCTCCGTAGAAGGCGATCAGATACTCTCCCGGAGCCGTTTTCAGGGCTGCCGTGTCGAGGATCGCTTGTGACTGATCGGCGTTGATCTGCACATCGAACTGCGGGGTGCGATCGAAACCGGCTCCCATCGTGCGGAGTTGCAGGACCGCGCCGGAGAACTCGCTGCGGCGCGTGTGCAGCATCGGAACTGTCAGCTTCTCGCCGGCCGTGACCGTTTGAACGTCCTTGGGGGTCGAGAGCGTGAGGGGCGCGAACTCGCGGCCGCTGACCGAGACCGGCACGTCGGCCAGCAATCGCGGAGCAGGAATCTCACCCCACGAATCGGGGATCGGCCAGGCGTGTGACGCCATGCGGCACGGCCGAGTCACCACTTCGCCGTTGATGGTGGCTCGGCCGAAGAACGTCGCGCTGCCGATCGCTCGTGGTGCGTCCTGGTCAGCCGTGACGAGCATCAAGCCGCGCGATTGGCCGGCAGGGATTTTCAGGCCACTCGCGGTGACTCCTTGCGGCAATCCTTCCATCGCGAGGTCGATGTCGCCATCGAAACCGTCGCGGCGGATGGCGACCACTTCGAGAGCCATCGTCGCCCCCCCTCGCAGGGCCAGCGGCTTCGAGAACGCGGCGCGATCTCCGTTGCGCAGTTCCATGTGCAACGCCCATCCGACCACCGCGAAGTCGGGAGCCGCCTTGCGAATGGCGAGCCGGTAAGCATTCTTCGGATCACTGCGCGTCCCGCCGAACAGGTCGGTGATTTGCAGCCGATGCAGGCCGTCTTCCTTGATCTCCAACTTGCCGAGGATATCCGCGCTGCCAGCGTTGTACGGCGGACCGTCATACGCATAGCCGTTGCTCGACACCTTCACCGGGCTGGGCATGTCACTGAATTCTGCCACGTCGGTCATCTTCTCGGCGTCGCCGTTGCGAGCAACATGTTGCACCAGAATCGACGGATCGGTTGGCAGACCGAATCGCTCGGAGGCAACCTCAACCCACCACACGTCTCCCTTTTTCGCCTCGAACTCAAAAACATCGACGTCGGCCGCCGGGAAGAAACTCCCTGCGATATCGCACGGCAGCGAAATCTTCTGAGCCTTCGTGCGATTGTTGTTTGGTTCGCTCTCAGCGATCTCTGCCAGTTCTTTGAGACCTTGCGGCGGCCACGAGAAGGAGTTGACCGGCTTCGTGGACTGCTGCCGCACGATCGGCGCACCGATCGGCAACTCCCACAAACCGAGCCGGTAGTAATACGCCGGCCCACCTTTGAAGGTCAGCTCGTGCAGCTTGATGACATACTTGCCGTCCCCTGGGACCGCAAAGTCAAGCACGCCGCCACGGCGTTCGACTTGCAGATCTCGCCCTGCGGCATCAGCGACAATTACCGTCGCATCGAGCTTGGAATCAATCCCGCGTGTTGCGCAATCAACGATGAGTCGCTGCCCCTTTCGGCCTTCAAACACATAATGATCGACCGCTCGCGGAGTCATCACTCCGTTGCAGACGGAGTTGACCTTCAATTCCATCGCCGTCGCGAGGGTCGTGTTCGGAACTGTACGAGTAACTTCATCGAGCGTCCCAACGGAAAACGCTCGCGAGGAGGAAATCCCCAGCCGAGTCATCACGCGTGCCTCGTGAATTCCAACCGGACAATCAGCCGCGACCGTCACGACGTATTTGTTCGCCTCCGGCTGCCCCGCCGCGTTCAGGCTGCGAGTCGCCGTGATCCGCTTGTCCGAAAACGTCAGCTCGTCGGCGTCTTCGATGCTCTCACCACTGATCGTGACTTCGACTTGAGCGCCAACTTTGGCCCCCATCGGAGTCGTCGTCAGCAACCTCGGAGCGGGCAGGCCGACCGATTGAGCAAATGTCGGCGAAGCCGAGCTCAACGAAGCTCCGCAGATCAAAGCCGCGAAAAGCAGATGCCGATAGGAACTCAAGACATGAATGAAGCCGTTCATAGTACACCCGATCTTCGGCCCAAAGGGCCAGCCTTATGTCAGCCCAGGGCAACGCCCTGGGACTCGGATATCAATTCAATCGAAAAGCCCAAACGGGGCGTCCCTAATCCCATGCGTACCGCTCGTCCAATTCGATCCCGTGCCGCTTACATAACGCACGAAACTCGTCTTGAAAACTCATCTTCCGATGATGTTCTTCTTGATTATCGATGTAACGCTTCACTTCTGGAATCTTCGATTCGCTGACGGAAAACACTCCGTAGCCTGCTTGCCACGCAAACTTACTCAATGCTGGTGATTGTTTCTTCAACCACTTGCTGGTTTCGGTTTTCGCTTCCTGGACGATGTCCTTGATCGCGAATTTACGGCTCAACAATCCGAGTACATGAATGTGGTCTTCGACTCCGTTGATCAACACGGCTGGCGAGTCGACGTTGTCGCGAAGGATCGTTGCCATGTAGGCGTAGAGTTCCTTTCTGATTTTGGCGTCCTTCAGCAACGGCGTACGGTTCTTGGTCGAGAAGACCAGATGAATCGCTACTTTGGCGAGGGACTGTGGCATGGCGTTTTGGATTTAGGGCCGCCCCGAGGGGGCTTGATTCATTGCGTTGATCCAGTCCCCAGGGCGTTGCCCTGGGCTGACATAGCTCTGGCCCTTTGGGCCGAAATAGTGGGCATTAAGCACGGAGACAAGTTGCCGCCATCACAGACGGAGACTGCAAAGGTTTCCCAATGGAATGGCCTTTGGAAATTCACATCCTGTTCGATGTCCAATTCATCGTCGGCGACAGGCCTCGGAGTCAGTCGCGGCCACTGGTTTGATGGCGAATCGCAATCGTCCAAAACCACCATGACGCACCGTCCCGCCAAGTCCGTCAGGGGTGCTTGAAAGCGAAGCTGCCCGTTCGTCACTTCAGCGGGAAAAGCTCGACGGATCAAGATGGACTCCGGTGCAAAATAATTGACCTCAACGACCGAATACTGCCTGTATTCGGCTAATGGTTGAACAGAAACTCTTTCGTATTGATCAACGCCCAAATCAGGTCTTGGAAATTGGTGTTCGCGGCAGTGCCGGGTTCGTTCAGGTAATCCAGCGCGGCTTTCAGTTCTTGCGGACGTGGCTCGCGGGAAAATGCGGCGAGGTACAGTTCGCGGACTTTCGCTTCGATCGGCTTTGTGTCTTTCGCCAGGCGTTCGGCTCGGCCGGTGGGGGCGGCGAGTTTGGCTTTCAGGTCGGGGCCGTTGAGTAAGTGCAGACTCTGCGCGAGGCTCGAGGATTGCACTCGCTCGCACTCGCACACGCTTTCCCCTTCGGGACGGCCGAAGACTCGCAAGAAGGGCGATTGATTGTTGTAGCTGTTGTCGGGCAGAGCGACCGCTCGCGTGCCAGGTGGGAGATTGGCGAAGTCGGTCTGAGTTCCCGCCAGCCGGTCGATCGCGTCGAGTAAGACTTCGGCCTGCAAGCGTCGCGGGTAGTACCGCGAGTAGTTCTGGCGATCGACATGGTTGTGTTGGTTCGGGGCTTCGCTGAGCTGATAGGCTCGCGATTGCGTCAGGACTCGCACGAGTTCCTTCAGATCAAAACCGCTGGCGACGAAGTGTTTTTCGAGAGCGTCAAGCAGAGCGGGATTCGTCGGCGGGTTCGTGTCGCGGATGTCGTCTTCTGGTTCGATCAGGCCACGCACAAAGAAGTGTTTCCAATACCGATTGACGAGCGACTTCGCGAAGAACGGATTGCTCTTCCCACCCATCCAATCGGCGAGCTTCAGCCGCGGGTCTTCATCGGCAGTAATCTCAGGAATCGCATCCCCCAGCGCTCCGGGCTTGAGCGGCACACCGGTTTTCATGTTCGCAGCGGTCGCGATCCCGCGCTTATGAAAGATCAAATCCTCGCCGCGCGTCCCCGATGGCTTGCGGCCCACCTGACTGAAGAACGCGACCAGTGAGTAATAGTCATCCTGGCTCCACCGCTCGAACGGATGATGATGACACTGAGCACACTGCATTCGGACGCCGAGGAAAAGTTGAGCCACATCTTCGATTTGTTGCTTCGGCTCTTTCACCCGCTTGTACCACGCGACCGGCGGATTGCCGATCACAGTCCCAGTCGCGGCGAGCACCTCGCGGACGAATTGGTCATACGGCTTGTTGGCGAGAAAGCTGTCTCGCACCCACGCATGAAACGCGAAGTTAGAGACCGTATCGCTCTCATCATCGCGGCGATTCTTGAGCAACGCCGTCCACTTGTTCGCGAAGAAGTCGGCGTAATCGGGACTGCGGAGCAAGTCGTCAATGATTTTGTCTCGCTTGCCTTCGTCTTTGCTGGCGAGAAACGCGGCCGACTCTTCTTCGGTTGGCAACCGCCCGCCGATGTCGAGCATCACGCGGCGCAGAAACGTCGCGTCATCGCAGAGGACTGACGGTGGGATGCCGAGCGCCTTGAGGTTCGCGAAGACATGCTCGTCCACAAAGTTCTTTGACGACGGCAGATTCTCGACCGGCGCACCCAGCGGCACCGACGCGCTGTAAACCGAAACCTTTCCTTGATACCGCACCATCACCGCGACGTTGCCAACGATATCGGAAATCTTCACCAACCCGCGCTCACTCACGTCGGCCATCGCTTTGTCGTTGGCCTCGTAGAGCGCCATGTTCGTGACATCGCGAACGCTGCCGTCCGAGTACTTCGCGATCGCTTGGAGTTGTTGTTCGCCACCTCGCTTGATCGAACCACGAGGCGGCTGAACATCAAACGACAACAGCTTCGGAACCGACTCGCGATCGAGCGTCGCTCCCTGGCGAATCCATTCGCGGAGCAGCGCGTAGCCTTCCGACGACGCAGGCAAGCGGACTCCGCCACCGTGCGGCATCTGACCGGAGGCTTTCAAGAGCAGCAGGCTTTGATCGGGTGAGCCAAGGAACAATCGCCGATTGCGACCTTCTCGAACCAATGCGTCGAAATCCTCCAGCGGCTCGAATCCCAGCAGGGACAACTGAAATCCTTTTTGACCGCCCCCGGCCTTCGCATGACAGACACCGACGTTGCAGCCAGCCTTGGTGAAAACCGGCATGACATCGTTGATGAAGCTCACCGGCCGCTCGTCGGCACAGGCTGGTTGCCAAGCGATCGCCAAGCCGATCAGCCCCACCATCGTCAGAAGCCAATTGGGCCGCAAGAATCGAACGCGGAAGTCGTGATCTAAGGAGAACATGTGGGCTTCGCTGGAGTCAGGGATCAAGACCAGGATCTACGGACGAATCTAGCACGTTCCAGACAGCAACGCGACGGAATTGAACGAAGAGTGAGCCAACAAGAGTGCGGGCCTCGGTCGTTGCAGCCATCTTTCTGTCCGAGATCTTTCTGTAAACGCAGTTTTGATTGAACAGAAAAATGTGCGACAGAAAAATCCGCGTCCAAACAAGGAACCTTCCCGATATTACTGCGCACGTCGTAGCCGCATTCGCCAGAATGCGGTCATTTCGGAACCCGCGTTCTGGCGAACGCGGCTACGAAAGTGCGCAGTAGTGCTAAATGCGAGTTGAACTATGAAAACAGTCTGCATCGGTTTTCTGATCGCGATCGCAGCGATTACGCCAGCCCGCTCCGCCGAGCCGGCTGCAAAGCCCAACATCCTGTGGTTCGTGGTGGATGACATGTCGGCGAACTTCTCGTGCTATGGCGAGAAGACCATTCAGACACCGCATGTGGATCGGCTCGCGCGCGAGGGAATCCGGTTTACGCGGGCATTCACCACCGCGCCGGTTTGCTCACCGTGTCGCTCGGCGATGATCACCGGCATGTATCAGACAAGCATCGGCGCACAGCACCATCGCAGCGGCCGAGGTGCCCTGAAGATTCATCTGCCGGAGGGCGTGACTCCGATCCCCGCGCTGTTTCAGAAAGCGGGTTACTACACCTGCATCGGCAACGGATTGCCCGCCGGTTCTGTCGGCAAGAAGGGCAAGCGCGGTGGGGCTGGTCTCGGCAAGACCGACTACAACTTTGAATGGGACGCGAGCATCTACGACTCCAGCGATTGGTCGGGACGCAAGCCGGAGCAACCGTTCTTCATGCAGGTGCAACTCGCGGGAGGCAAGCTGCGCGGCGGCAACGACGAGAATGCCAAATCGCTGCTGGCTCGCGCACAGCGGGAGTTCGGGAGTTCCACTGATCCAGAGTCCGTCACGCTGCCGCCGTATTGCCCGCGCGACCCGGTGCTGTTGCGCGACTGGGCCGCGTATCTCGATGCTGTGCGCTTCACTGACCAGCATGTCGGCGAGGTCATCGCACGACTGGAACGCGAGGGCCTGCTAGATCAGACGTTGATCATCTTCATGACCGACCACGGCATCAGTCACGCGCGCGGCAAGCAGTTTCTCTATGACGAAGGGACGCACATCCCAATCGTCGTGCGCGGGCCGGGCATCGCGAGGGGGCAAGTGCGTGACGACCTGATCGAGCACATTGACATGGCCGCCACCTCGCTCGCCGCTGCGGGCATTTCGATACCGTCATCCATGCAGGGCCGCGATCTATTCGCGAAGGACGATCGACCGCGCGACGCCGTCTTCGCGGCCCGCGACCGCTGTGATGAGACCGTCGAACGGATTCGCAGCGTCCGCACGGATCGGTTTCTCTATATCCGCAATTTCCATCCGCAACGCCCGCACTTGCAGCCCAACGCCTACAAAGACGGCAAGTCGGTCGTCCAGACGCTCCGCTCGCTGCACGACGCGGGCAAACTCGATGCGCTCAGCGAAACGCTGCTCTTCAGCCCCGCTCGACCCACCGAAGAACTTTATGAATGGACGACGGATCGCTGGCAGGTGCGAAACCTCGCCGCCGATCCCGCGCAGCGTGAGACTCTGGAACTGCTGCGAACACGCCTCGACCGCTGGATGGCGCAAGCCAAAGACCATGAACCCGAGTCCGCCGCCATGTACGACAGCGATATGGCCGCCTACCTCGGCAAGGGAAACCCGGCGATCGAGAAGAACATCGAGCTGATGAAGCAGTGGGCCAAAGAAAAGAAATGAGTTGGCGATCCCTGGCCTGGTCCGACGCTATACCCCACGCGGCCACTGGAGAGAGGATTGCCGTACCGCGTCCGTTAGGGAGCGGGCCACGCAGGCCGCGCCCGAACGGGCGCGGTAAGGCTTTGG
>SXKJ01000067.1 GCA_005778115.1 Planctomyces sp. | reverse complement strand
TTAGGCATGGGCAAACATGGCTCATCTCGCCGGACAAGACTTGCTGAGCCGTCGCACAGCGAATCGACGAACGCGAGCCGATGGCTTGCAAGTGATTCTCGAACACCGTGCGAGTCAACTTGTAACGATTGGCAACGACGCCAGAGAAACCGCTGGTATCCAGTTCTCCCTCCGGCACGACGTCATGATAAAGCAGGCTGGCAGCTTGCATGGACTCCTCTCCGAGCAGTGCGTTTCCAGGAAAAGTATTTCGTCAACCACGGCTGTCCCCACACGGCGGACGCGCGTCCGCAAGTCTCGATAGGTTGGGCCGTTCCCGCCTCGATCTCTTCCAGCTTGCGGCGGATCGCGTCGAGGTTCGCCGTGACCGCTTTGGCTTGGATGACAACGTGCGAATCGTTGGCGGAATCAAAGTCGCACGAGTAGTAACCGTAGACCGGACCGGTATCGACCCCGGCGTCGATTCGCAGCAATGTCACCGCGACCTTCTGTGGTTCATCATTCGCAAGCGCCCAAAAGCAACCATGAGCATTCCGATACTCCGGGCACATCCCTGGATGCAACACATAGGTGCCTAATCGGGGAATCGAAAAGATCTCCGGCTTGAGTAGCGTCTTGCAGCGCGCGAGCACGACATCCGGAGCCAGCTCCTTCAGAAAGGCTTTCGCTTCGGCGGAGTTGGGGCTGGACGTGACACAAACTCGCGGCGATTTCTCTGGAAGCGAATACACGCGAGCGAGCCGGTCCAACTCGGCGTCTTCCCAGACTCGATCTCGCTTTGCGAGGAACAGCCGGTAATAGACTCGAAAGGCGAGGACATCGGCGAATCGCGTCAGTCCGCTTCGACGACACTCCTTCTTCACTCGTTGCCAGAGACGATTTCGAGGCTCTTGCACCACGATGACGCCGGCCAGTTCCGAAAACGATGCCAGCCAGCCTGCAATGCCAAGCTGGTCCAGTCGAGCGTTTGCGTGACAAATCAAAACGGTCTTCATGCCGTCTCCTTGCGGAAGAGTCGCTGACCACGATTTGGCAAACTCCGTTCCAAGAGCAGGGCACTTTCTGAGTGCCGGTTTTCATCGGGGATTCTTCGGTCAACACGAAGAGGGTGTTCCCACCGCAAGCAGCGTTTCGTTGTCGAATCGCAACGTGTCCGCAAAATCGGAACCGACTCAGCCGGCGCGATACTTCGCGAGCAGCGGTTCGATGATCTCGCGCGGCAAGAACGATTTGAGCTGCTCGGCCGTGTTGCCTCGCCCCAGGCTGGCGATCTGCTTGATGAGACTGCTGGAGATGTGCGAATACTTTTCGCTGGCCATCAAGAAGACTGTTTCGATGGCCGGGTCCAGCGCGCGATTCGCCAGAGTCATCGTGAATTCGAGTTCGATATCCGTCAGCGTCCGCACACCGCGCAGCATCACGGCCGCGCCACATTCACGCACGAAGTTCACCGTCAGCCCCGAAAAGCACTTCACCTCCACGTTCTGAAACGGAGCGAGAACTTGCCGGCACATCGACTCACGTTCTTCCGGAGTCAGCAGCGGATTCTTTTCCGGATTGAGTCCAATCCCCACAGTCAGCTTGTCGAACAGGCCAGCCCCCCGGCGAATGATGTCGAGATGCCCCAGCGTCAGCGGGTCAAAGCTGCCTACGTACACAGCGTGATGCGGATTCAACTCGGACATGATCCCCTTTCGGCCTTGCGTGGCGGGCGACATGGTTCGCCGAGGCAGATTAACCAATGCAATCCAGTCGAGCGAATCTCGCGAGACTCTCAGGCGAGCGGGGCGGCGTCAGCCCCCCCGGTTGAGTTCGACGCGGAACCAGGGGGCTGACGCCGCCCCGCTCGCCTATCTCACTTATGCAACCTTGGCAGTCGAGTCCCCCGCTGACCAATGCCTGATTTGGCCGCTAACTGCCTTTCAGAAAAGACCTTGAGGGCCATGATCGCGACTCAAAAGAGGCACGGCACACTCTTTGCCTTTGCGACGATCGTCCGCTTTCATCTGTCATATCGGAGAACAATCATGGCCCTCTTCCGTTGGGGACACAGTTGGGACGCCTTCCACGATCTGGAACGGGAAGTCGATCGCCTGCTGCAAAGCGTGAATCTGTCGTTCCAGGGTTTGCGATTCGGACGCCAGTACCCGCCGGTCAATTTGTACGAACTGCCGGCCGAGTACCTCATCACCGCCGAACTGCCGGGCGTCAAATCCGAGGAACTGGAACTGACGATCGCCAACGGCGTGCTCTCCATGACTGGCCGCCACGCCAATCCGGAAGGGACCGCCGAAGAACGCTTCCGCCGCCAAGAGCGACCGCGCGGTGTCTGGCAGCGATCCATTTCCATCCCCGACCGCGTGAAAGCGGACAGCCTCTCGGCCGAGTTCGTCAACGGCATCCTGAAGGTGCATCTCCCCAAAGCCGAGGAAGTCAAACCGCGCCAAATCCCAGTCGCGTTCGGAGCGTGACAATCACAAAGTAACCCGAAGCGTCAGCGAGGGCGAACGCTTCAAAGACATCGACTGCCCAATCAACGTCGCCAAGAGCATTCGCTCACGCAACGAAACAGAGGCCCGCCATGACCACCGAACTGACTCCAACCGCCAAGAACGGAAACACTCCGGCACCGCATCCGCCGGTTGAGCGATTGGTCTTCACCCCACCGATCGACATCTACGAGACCGACGAAGGACTGGTCCTGCGAGCCGACTTGCCCGGCGTGTCGCTCGACACGTTGGAACTGCAAGTGCAAGACAACAAGCTGACGCTGTTCGGCCGCATGGAGCAGGTCGTCCCGGAAAACGCTCGGCTGCTGCATCAGGAGTACGAGACAGGAGATTTCCTCCGCTCATTCATCCTGAGCGATGAAGTCGATCATCAACACATCGCCGCCAAGCTCAACAACGGCGTGCTGGAGGTCGTTCTCCCCAAGGCCGACAAGCCCCAACCACGGCGCATCCCGGTGGCCACGTCGTGACCGAGTGTAGTTTCCCAACGAAAGTTTCGTGTCGACGGCAATCATCAGAAGCCCGGCTTTTTGAAAAAAAGTCGGGCTTCTTTTTTGTTTCACACGCGATCCGCTCGCCAATTTTCCGCGCACACTCCCTGACTGTCACGGTGCTGCTCGCCATGTGAGATGCGACGGACTCGCGAGCCAACTAAGCTCCCTGCGAGATTCGACCGCCTGAAGGCGGGACTACGAACTTGGAAGGAGCCATCTCAATTCGCTTGAGTCATTGCACATCGCCGACCCACCCTTGTCAGTCCGATCAAGACAATTTGGGATTACCTGCTCCA
>SXKJ01000066.1 GCA_005778115.1 Planctomyces sp. | reverse complement strand
CGAATCTCATGGCTCATGTTGGCGAGGAAGTCGCTCTTGGCCCGGTTGGCCTTCTCGGCGGCGTCCTTCGCGATTCGCAGTTCGTCTTCAGATCGGCGCAGCTCAGCAGCCGTGCGTTCCAACTCGTCGTTGGAGACAGCCAGTTCCTTTGCTCGCGACTCGGCCGCTGCCGTGCGCTCGGCCACGCGCTGTTCCAACGTCTCATTCAACAGCCGCAGCTCGGCAAAGCCTTCGGCGTTCTCAAGCGCGGCACCGGCGATCGTGGCGATGAACTCGGCCAGGCGTTCCTCGTCCTCGCGGAACAAGCCGCTGACCTGCCGGTGATCCACATAGAAACAACCCGCCGGCTTGCCGCGCACAAACACCGGTGCGCACAAGGCCGAACGGACACCAGCCAGCAACGCTCCCTCTTCCTCCGCTTGGCCTTCGGTGAAGACAATGACTTCTCCCGTGGCCAGCGCGCGATCCGCCATTGCTCGACTGTATTCCGCTTCAATCTCTCCAGAGACCATCGTGAGGTCTTCGCCGGCATCGTCTCCCTGAAGTTGCAGCAGCAGGCAGCGTTCCCCGCGCAACAGCCGGAACGCCGCCTCACGCACTTCCTTAAAGATCGCCTTGCGAGTCAACGCCGACGCAATTTTGCGGCCCGCATCGAGCACCGTGTCGAACCGATCGACAAGAGAGAGCGTCGCCGTCTTAGAGGGCTCGGCTGGCGTGGCTTGCTTCTCATCAAGGGCGAAGTCCGCACCGAGCGAACGCAATGCTTGGCGAGCAGTCGCCGCATCTTCCTGTGCGTCCGGCCAACCGACCTCGATACCGACGCGGCTCCGAGCCAACAACGTCTGAGCATGTTCAAAGCGTGCGCCCTGTCGCTTGGCCACGGCCAGGCTTTCGTCAAAAAGCCCGCGTGCCCTGTCGAGAGAGCCTTGCATCGCCGCGATGAGTCCGGCTTCACGCAGTGCGTGAGGCAAGTCGGGTTGAAACTTTCTGGCCACCAACAAGGCTTGCCTCACCGCCCGTCGGGCCTTTCTAAACAACCGACGACGGCGAATTGGCACCAAGTCGGTTGCCCTCTCGCATTGAAGGCGGTAAGTGGTCGCCAACCACGGCAGGATCGGGCCCACCCAGGCATTCATTCCGCTATCGCGGCACACGTCGTAGGCTTGGGTCAAAGACTCGGCTGCCTCATTCAACTCGCCTCGCCGCACGGCTTCCGCGAGTAAGACGAGTGCGGTCGCCCAGACGTTCTTCCCCTCCTTTTTCAGTTCTCGCTGAACGATGTCCGCAGGCACTTGTCCGCCGGAAGCCCGCGACCAAACGTCGAGCGAGAATCCCGCGAGCTTGTCGTCTCCCATTTCGACGCACGCTTCGTACAGCTTCTGGGCCTCGTTAACCGCGCGCGATAAATCGCCTTGGCGGAAGACGGCATTGGCACCTTGCCATCACGCCATGTTGCGTTCCCAAAAATCCCCAGTTCGTTCGAGAAGCCGGACCGCTTCCCGACAAGCACTGATGCACTCGTCGTATTTCGCCCCGGCAAACAATACGTCCCCCATGTAATGCAGCGATTGCCCCTGAGCGCAGACATCCCCCATCTCCTTGCGGATTTCGAGCGACTTGTTGACGTAGACTTCACCGCGCCCAAGCCACGGAACCAGAGCCATCGCGGGACCATGTGAGGCCCAAACGTGACTCAACTGAGGAGTTGGCGGATACCGTTCGACCAGGTTGAAGGCACGCAGGTGTGACCAGAACGTGGGAATCAAGCGGTCAAAAAGTAAGCGTATGAGAGGTCGATCAATAATCGAACAGCCAACAACTCCCGTTCGGCTCCCTCCAGACTCCGACGCGCGAGGAAAAACTTTGGGAAGATCGAATGCAACGTTTGAACGACCGTTTCCCAAATCAAAAGCACCGCGAAAACCGCGGTGTGGGTGGGGACTCGGTATCCAAGCAATCGAAGCGAGCGTTCCATGGACTCCGCCGCGGACTTGTCGTCGCCCTGCTTGAAGGCGAGCACGCCGAGTTTTCCTTCAATCTGAGCGCGCGTGAAATCGTCCGTTGCCAAGAGGCTCGCCGATTTGAAGTGTTGAGCTGCTGCCGGATATTTTCCGCGCAGCATGATCGTGTCGCCCAGGCCGGCGGCAATCCGATAACGCGTGGCTTCATCCGCTTCTGAAACACCGCGCTGGGCGATGAGATATTGCTGTTCGGCGAACTCCAGCGCGTGATGGATCCGAGCATCCTCCGCGGCTGCGAGTGCATACGGCAATGCCCGCTGACTCTCGCCAGCCGCGTCGAAGTGATAGGCCAGATCGTAGACGCGATTCGGTGCCTCGGCTTCCAGGTCGACCGCGGCATGTCGATGCAATGCCCGCAACTCGAAGTCCGGCAGCCGAGCGAGCAAGGTCTCGCGGAGTTTGTCATGCAAGAAGGCGCAGCGGTCGTCCTTGGCTTTGGCCCACACGATGTGTCGCTTCTGAGCCTCATGGATCGCAGCGATCGCTTGCGTCGATGATTGCTGCGCCAGCTTGGACGCCGTGAACAAGTCAAACTCTTTACCCAGCACCGCGCCGACTGTAAGCAATTTGATCGCGGCCTCTGGCAACAATTCGATGCGTCGCACGAGGAACGCGGCGGCGTGTCGGGAGGACTGCGCAACGTCCATCGCTTTCCGTTCGACGCGCCACGCTCCTTGCGCTTCGGCATCAGGAATGGCATCAACATTTGGTATCAGGGCACCCGATTCCACCAGCCCGCGCACGGCCGCCGCCGCCATGAACGGGCTCCCTTCGGCCAAACGCTCGATCACGTTGACCGCCTCGTCCGGCAACGGCCCCGCCATCGATTCGACCAGCTTGCGAACGTTCAACGCCTCGAACATTGGAAGCTGTAAATGAGCCGCTGGCTTCATGGCTCGCAACGGATGGTCCGACGGAACTTCCTCCGATCGAAACGCGACGACCATCAAGACCGGACGTTCGGCAATTTCGGGACGGCGCTGCCAGTTACTCAACACCCTGCACGTCAATTCGTCGGCCCATTGGCAGTCGTCCAGCAAGACCACGACTGGCCGCCCCGTCGTTCCCAAAGCGTCTAACAAAGCCGCCAGTGCTTGCACGCTGCGCGCTTCCCCATGCTCTTCGGGGCCCAGTTGTCTTTTCGCAATGGAGCCAAAGAGCTTCGTCAACTCCGGCAGAGCAGAACACGCCGCCTCTCGGTGATCTTCCAAATTGGTTCGGAGACTCTTCGCAACGTCAGGTTCCAAACTTGCCGTCGTGACGATCCCCTCGGCCACGCCCGACAGGAGTTGGAACGGGCGTTGGGCCGCCTGATCTAGACCTTGCCCGCGCAAGATCCACGCACCGTGTTGCACGCCGCGCTGTGCGAATTCCGTCAGCAGGCGACTCTTGCCGCCCCCCGATTCCGCTTCCAACAAAACGAGCCCACCTTGTCCGGCTTGCGTCCGCTTTAGTTGGGAATTGAGCGCCGCTAATTCCTGGCCTCGGCCCACGAATGCTGGCTCCGTGAGCGTCTGACGGCGATCGTGCAATCCCACCACAAGGGCCGGTTCGGTCTCCCCTTGTTCGAGGGCCTCGGCAATCACGGTCAGGTCCGCCACCACCGCAATCGCGGTTTGATAACGGTCGCGAGGATCTTTGCGCAACATGCGTTGAATGACTTCATCCCACACACGCGGGACTGGCAAACCTAAGCTCCGCAATTCGGGAACTTGGACTGTCATGTGCTGCCGCAAAACTTCGCCGACACTATTGCCTTGAAACGGCGGTCGGCCGGCAAGGCACTCGAAGAGCACGATTCCCGCCGAGTAGATGTCAGAGCACGCGGTGACTTCCTGTTCGATCAACCCCGCTCCTTCAGGCGACAGATATTGCGCGGTCCCGACCCAGTGGTCTCGAATGCTCGCATCCAGGTTCGTACTCCGTGCCAGGCCGAAGTCGATCAGCGTCGCCTCGCGTAGCGGAGCCCCTTCATTCACGATCACATTGGCCGGTTTCACATCGCGGTGCAGCACGTCCTGGGCATGTGTCGCACTCAATGAGGTCAACAGCGCGCGGCCCAACGTGATTGCGTCCATGACCGGCAGCCGGCCTTGCCGCAATCGGGACTGCAACGTGATTCCCGGAATGAAGGGCATCACCAGAAAGACTTGATCCCCATCGGCCCCGGAATCGAGCAAGGGCGCGAACAGACCATTCTTGATCTGCGAAAGGACGTGCGCTTCATGCTCCAGTCGCATCCGCGCCGAAGCGGAGAACGATGAGGCCGCCGCCGTCTTGATGACGACATTCGTCTCACGTGTCAGATCGATGGCCAGCAGCGTTTCCGTGTCATCGCCATGCTTCAGTCGGCGGATCACTTGATAGCGGTCGCCGATCACTCGGCGATCCGACGAGCCATCGGCACGATCAAGATCAGCAGAGTGCAGTGGAGGCAGGGCGATACTCATGCCAACTTTTCACGATGGCCTGGAGGTGGCCAGAAGAAAGGAGCCCATTTTGGACAACAATGGTCCTACCGAACGGTTGGCATATTCCTAGTAGCGGAAGTCGTGAGACTTCAGTTCCTGAACTCTTAGGAGCTCGCCAATCCTCACAGTCAATCTGGCAACAATGGCTAGAGTTTCCGGAAAAACGCCGATAGTCTGGCTGCTCTGGCACCAAACACTCTCATGGTTCGTTTGCGATGCTGCTCAATACTCCGATCGCCAATCTGTTGCTGCGGTGGGAGCTCCTTCGTTCTCAAGGCAAGAATGTCTCGCCGGAAGAATTGTGCCGTGATTGCCCGGAACTGCTCGGTGAACTTGTCAGCGGACTGAGTTCGCTGCAAACGACGATTCACTCGCTGCATGGGACGCCGCAGGAATTCACAGGCACGTTGCCAGGCTCAGCGCAGTCGGAATTTGCCGGCTTGCCCACGATTGGTGACTACCAGATCCTCGGCGAGTTGGGGCACGGCGGCATGGGGGTCGTCTTTCGAGCCTTCGATCGCAAGCGCCGCGAGATTGTTGCCCTCAAGACCCTGCAGCGCATCGACGCGGCGGCGCTGTATCGCCTCAAGCAAGAGTTCCGCACACTGGCTGAGGTCACGCACCCCAACCTGGTCGGCCTCTACGAATTGATCTCCTCCGGACACCAATGTTCCATCGCGATGGAACTGATTGAGGGAGTTCACTTCCTGGCGTACATCCGCGAGGGAGCCAGCGCTAGCAATGAGAGTTATCAAGCCGTCAACGACAATCCGGCGGTGCAACAGGAACTTGGAACCAAAGACCAGTCGAATCCTGGCGTTCCTTATGCACCGTCGCCACATCAGTCTTCCGAAGCTGTCGCACAGGTTGCCGGGGCACCTTCGCTCGACGCGCAGTACGCATTGACTTCACAACAATAAGACCGCCTTCGCGCAACGCTCTTCCAATTGGCGCAAGGAATCTCGGCGCTGCATGCGCATGGAAAACTTCATCGCGACATCAAACCGTCGAACGTGATGGTGACTCGCGAAGGCCGAGTCGTGCTTCTGGATTTTGGCTTGGCAGCCGAGATGGATTACGACGGCCTCCATCAAAGCACCGAGCAACATGTCACTGGCACCATCGCCTACATGCCGCCCGAACAAGCGGCAAGCCGCGCGCAATCCCCCGCCAGCGATTGGTACAGCGTGGGCGTCATGCTTTACGAAGCCTTGACCGGCCAGTTGCCCTTCTCTGGTTCTCCGGTTCAAGTCCTGATCGCCAAGCAACAACAAGAGCCTCGGCCTCCCGCCGAGTTGGTGCCGGGAGTGCCAGAGGATCTCAATCAATTGTGTGTCGCCCTGCTGCGCAAATCGCCCGAGGCGCGTCTCGCGGAACATGACGTGCTGCAGCGACTGGGGAAGACGCCGTCCGTAAGTGTCGCACCGGCGATTCGCCACTCGGCGCAATCACAACGAGCCACGTTTGTCGGCCGGCAAACACACTTGGACGAATTGCTCGCCGCGTTTCAAACGATGCGGAACGGTCGCAGTTCCGTGGTCCGCTTACACGGTCGATCGGGAGCCGGCAAAAGCATGTTGGCTCAGCATTTCCTCGACGACCTTCTGCAACGAGGCGAAGCAGTGGTGCTGGCGGGAAAATGCTATGAGCGTGAGTCGGTCCCGTACAAAGCTCTGGACAGCTTGATCGACGCACTGAGCCGGTATCTCCGTCGTCTTCCAACCCATGAAGCCCAGGCTCTGCTTCCCAGAGATGCGCAACTGCTCGCGCGAGTCTTTCCCGTTCTTCAGCGTGTCGCCGCGGTTGTAGATGCCCCCGGAAGAGCGGCAGAAGTTGTTGATCCCCACGAACTGCGACGGCGCGCGTTCGAGGCGCTGCGCGACTTGTTGGCCCGGCTCGGCGATCGCAAGCCATTAGTCTTGTTCATCGACGACCTGCAATGGGGTGACTTGGACGGCGCGACGCAACTGATGGAAATGTTGCGGCCTCCGGGAGCGCCGGTTTTGATGTTGTTGGCGTGCTACCGCAGTGAGGACGCCGATACGAGTCCCTGTCTGGGCTTCCTGCACCGGGCGCTTGAGAAAGCGGCTGTGGACTTGGATCAGCACCGACTCTCCGTCGATCCGCTCAGCCACGAGGAATCCTGCGAGTTGGCCTTGTCGCTTCTGGGTTGCCGCGACTCTGCGAGTCTGGCGCAAGCGGAAACCATCGCACGGGAGTCGAGAGGCAATCCGTTCTTCGTCCATGAACTGCTGCAATGCGCCGCGGCCAGTCTGGACGTTGTCGAGAATCCCGCTGCTGGATCGTTGGTTCTCGACGAGGTTCTCTGGTCTCGCATCCAATCCTTGCCCGACGAGCCGCGCCGCTTGCTGGAAGTGATTGCCGTGTCGGGCCAACCCCTGCGACTGACCGAGGCGCGTCAGGCGGCGGACCTGAGTCTTGATGAACACGGCGCGTTGGCAGTGCTGCGTTCGGGCCGATTGATTCGCAGCACAGGCGCGGCTGACCTCGAAGAAGTCGAGACCTATCACGACCGCGTTCGCGAAACGATTCTTAGTCACTTGCCCGAAAGCGTGATCAAGAATCTCCATCATCGGATCGCCGTCGTCCTTGAATCGGCGACACCTGCGACAAGCCAAAGTGGTGCCGACTTGTTGGCGGAACCTTCGCCCGCAACCACGACGGCAACGACGATCGAGAAAGCCAGTCCTCTACGAAATCAGGCATCGAAGCGATTCTTCGATCTCGCGTATCACTTCGATGCCGCCGGCGAAAGCGATCGGGCATTCCCGTTTGCGATCGCTTTGGCCGATCGAACCCGATCGCAATACGCGTTGGAAATCGCTGAGCAGCTTTATCGAATCGCGGAGCGTGGTGCGGAGAAGATGGATGACGCGACGCGATATCAAGTCGCCGAGAGCCTTGGCGAGGTGCTCATGTTGCGTGGTCTCTATCCGCCGGCCGCCAAGATGTTCCAAGCGGCAAGCCGGCTCGCAAAAGACAATTCGACACGAGCTCAGATTGAAGGAAAGCTGGGCGAACTCGCCTTCAAGCAAGGGGACAATCAGGCGACCTGCGAAGCGCTGGAACGGGCGCTCCGATTATTGCGGCGAAGAGTCCCATCCAACTTGGTCGGGTTCCTAGTGTTTCTTGTTTGGGAATTGCTTGTGCAAACCTTGCATACACTTTTCCCAAAGTTATTGCTGGCTCGTCGTATTCGGCAAGGTGCCGACAAAGAGTTTCTGGCCATTCGACTCTATACGACATTGACCTACGGCTACTTTTTCGATCGCGGCAAGATTCCCTGTTTGTGGTCGCATCTGCGCAGCGTCAATTTGGCAGAACGGTATCCGCCGTCTCTCGAGCTGGGGCAAGCATGGGCATCTCATGCCCCAGTGATGTCCTTGATTCCGTGGCTCAGTCGCGGCGAAGCCTATGGGAAAAAGTCGCTCGAAATACGCAAAGGATTGGGCGATGTTTGCGGCCAGGGACAATCGCTGCATTACCTCGGAGTCGTGCTCTACGCTGGGGCACGATTTGACGAGAGCATCAATGCCTGCGGGGAAGCAGTCAAACTTCTCGATCGGACGGGGGACTTGTGGGAAAGAAACATGGCTTTGTTTTCCGGGATCAACTCGGTCTACCGGAAAGGCGAACTTCCCCGCGCGGTCGCCGAAGCCAAACGACTCTACGAATTGTGCAAAGAGATGGAAGACGACAAGGTCTCGGGATTCTGCCTCGACGTCTGGTCGTGTGCTTCGGGCGGGCGATTGCCGGCGGACATCGCTCAGCGAGAAATGCAAAAGAAACGGAACGATGTCTGGGCGACAGCACTGGTGTTGCTCGCTGAAGGTGTGCGCCGGGTAGGACAAAACGAATTAGACGAAGCGGTTAAGGTCTTAACCCAAGCCCTTGAGGTTTGCCGCGATTGCGGCATGAACGCTTGGGTGTCCCCCCAGGGCGATTGCGCGATTCTGGATAAGCTGCGATAGTTGCGGTGTGGCGATTTGAGAAGTCTGCTCGACAGGAGGTTGGGCGATCAAATCGTGGCCGTGTTGCAGGACGAGTCTCGTGCCCAAGAAGTCCAGTGTGCGTG
>SXKJ01000065.1 GCA_005778115.1 Planctomyces sp. | reverse complement strand
TTGTTTGTGCCGTAGGTGATGTCGCAGGCATACGCGGGATGCCGTTCGTGCGGCGACATGTGCGATTGAATCGCTCCGACTGTCAGGCCCAGGCCCAAGTGCGCCGGCCCCATCCATTCCATATCGCGCTTGGCGAGGTAATCGTTGACCGTAACGACATGCACCTTGCCGGCCAATCCATTGAGAAACGCCGGCAGCGTCGAGACCAGCGTCTTTCCTTCGCCGGTGACCATCTCGGCGATCATCCCCTTGTGCAGGATGTAGCCCCCGAGCATCTGCACGTCGTAATGCCGCATTTTGAGATAGCGTTTGCTCGACTCACGCATCGCAGCGAAGGCATCGGGCAGCAGGTCATCCAGAGTTTTTCCGTCGGCAAGCTGTGCTCGAAACTTGCTGGCCAATCCACGCAGTTCGGCCTCGGAAAGTTTCGCATAGTCCGGTTCAAGCTGATTGATGCGGTCGAGCGTCGAGCCGGGGACGATCTTCGTCGAGCCGTCTTTCTCTCGCGCAAAGCCGATGTTCCGCACACGGCGTTCATTCGACGAGCCGAACATTTTCGTGACGAAGCGTTCGACCTTGCCGGTCGCCATGCCAAAGACTTCGCCGACGGTATCAAGAATGTCCATTATGGGGTCTCAAAGTTTCGCTGAATCGGGCCATCGAAATTGGCGAGCGGGGCGGCGTCAGCCCCCCGGTGGTCTCGGAGGCCGCTGAAAAACGGGGGCTGATGCCACGCCGCTCGCCAGCGAGTCAATTGATTGACGCTCGCGAAGCGAGAGGGCGAGGTGAAAGCTCTCGGCACGGCAGACATCCTGTCTATGAGTTAAGGCGACTCGCCGAGGCGTCAGAGATTCGTCTCTCGCGGCGTCCTCTTGGCCGAATTCCCTACCGAGCCGCAATGGCTTCCTGCCACAGCTAACTGGTGACGCCAACACTGGTTGTTCAAATGGGGGCGGAGTCTAGGTCGCTCAAATCAGAGGGTCAATGGCGTTGTCGCCGGACACGAAGAGATCGCTCCTTCGACGGGAATCAGCTTCGGAACGGCCTTGCTCGGCAAGATCGAGTCGTTGATAAAGCTCTCTCAATCGCCGCCGGAGCAGGGGGCCGTTGAGCAATCGTATGAGTGAATTCGCTCGTGCGACGTCCATTTGATGGGGTGAGCACGATTCATGTCCGACTTCAATGCGTATCACAAATGGCTGGGAATCCCGCCGGAGGAGCAGCCCCCCAATTACTATCGTTTGCTCGGCATCACGCTGTTTGAAAAAGACCGCGCGGTCATCATCGCCGCGCTGGATCAACGCCAACTCTTCCTTCAGAAAAAGTCGGTTGGCCCCCAAGGGACTTTGGCCGAGCCGCTATTAGAGCAGTTACAGCAAGCGCGGCTCTGCCTGCTCAATCGCCTGACGAAAGCCCAATACGACTCGCACTTGCGCCGGCAGGGAGTGACCGCTCCCGGCACGGCAGCCCCCACGAATCCTCCAGGCGAGCGGGGCGGCGCCAGTCCCTCGGTTATCCCACCCGCCAGTCAAAGTGCGGACGCTACCCCGCTCGCCGAGCCGGCGGACGCATTTCAATTCCCCGATGAAGCGGATGTCAAAGACGACTCGGCGATCTCAATTCGGATTCCGAGTCGGTCGCGACACCTGGTTTGGGCCATCAATCTCGTGATCATCGGCTGTCTCGGAGGTGGAGTCTGGTGGCTGATGAATCAGGGAGCACTCCCTCAACCCGGAAAGCAGTTGCCACAAGCCAACGATCAACACGAGGCGATGGACTCGCCTGAACTCGATCCGGTTGAAGAGCCAGAGGCCCCCCGCAAACCTCAGCGAGAGCCAGTCGTTGTGACCGACGACAAGCCTCCCATCAAGCCGGAGCCTCAAGTCGAAGTCCGGGAACCACCACCGAAAACGGACAGCGTCGTACGTCGACCTTCCAAAGCGATACGAACAGCGACCGACACGGCGCGGTTTGCTCGGCATCAGATCGCTGTGGCAGACTTCGCGCTGTCCGCGGATGCTCGATTCATGGCAACAGCCGGGCCTGCCGGTGATTGTCGAGTCTGGGATGTGACGACCGGTGAGACGACTGCTCAATTCACCGGACACAACGGACACGTCCATGCCGTCGCGCTCTCCTCAGATGGGAGCCAGGTTCTGTCGTCGGCAGAGACGGTGAAGCTCTGGAACGCGAAGACAGGCGATGAGCTGGCGGAGCTGAAGACCAACCGCCGTCCCTCGCGAGCGATCTTGTTTTGGCCCGGTGATCGACAGGCGGCGACGGCCGGTGCTGGTGCGATCGAAATCTGGGATCTCAAGACTCGGAAGGCGCTCCGCATGATTTCCGGAGTCCATCCGTTTTGCGGTTCGCTCTCACTGACGGAAGACAAACAAACCTTGGCGGCCGTGACCGGAGAGGACGCCAAAGAGGCGACATTGTTCAACGCCACATCGGGCAAAACGATTCGAGTACTCTCCGGTCAAAAAGCGCGGATCAGTTCCATCGCCTTGTCGAAAGACGGAGCCTCTCTGTGGACGGCCTCAGGCGAACACACCGCACGCCGCTGGGATACCAAGGCCGCCACCACGGAAGCGATCTTCGCTCATGCCGATGTCCTGGCACTCTCTCCCGACGAAACATTGCTGGTGACCGGTGGATTGAATGGCCTTGTTTCCATTTGGAACGCGAAGACCGGCAGCGGCCTGTTGCAGCTTCCGCAACTGAAGCTGCGGATTCTGGACATCGCGTTTCTGCCCGACGGCGAGCACATCCTGTTTGCCGGCGAAGCAACCGACGCGGCCGACAAGTTGGCAACGATTCAGTTGTGGCACATCCCCAAGCTCGACCCCAACGCACCGGGCAGTCGTCCCAACTCGATCCCGGTTGCTGCAGCGACTCCGAATGACGCCCCGTCGAACACCGAGCCGGAAACCGTTGTGGTTAAGCTCCCGCTGCCAGAAGACGAGCAACGTGACGAGTCCAAGAAAACGATTCGCGAGATCTTCAAACAGGATTTCGCCAAAGCCGTGCGCTTGCCCGACAAAGCGAAGCTGGCCGAGAAACTCTTGGAGCACGCCAAGACCACCACCGACGATCCGGCGGGACGGTATGTGTTGCTTCAAGACGCGAACGATCTGGCCAGTTCTTCTGGCGACATGGACATCGCGACGAAGATCCTCCACGAGTTGACCACGACCTTTGCCGTCAATGCGTTGGAGTTGCGAAGCACAACATTGCGCAAGCTGAGTACCACCGTAAAGACCGGCGCTCCGCAGGAACAACTGGCGGAGGCACTCCTCAAGTTGGCCGAAGACTACGCGGCCGAGTCGCAATACGACCCAGCGATCGAAGCCACGAAAGCCGCGGCAACGCTGGCGATCAAAGCGAAGAACCTCAAGCTCCGCGACGCAGCCAAGAACCGTACCGACGATTACATGCTCAAGAAGAAATCGTAGGGAGGCGAGGCCGCATCGTCCTGGGGCACGTTTTCGACGTGGCCAGGCCGAGCACGTTGAAATCCTGATCCAGGAACAGACGGATTTGCGAATTGAGGGGAGTCGCCGAATAATGGCGACTCTCTCTTCCAGATCGTTGGCCGTCTGATCCAGTGAGCGAATTGATGCCCGCGTCGCAGCTCCCGCAATCTGAATCAACCAGCGACGAATCTCCCGGCGCGGGCGAATCGGCGAATGCCACGCCGGCGATGCCACCGAACTGGGTGCCGCCGCCAACGCCCGCTTCTCAGCGTGACTCTGGCGCGACGGAGGAAACCGTGCATTCGATCGGCCGCTATCGGGTCGAACGGCGGCTGGGTCAGGGTGGATTCGGCGCGGTCTATCTGGCGTTAGATGAAGAGTTGAATCGTCGCGTCGCCATCAAAGTCCCCAAGCGGATGGCGGCGGCTCAAGTGGCTGAGTATCGCGAAGAGGCGCAGAAGCTCGCCAAGCTGGAGCATCCCGGAGTCGTGCCGATCTTTGACATCGGCCACACCGATCAGTTTCCCGTCTTTCTCGTGACGAAGTATCTCGAAGGGGGCACGCTGTCCGATTGGGTTCAGAACTCGCTCCCGGACTTTATGACGGTCGCGAAGTTGATCGCCGATGTCGCCGAAGCACTGCACGCGACGCATCTCAAAGGGATCTTTCATCGGGACATCAAGCCGGCCAACATCCTGGTCGATGCGCAGGGCAAACCGGTTCTCGCCGACTTCGGACTGGCGTTGAAAGAGGGACATGGCCTCGATTCCGCATCGGAGATTCTTGGCACGCCGGCCTACATGAGTCCCGAACAAGCGGCAGGCGAGGGGCATCGCGTCGATGGGCAGACCGACATCTTCAGCCTCGGCGTCGTGCTGTATGAATTGCTCGCCGGGGTGCGACCGTTTCGAGCCAGTGAAAAGCTGCCGCCGCGCGAACAGACATCGCAGCTTTTGGAGTTCGTCAAGACGCATGATCCGCGACCGCCGCGACAGGTCAACGATGATGTCCCGAGGGAACTCGAACGCATTTGTTTGAAGGCGTTGGCCAAGCGCAAGCCGGAACGCTACACGACCGCGCGCGACATGGCCGAGGACTTGAGACACTTCGCCATGAACCCCGCCG
>SXKJ01000064.1 GCA_005778115.1 Planctomyces sp. | reverse complement strand
CCCGCGTGACGAGCCGAACGCGCATCGGCGTTGGTGAAGCATTCGGCTCATCACGCGGAGCGATGATGGCTACGTGGGTTTGCCTTGCGGCAGCACCCAATCGCGCAACTGAGTCTGCAACCAATCGCGGGACCGCTCGCCATTGCTAGTCGCGAGGTAGCCGAGATGTCCGCCTCCCTCGGTGATGTGTAGTCGCACGTTTGCTGGTGGGGTGAGTCGCTCGAAGGATGCGACCGGAATCAGCGGGTCGTTGCGAGATGTGAGGATCAACGTTGGGACTCGGATTGCGGGAATGAATTGCTCGGCGCTGCATCGCTGGTAGTAATCGTCCGCGCCGCGATAGCCGGAACGAGGTGCCGTGAATTGATCGTCGAACTCGATCAGCCGGCGTGGTATGCGAGCGAACGTCGGCGGAACAAAATCGACTCGGCGTTGTTGGAGTTCACGCAGTCGTTGCAGCAACTGCCGCACGAAGTAGGCGTCGTAATGCCGCTGCGGCCAGCGCGACAGGCCGTAGGTGCAGGTCGCCAGATCAATCGGCGGATTGACTGCGGCCGCTCGAACCAGTTCCGAGGGGATACGCTCAGGGGCCTCACCCAGCAACTTCAAAATGATGTTGCCCCCCAGCGAGAACCCGAACAGCGAGATCGGCGAATTGGGGCACCATTCCGTCACCGCTCGCAGCACGGCCAGCACGTCCTCCGAGCAGCCTGCGTTGTACGGCTTCAATGCCAATCCGAATCCGGCTCCGCAGCCACGCAGGTCCATGCGAAAAGTGCGCACGCGATGCTCATTCAGCATCGCCGCCATGCGGACCAGATACGAACTGCGATGGCAACCAGCGAGTCCGTGCAGCATCACGGCGACTGGACCTGCCGTCGGCCAATCCGGCGGACAGTCGTCGTGAACGACCAGCGAGTCGCCGTCGGGAAGCGGAATCTGGCGGACCACGGCGCGTTCGTCGGGCAAGTGGCCGGGAAAGAATGCTCCGGCGAGCGTTTGGCGATGGCCTCCCGCCAAGGCCCAGTGGGATTGAAACGGCGGAATCGTGTTCGGTGGCATGAGGCGGGTATTCGAGCGAGTTCGTCGCGACGAGAGTAGCTGAACGGTAGGAGCCCGACGAATAGAAGGAGACGACGAATTCTTTGGCTCTTAAGCGAATTCGTCGTCTTCCTCCATTCGTCGGGTACTTGTCTTCCGCATTGATTGCCGCCGCGCGATGCCTTCCAAACTCTCTGTTGTCGCACGCTCGTCTTCCGATAGAGTCCCGCGCCGTTGATGGAGCGGCGAATGGAACTGTTGAGGAGCGACAATGCGTGCGACGAAGGTGTTGTTCTGGCTGGCTCAGCTGGCCGGAGTGGCGGTGACGATCTGGTTGTTGTGGGGCTCGGACCTGCCGCTGGGGGTTCCCAACGAATGGACTTGGGATCGCATTCAGTTCGATGATGCGACCTTCAAAGAGACCGCGCTGGGTTGGGGCATTGTGGCTCTGGCGACCGTCGGTTATCTGCTCTTCTGCATTTTCGCGGACCGTCGAGTGCTGGAGGCGAATCGCTGGGAAATGACCGGTTGGCTGGCGGCGCTGGTCATCGGCGGCGCAACGTGGCATGGGATCGTCCAAGACTGTCCGCCGGAACCGCATCGGCTCAATAAGATCGGCTGGGTGCTGTGGTATCACGGTTTCCAAGGGTACTACGAAGAAGCGAAAGGCCGCGCGAGCCAAGAGCCGGACTATCTCGCCAAGTATGCCGAGCGGATGCGCGAAGGGGACGTGTTGCACTTCGGCACGCATCCTCCCGGATTCATTCTGTTGCACAAGTCGGTCATCCGGTTCCTGACCCGCTTCCCGAAGTTGCAACCGATGCTGCTGGAGTATCAGCCGGACTCCGTGCGCGAAGGCATTCAGATCATCGCTGTGAACTCGGCGAGGACAACGATGCCGCTGACCGACGTGGATCGCGCGGCGCTGTGGCTGTCCGGGTTACTGGCCGCGCTGGCGGCGATGAGCACGGTCGTGCCGCTGTTCTTTCTCGCGCGTCAGACGTGCGGGCGGGAGGTAGCATGGCGAGCGGTTTGTCTGTGGCCGCTGATCCCCGCGTTGGCGGTGTTTCATCCGGTCTCTGACTTATGGCTGCCGTTCTTCGCGACATCGTTTCTGGCGGTCTGGGGACGAGCATGGTCTCAGCGATCCATCGCGGCGGGATTGCTCGCTGGGTTGGTGATGTTTCTGGGGATGACGTTGAGTCTCGCGATGTTGCCGATCGCGTTCCTCGCCGCGCTGTGGACGCTGGCCGACTGCGCGTGCGGCGAAGCGATCGAGCCGTTCGGCACTCGCGTGAAAGAGCTGGCTCAGTGTGTCGTGGCCGCGCTGGCGACGTTCGCCATTTTTGTCGGGCTGACGTATTGGCTGTACTCGCTCGATCTGCCCAGCGTTTGGATGCAGAACTTTCACAATCACGCCGGCTTCTACGCGAAGTACCCGCGCACGTTTTCGTCCTGGCTGCTGGTCAATCCGCTTGAGTTGGCTTTGGCCGCCGGCACTCCGGTCTTTCTCTTCGCCGTTTCGAGCTGGCTGACCAGCACGAAAGGTAGCCTGCGATCGGGCCGCTCGCTGGCGAGCTTTCGCTTGTGGTGTTTCGTGACGCTGGCCGTACTGTGGCTGACCGGCAAGAACTCTGGCGAAGCGGCGCGGTTGTGGATCTTCCTGATCCCGTGGTTGCTGTGGGTCTCCAGCCGCGAACCGGAGATCACCGCCAAGATCGTCAACGGTCCAGGCCAGACGCTCCCCGAATACACCGGCACGCCTGCCAGCGGTTGGCTGGTCTTGATGGTTCTGCAAGCAGTCGTCTGCACGGCGACGGTCAGTCGAGTGGATGGGTTCCACTTCAAGACGACGGTGCCGATGCCAGCCGTGACTTTGGATGCTGAGAAATGAAGGTCGGTCACTTCACTGCTTGGCCAAGCGTCAAATCGCGATAGACTGCCGATTGATATTTGAAGTGACTCGGAGAATCTCGTGATGTTCGCAACTGAACTCGCTCCCCCAGAGACGTTGGCCGAATTGATGGACCGACTGGGAAACGTCCCTCTCGATCGCATTCGCATGATCCCCGTTCCCGGTACGGCGACCGTGGATGACGTCCTCCGCCTGTGTGACCGCGAACCGAAGCGTTTGTGCGAACTGATCGACGGCGTGCTGGTGGAGAAAGTCATGGGACATGAAGAGGCAAGGTTGGCAACGTGGCTCGGCATTCATTTGGGGAAGTTTCTCGAAGAACATGACCTGGGGATTGTCGTTGGGGCGGACGGACCTCACCGCGTTCTGCCGGAGCAGGTTCGGTTTCCCGATCTGGCCTTCATCGCGTACGGAAACATCCCGGAAGAGGCCGATCCACACACGGCCGTTCCAAGCTGGGTGCCCACGCTCGCCGTCGAAGTAATTAGCAAGAAAAACACGAAAGCCGAAATGGCTCGCAAGCTGCGTGACTATTTCGAGGCGGGAGTCGAACTTGTCTGGTACGTTGATCCGCCGACGCGCAGTGTGCGGGTCTACCGCTCACCGGCCGACTGCGTCACGCTGACCGACGCGGACATGCTCGATGGCGAGAATGTTCTGCCGGGTTTCCAAGTCTCCATCCGCGAATGGTTTGACCGAGCCTCGCGCGTGCGGCCACGTTCGTAGCAATTCTCGGCACGTCCAGTCGCTCGCCTGTCTCTTGAGTTCTACCGAGCCGTCTCCAGCTTGCCGCGATAGAACTCCAATGCCTCGCGGTACTCGGCCAGTTCGGCGTCGCTGAGCACCTCTTTGTTGCGGGCGAGTTCTTCCTCGCAGCGCTGGATCAAGTAGCGGACTTGGTCGCGGCGCGGGCGGACCGGTGAGTCGGCGAAGTCCACGAATGCCGGAGCAGAATGAGCGAAGCGCGTGCGGCCGTTGGGGAGCCTCTCGAAGCAACGCAGGGCGACCCACATGGAATCGTCAAAGTGAACGGGTTCCAGGTCTGAGAGATCGGTCACGAAATGACCGTCGGCTTGCCGCTCGCTCTTGGGACGCGACGTCTTCGCGATGTCGCCATTGACGATGACTTCAACTCGCTCAATGGGGTGCTCGCTCTCAATTGTCCCCGAGGCATAGAACGCCTGAATCAGGCCGTACTTTTTTCCCTGCCTCCGCACAGCAAAGCCATAGGGGGCGTCGCCGTGCTTCAGCATCATCATGGGGCCTGTCGTGACAAAGCTGCGCCCCTCATTGAGCCGCTTCTGCCAGAGTTCTGGTGTGAAGTCCTCTTTGCCAAGATCAACGTAGACTCGGCTGAAGCCGGCGGGGACAGGGTGGACTCCGTTGGCGGTGCCGGCGGTCGGACGCATGCGCAGGCCGCAGTTGAGCATCGCGTAGTACTGCTCCCAGCCGAAGTGCAGCCAGCCGGACTCGGTGAAGCCCTCTTTGTCGGTCTCGATGCGCGGGTTGTCGCGCCAGTTGTTTTCGATCGTCCAGGATTTGAAGGCGAACTCGGTTCGCCAAATGTGGTTGTTCGAGAGCGGATACAGGTCCGCTTTCATTACCGGGGCGATCATCGGCGTCCAGGCCCACGAATGCTTTTCGAGATCCAGCAATCCCCCTTGCTTGCGAGCCTCTTCCGCGACCGCTTTCACGGACGGAATGCCCAGCGGCAGCGGCGTCTTGTGCCCCACAATCAGGACCGCACCGAGCGTGTGACGTTTCGCTCCGACCGAAAAGATTTCGTACTCGGTATTCAGCGGCACGACCACATGGGTCGGATCGGCAAACAACGGCACGCTGGGATACGGAGTCGCATCGACGCGGCCTTTCTCCGGGAGCGTGTGCGAGACGGTGACCCACTGCGACATCGGATAGACCATGTTGAGGTCTTCGGCCAGCGCGACGTTCGAGAGTTCGGCGATGGGACGATGCACGTGCGTGTCGCCAGAGTACCAGCCCCGTTCGGCCATGTTGATCCAGCGTTTCAGCTTGATGGTGACAGCGGCCGGCTTGTCGGCGACTTCGACTTCTTGAGTCGCGGTGAGGTATTCCTTGCCTCGCTCGATCGTGAGCGTGTACTTGCCGGGAGGTAGCTCGGCGACGAACGGGTGAGCCGACAGCGTCGTGTGCTTCTCGACGCTCTTCTGATCGCGACCTTTGTCATAAACGATCGCCGAGCCTTTCGGATCGGCCGACTTCGCGAAGAACCAATTCGCTCCGTCCGCAGACTGGATGTAAAGCCGCGCCGGGAGCAAATGGCCGGACTCGGAGTCACGAATCTCGCCTTGCAACACGGCCCCAAGCGACTCGTCCGATTGTTGCGGAAGCACGAAGCCAGCAAGGCTGACGATGAGCAAGATTCTCGCAAGTGACATGTGATGACTCCCATTGAATTCGACGAGGAAATGCGAAACCAAAGGCTGACAGAAAAATGGGACAGAAAGAATTGGCGACCTTCGTTCGTCGGCGTCACTTGTGAGGGGTATGGATCGTGTTTTGTCTGCCCCCATTTTTCTGTCAGCCCTCTGAACCCACCCAACCACGCGGTCGACCTTTTCAAAAAATGAGGCCCAATCAATCGCGGCTAGAACGAGGTTGGCAATTGGATCGATACCACAAATAGGCGATGCGAAACGGTGGCGAGAATTGTTCGGGAGAACGAGACAGCCACTCGTCGACGACCGAGAGATCGTAGAACGCGCCACCGGCGATCTCGCCAGGATCGAATTGCGGCGGCGCATCGGTGACAGTGCGGTAAAGGACCGTGAACTCGTTCGCGGTTTCTGGCCCAGCAGGGAACTTGGCGAGCCGTTCGACGGGCGAGGTCAGGCCGAGTTCTTCCTGCATCTCTCGCGGGGCGGTCTCGTCGTAGTTCTCACCGGCGGTGACGTGCCCCGACGCTGATGAGGTGTAGCACAGCGGATACTCGTCCTTCGTTGCCGAGCGCTGCTGCAACAAGAGTTGTCCGCGCGAATTGAAGACGAAGATCGACACCGCTCGGTGGAACAGCTTCTGTCGATGAACCTCGGAGCGAACCATTTGGCGGATCACTTGGTCTTGGTCATCGACGATGTCGAAGAGTTCTTCGGGCATAAGTTAAGGTAGGTCAGGCTTTCCAGCCTGACCGCTCTGAAGTTCAGCACGCAAACCGAGATCGGGTCAGGCTGGAAAGCCTGACCTACGGCACTTGGTCCAGCACACTGGAATCCACATAGATCGGCAAATGTGGTCCGTAATGGACCGCCAGAGCAACCGCGTCGCTGGGGCGACTGTCGACTTCGACCAGATTGCCTCCTTGGCGAATGAGCAGCTTGGCGAAGTAAGTGTGCTCACGCAGATCGTTGATGACGATGGCTTCGATCTCGCCGCCGAGCGCCTCAACAGTCGCCTTCAGCAGATCATGAGTCAGCGGACGCTGGGGATATTCCTTTTTGACCCGGCGGTCGATGCTGGTGGCCTCGAACAGACCGATCAAGATGGGGAGCATTCGCTCGCCATCGACCTGGCGGAGGTAGATCACCTGCTGATCGCTGACTTCGCTGATCATGATGCGGGCAAGTTCCATCTGCACAAGCACGGGACACCTCTTTGGAGTAGGTCGGCCGACAAGATTTTGTCAGCGAGTGGCAGGATTATAGGAGTCACCTCGACAACGCGGCAGCGTCCGGACTTAAAGGCTGAAATGAGTCGCTGACCATTGATTGCCCGGCTTCTGGAGCACCGCTAGAGTCTGCCGCCACTGAGAAGGCTTAGTGTGACACAACCAGCATTCGGAGTTTGGGGGCTACATGAGCGACGACCGAGCGGCGATCGAGGCAGCAGCGGGGGAATCCATCGAAAAGTTGAGCCAAGGCTACCGAAAAATCCGCGAGCAGATGGCGCAGGTTATCGTCGGCCAGAATGACGTCATCGACCAATTGCTCATCGCCCTGTTTAGTCGAGGACACTGCTTACTCGAAGGAGTGCCGGGGCTGGCCAAGACGTTGATGATCAGCACGCTGGCCCGCACTCTGTCGATGTCGTTCGCCCGTATCCAATTCACTCCCGACTTGATGCCCGCTGACATCACCGGGACCGAAGTCCTCCAAGAAAACAAAAGCACCGGCCAGCGCGAGTTCCGCTTCATTACCGGCCCGCTATTCCACAACGTCATCCTGGCGGACGAAATCAACCGCACGCCCCCGAAGACTCAAGCCGCGCTGCTGGAAGCGATGCAGGAACGCCAAGTCACCGTCGGCCAAACGCGGCACATTCTCGCCGACCCGTTCTTCGTGCTCGCCACGCAGAATCCGATCGAACAAGAAGGAACTTACGCACTGCCGGAAGCTCAACAAGACCGGTTCATGTTCAAGGTCCACGTCGGCTATCCGAACTTCGCCGAGGAAAAACAAATCGCGAAGCAGACGACCGGCATCCACAACGATGCCGTCGAAGCGGTCCTCGACGATGACGACATCATTGAACTGCAGCGGATCGTCCGCCAAGTCCCCGTGACCGATCACGTCGTCGAATACGCCCTCGCCATCGCTCGCCAAACGCGAGTCCGCCAGCCCGGCACTCCCGACTTCATCAACGAATGGCTGAGCTGGGGAGCCGGCCCGCGAGCCGTGCAATATCTGCTGCTCGGCGGCAAGACACGAGCGTTGCTCAACGGCCGCACACACGTCAGCACCGACGACATTATCGCGATGGCCAAACCGGTCCTCCGACACCGCATCGTCCTCAACTTCGCCGCCGAATCCGAAGGGATCACCCCCGACCACGTCATCGAGAAGCTGATCGAATCGACCCCGGCCAAAGAAGGCGAACTCAGCCGCGATCCCCGCTTCCAAAAAATCTTCGCGGCGTGAGCCAAGTTCGTAGTCCCGCCTTCAGGCGGCAGGAGGCGAGTGGTGCCCCAAGTCGTCGTGATCGCTGGTCCGAACGGAGCGGGGAAGACGACCGTCTCGAAGAGGCTGTTGTCGGAGATTCTCCACTCGAAAGCGTTCGTGAACGCGGACGCGATTGCTCAAGGGTTGAATGGGTTGGCTCCTGACACTCAAGCGTTTCAAGCCGGCCGTTTGATGCTTCAACAGTTGGATGATTTTGCTCAGGCTGGCGAAGACTTCGCCTTCGAGACAACCTTGTCGGGCCGAACCTATGCCGCATGGTTGAGAAAACTTCGCGAGGAAGACTATCGGGTGTTTCTGTTTTACTCGTGGCTGAACCGTGCGGATTTGGCTGTTGAGCGTGTGCGACTTCGCGTTCAAACCGGTGGCCATTCAATTCCGGAGCCGACAATTCGGTCGCGTTATTTCCGAAGCTGGGACAACTTCCTGCGACTCTATCAACCGATTGCCGATGAATGGCGAGTCGTGGATAATTCGCACCGCACTGGGTATCAACTCGTTGCCGAGGGTAATCAAACAGTCGTCACGACGGTTCATGCACCAGAAACGTGGGCACGTTTTTCCAAAGGACCAGCGACATGATCCAACCCATTCCTCGCGTCGAACCAAAGAAGCTCGACATGCCCCCCGCCGAGTTCGAGCGGATTTGCCAGAGCGCCGCGCGGGAATCGGTGCTTTGCAACGCGAAGCTCGGCTTTCCGGCCGTCAGTTGCGAAGAGGATCGAATTGTCTTCACGTCGCCGGAACAAATTCTTGCGGAATTTGCGGCGGGGGATTCTCAACCAAAGGCCAACTCCTCAAATTGATTTCTTAGGAAGGATTGGCTGACTCTTGAAGACCACTCATAAGCATCTGCGTCCCGAAGTCATCTCGCGAGTGGCTCGTCTGGAAATCCAGGCGCGGCAAATCGTCGAAGGCTTTTTGTCGGGCGGGCATCGGAGTCCATATTTCGGGCAGTCGGTCGAGTTCGTGCAGCACCGCGAGTACGTTCCCGGTGACGATGTGCGGCGTATCGACTGGAAGGTCTGGTCGAAGACCGACAAGGTTTATGTGAAGCTCTACGAGGAAGACACGAACCTGCGGACGACGCTGATTGTGGACCTCAGCGAGTCGATGCGGTTTGGCAGTGGAGCGGGGCGATCACCGCATGGGCTGGCAACGAAGTACGACTATGCCTGCACGACGGCGGCGACGCTCGCACACCTGCTGCTGAGGCAACAGGACTCTGTCGGGCTGGTGGCGTTCGATGAGGCGATCCGCACGCAGATCCCGCCACTCAGCAAACGGACGCATCTCAACGATATCTTGCTGGCCCTCGAAGCCGAGGAACCGAAGCAGAAGACCGACATTTTCGATGTGCTCCGCCACGTCGCTGAGGCTCAAGGTCGCCGAGGCATGATTGTGCTGATCTCTGATCTGCTCGTGCCGAGGCCGGGGCTGTTCAAGGGACTGAAGCTGCTGCGGCATCGCGGTCACGATGTGCTCGTCTTTCATGTCCTCGACGACGAAGAGCTGGACTTCAATTTCACCGGGACGACGAAGTTCGAGGGGATGGAAGAACTCGGCGATGTGCTCTGCGATCCGCGTTCGCTGCGGGACGGGTATCTTGCCGCGATGCACTCGTACTTGGATGAACTCCGCCGCTTCTGTGCTCAGCAAACGATCGACTACCGCACCATCCGCACCAGCGAGCACATCGACGCCGTCCTGCTGGCCTACATGCACCACCGCATCGGCATGGTCCGGCACTGAGATTTCCTGCGGTTCGATTTTCCCCCCCTTCATTTTTCGCCAGCTCCGAAAAAGCTGGCGAAAAATGAAGGGCGGAAGATGATGGCGGACATGGACTGACTTCAAATATCTTGTCGTTGTCAGTTGTGAGCGAAACCATCTTCGGAGGCGGAGACATGAGTCGTGCTTTTTGGTTCTTTGTTGGCTGTTGGTGCGTCATAGCTGCTGATGCGACGAGTTTCGCGGAAGACGCCAAACCGATTGCTCCTGATTTCAACATGCAGATTGCTCCAATCTTCAAGAAGTACTGCAACGGCTGCCACAACGCGGACGAGAAGGAAGGGGGCCTGATCCTGGAGTCGTTCGACTCGGCGTTGAAGGGTGGCAAACGCGGGGCGGTGATCGTTCCCGGCAAGAGTGATCTTAGCCGCCTGGTGCTCAGCGTTGAGAAGAAGGTCAAGCCGGTGATGCCGCCGGAGGGGAATGCCGGGCCGAAACAGGAAGAGGTCGCGATCCTCAAGGCGTGGGTGGATGCTGGCGCGAAAGGGCCGACGGGACAGGCTCCCGATCCGACGTTGCTCGTCACTCCGAAGATCGCGACGAAGGGACAGGTGCGGCAGCCAATTCAGTCGCTCGCGTGGTCACGCGATGTCGCGACCGTTGCGATTGCGCGGCAGGGGCGAGCCGAGTTGCTGCGCATTCCTCCGACTCCCGGCGAAGTCGCGCGTGGTGTGCCAGACTCAAAGACGCTGGTGCGTGAACTTGTCGGACTGCGCGGCGTCATCAACGATATCGGAGTTTCTCACGATTTGAGTTTCGTCTTCGCTGCGGCCGGAGAGCCGGGAGTGTTTGGCGAAGTGCGATTCTTCAAGGTTGTGGATGGTTCGCCGATCCGCACGCTTCAAGGACATCGCGATGCCATCTATACGGCGGAGTTGAGCCCCGATGGCAAGCTGCTGGCGACGGGAAGCTACGACCAGAAGGTCAAACTCTGGAACGTCGAGACCGGTGCGGAGGTGCGAACTCTACACGGCCACAACGATGCGGTGTACGACGTCGCGTTTCATCCGAACGGTCAAATCCTGGCGAGCGCGTCGGGCGACCGAACGGTCAAGCTGTGGAACGTCGCGACCGGCGAGCGACTGGACACGCTCAATCAACCGGAGAAAGAACAGTACGCGGTTGCATTCAGCCTCGACGGCAAGCGAATTGTTGCGGGGGGCGTTGATAAACGAATTCGCGTGTGGGATATCACGGCCGGAGGCAAAGAAGGGACGAACCCGATTGCGTTCTCGCGGTACGCTCACGAGGGGGGCATTCTCAAGCTCGCGTTTTCGCCCGACGGCAAGATGCTGGTCTCGTCGGCCGAGGATCGACGGATCAAGTTGTGGGAGGCGCAGTCGTTCACACAGCTCAAGGTTTTGGAGACTCAGCCTGACTGGCCCCAAGCTTTGGCGATTTCGCCGGACAGTTCGACGATGCTGGTTGGTCGATTAGACGGATCGTTGCAGTCGTACCCCATCGCGAATGCCGGTGCGGGACTTGTGACCTCAACGCCGCTGACGGGCGATCCAACTCCGCCGGTTGTCAGCGATTTGACTCCGATGCAGACCGTCGAGGAAGTCGAGCCGAACGATGCGTTCGCTCAAGCTCAGTCGTTTCCGCTACCGGCGACTATCAACGGCAAGTTCGCAGCGGCAGGCGATCGCGACCTCTTCCGCTTCGAGGCCAAAGCGGGACAAGTCTGGGTGCTCGAAACCAACGCGGCTCGCAAAGGATCGCCCGCCGACACGAAGCTGGAGGTACTCACCGCAGATGGCCGACCGGTCCAGAGACTCGTCCTGCAAGCCGTGCGCGAGACGTACAACGAGTTTCGCCCCATCGACTCGAACGGTCCTGATATCCGTTTGAAGAATTGGGAAGAGATGGAGCTCAATCAATTCCTCTACATCGGCGGCGAGGTGCTCAAGACGTTTCGCATGCCGCAAGGTCCGGACTCCGGCATGCAGATGTACGCCAACGGCGGCAAGCGGGTCGGGTACTTCGATACCAGCGCGACGATTCATGCGCTCGATGAGGTTTGCTACATCGTCGAGCCTTATCCCGTCGGGACGAAGCTGATCGACAACGGGTTGCCAGTCTTCCCTTTGAACTATGAAAACGACGACGACGGCGATCGGAAACTCGGCAACGACAGCCGACTGCGATTCACGGTTCCGGCCGACGGAGCATACCTCGTCAAAGTGACGGACACGCGCGGGTTCGGTGGCGAAAAGCATGACTACTCGCTTACTGTCCAATCCCCGAAACCTGACTTCACACCGTCACTCGCTGGAGGCAAAGACGCAACTGTCGCCGCCAGTAGCGGCACGCGAGTCACTTTTCAGATCGACCGCACGGACGGCTTCGACGGCGACGTTCGGTTCGATGTCACCGGACTGCCGGAAGGCCTTTCGATTTCGACCCCAACGATTGTGCAAGCCGGACACACACAGGCTCGCGCGGTCTTGAGCACGTCGTTGGATGCCAAAGAGAAAGCTCCGCCGAAGGAGGCTTGGACCAACGTGAAGATCACCGCCACCGCGAGCATTCACGGACAAGCGGTCACGAAAGAAGCCGGCACGCTCGGCGAGATCAAACTGGCGGACAAGCCGAAATTCGTCGTCTTCCTCACGCCCGATCGTCTGCCGCTCAAGACCGCCGAGAACAACGCGGCTCCCGCGGATTCACCGGCGAAGCAGGACGAAATCCCGGAACTCGTGATTGCTCCCGGCACGACCATCACCGCGATGCTGCGTATCGGACGAGCCGATAAGTTCAACAACGAGCAACGCTTTGATATCGACAACTTGCCGCACGGCATCATCGTGGACAACATCGGACTCAGCGGCGTGATGATCCGCCAAGGAGAAAGCGAGCGTCAAATCTTCCTGACGGCATCTAGCTGGGTGCCGGAAACGACCCGGTTGATCTACGGCATCTCGCAACAGGAGGGGAATCAAGCCTCGCGTCCGGTGCGGTTGGTGGTGCGCAAGCCGCGACAAACGGCGGTGAATTCCCGTTGACCGCATGATCCCTTCGGTGATCAGCGACTACGACGACATGATCGCGTAGTAGGTCCAGCCGGTGGCGACGGACATGGCGATCAGCGTGTAGATAAACAGAGCCGAGAGCATTTTGCAGATGGTTCGCCCAGCCGCTTGGTCAGCGGCGACGAACTCGGCGAGTTCCGCCTTGTCGAAGAGTTCTGCGGAGGCGGTGGTGGATTCGTGAGTGTGCGTGTCGGACATCGAACAGGCTCCGGGTTCGCGGCGTATGAGAAGACGATTGGGTTCGTCCAGCGGACGATGCAGCAGGCTTGAAAGCGGGCGGATTCTGAGGAAATCCTGGTGACGTGTCGAGTTCACTCGCGACTTTTCCAAATCGCTCGTAACAATCCCGCCCTTGTCCCTAGAAGAGCGGCAAATGAAAAGTGACTTGGCGAGCGGGGCGGCGTCAGCCCCCCGGTTTGTTCCACACCAACCGGGG
>SXKJ01000063.1 GCA_005778115.1 Planctomyces sp. | reverse complement strand
TTCCTCCCGTTTGGATTCAACGGACTTCGTCATCGCCATCTCATGTCCCTCCTTGACGTTGCTCAACTCGCGAACATCCATTTCCGCAGCGGCAGACTACTCAAGACACAACAAACAGGGAATTCCTGTTATGCACCCGATGTCTGCTTTCTTCTCTTGTTGCACTCGACGCCGTCACTCCCTCGGTGTCGTGACGTCCCATACCTTCACGGTCTTGTCGTCACTAGCTGACGCCAGCCTTTTTCCATCCGGGCTAAACGCCACACGCTGAACGAGCTTGGTGTGCCCTTGCAGTGCGAGCAACTCCTTGCCGTTCGTGACATCCCACACTCTGACGGTCTTGTCGCCACCGGACGACGCCAGTCGTTTTCCATCCGGGCCAAACGCCACGCCGATGACGCCGCTGGTGTGACCTTTGAACGTGAGTAGCTCCGCGCCGCTCGTGGAGTCCCACACCTTCACCGTTTGATCCACGCTGGCCGATGCCAGCCGATCTCCGTCCGGGCTGAACGCCACTCCATAGACCGCTCGCATGTGCCCTTTCAACGTGAGCGACTCCGCGCCGCTTGTGGTGTCCCACACTTTCACCGTCTGATCCGAGCTAGCTGATGCCAGCCGCTTCCCATCCGAACTGAATGCCACGCTCAAGACATAGCTGGTGTGACCTTTCAAAGTGAGTGATGCCGCGCCACTCGCGGCGTCCCAGACTTTCACCGTTTGATCAACGCTGCCCGACGCCAGCCGTTTCCCATCTGGGCTGAACGCCACGCTCATGACTTCTTTGGTGTGCCCTTTCAAACTGAGCAACTCCGCACCGCTCGTGGCGTCCCATACCCGCACGGTGTTATCCAAGCTGGCTGACGCCAAATGTTTCCCGTCCGAGTTGAACGCCACGCTCGTGACAATGCCGCCGTGCCCTTTCAATGTGAGCAACTCCGCGCCGCTCGCGGCGTCCCACACTTTCACCGTCCGATCGACGCTGGCCGACGCCAACCGTTTTCCGTCCGGGCTGAACGCCACGCTGTAAACCGGCTCGGCGTGTCCATTCAACGTCAGCAGCTCGGGCTCCTGTCCCAAAACTTGACCGCTTCGATCATCCCAGCCCAATCCGACGACGGCCAAAATGACCACAATCATTGCCGTACGGTGAATCATTTCATTTCGAATCCGACATTCGTTGGCACTCGCCATCATGGTCGCTCCGTTTCATTTCTCGTTGACTTGCCCCTACCCACGCGGCTGGTGCAATCCTCCCCTTTTTATCGCGAGTCACTGCCGAGGCGTTGAGTCCCAGACCTTCGCTGTCTGATCGTGGCTGGCGGAGATCATATCGATTCCCGTCCGTGCGAAACGTCGCGCATTGAGGCGGCCAGGATGTCATCCAGCCATGCATTCCGAGACTCATCATTGACCAATGGGTCTGCCATGAATGATTCCTCGTCAGAAAGATTCCTTTGCAAGAATCCGCAGCGCAGACGGCAACACTTCTGCAGACATCGGGGTGTGACCCTTCATCTCGCCGTCGAGGTCGAGGGGATCGTGGTCTTGGGACGCGATCGCGAACGAGCGCACTTGGTGATACTCGACGAATTCCAAATCCAGGTGTGAACCATCGAAGACCTTGCTGAACAGCTTCAACATCTGCCAGCGCGTGGCGCGCCGAACAACCACGACGTCGAGTTTGCCGTCACCGATCTCCGCATGAGGTGCCAGCTTCATGCCCGACCCTGTGAACTTCGGGTTGCAAGCCATGACGAAGAGGAACTCATCGTCAATGGTTTGGCCGTCGAGGGTGAGCGTTGCTCGCCGACGTTTGGCTCGCAGGATCTGCCAAAGTGCCGCTACACCATACCGTGATGGACCAAGGAACCGGAGTCGTTCGGCAGTGGCATTGATGTCTGACACCGCTCCCCAGCCGATAACGTCAACACAGAAAACAACCTCGTCGCTTAGACAGACGCGCACCACATCGAGCGGCTGAGTCTCTCCCGCCACGATCTTCCGCGCGGCTTCGATTGGATCGTCGCATTGCAAATGTTGAGCGAGCGTATTGCCGGTGCCAGCAGGGATGATTCCCAGAGGGACCGAAATCGGCTCGCTCCTTTGCATCAAGCCGTCCACAACTTCGTGGACCGTCCCGTCACCACCGATGGCACAGAGTCCATCAACGTTAGTCATATCCAACGTCCGAGCCATCTCTCGCGCGTACCCCGAACGCTGAGTCACTCGGACATCTAATTCGATCCCCGCCGCTGCGAAGACCGGCTTGACCCGATCCAGAATCGTCAACCCACGCCGCTTTCCGCCGCGAGGATTCACCACAACAAGTAGTCGCCGAATAGCAGCCATCTGATTCGCACCATGGGAAAGATTCAGCAGACGTTGGCAACGACGTAGCTTCGCTGAGCGCTGACTCGCCCAATGCCGAGCGCCTCTTTCAACGCGAAATCTTTTTTCAGCAGATTGGTTTCCCGTTCGAGTTGTTGCGCCATTTCCTCTCCGAGACGACCCGCAAAGGCCGCCGGCGAGGCCGGAAATGGGAAGTCGCTGCCATGCAGCAGCCGACTGCGAACGAACTCTTCGTCCTCCAACAGACGACCAAAATCACGGACCCTTTTAGCGGTCCCGAGCACTGCGGTGTCACCCCACAGTTTCGGATAACGCTTCAGCAACGACACGAACTCCGGGAGTTGATCGGGCGTGTCGATGATCCAGCCGGTTCCGGCGTGACAGGCCACGACGGTGCAGCCCTGATCGAGAGCCAACTCCAACCGACGTGGTGCGGCGAGGCGCTTGTCGATCACCGGAGCACTGTGCTCATGCCCGGTGTGAACCAGGACCACCATGTTGAGTTCACAGCAGCAGCGGAAGAACTGAGCGTACTTGCGGTCGGCGATATTCACGCCTTGCGTCGGCGGATGAATCTTCAACAACCGCGCCCCCATCGCATGACAGCGAGCAAGCTCGTTCAACGCATCGGCTCGTGCCGGGTTGATCGACGGACACGCGATCATGGACTCACAGTGCCGTGCCACGACCGCGAAGACGTGATCGTTCGGCACATAAAACGAAGTGCGATCCCAATCCGGCCGTCCGTTGCCGTCATAAACCGCGTCTTGGCCCAAGAGGGCCACCTTGCTCAGCCCCGAACCCTGCACCTGCTCCACCAGCACCTCCTCGTATCGTTCGTCGATCGATTTGTTCGGAACCTGCAGCCGCAGGAGGCTCAACAGGTAGCGGAATTGAAATCCCTCCGTGATCGACTTCGTAATTCGGCAACCGGTCCCTCCGTCTCCGACTCCAAACAGATGCACGTGGATGTCGAGGGTTGGCGGCGGCTCGCAAGCAAAGACGCTGTTAGTCTGCGTCAGTTGGCTTGCCAACAATGGCGTACTCAAAGCACTCATCAAAAAGGAGCGACGATTCACAGCGTAGTTCATGGCTCAACTCCAGCAAGAGGTTTAGTAGGCACTCACTTACACGTCGGGCAAAAAAAGAGGATCAACCGGCGTCCTTGACCAATGCCTGCGCCACCGAGGCAAACATCTGCTTGCGCTGGCGGGGGCCGAGCAGGCTCAATTCGACAATGATATTGGAAATCGTGGCCAAGCCGATTAGCCCCCAAGCGGCATCACTCACCGTGAGGTCATTACGCTCACCCTTTCGGCCCGTCGTGATTTGCTGCACGACGAGCTTGTGAAACTGGCGGTACATGCGGCTCAAGGAATCGCGCACCTCGTCGTCATCGGTCTCAGCCAATGCCGTGAAGATCACTCGGTAGAACCCGAACTCGCCCTGATGCTGGGCCTCGTAAGCGATCAGCCGCTCGACGCGCGATTCAGGGTCAGGGAGATCAGCCAGTATCTGCCCCCACATCTCGGCGCGCGACTGAAAGATGTCGTCAATCGCTGCGAGAAACATCGCCTTCTTATCCGGCCAAAGCCGATACAGGATGTTCTCTCGGACTTCGCAGCGTTGCGCCAGCTCCGCTGTTGTCGTCCGCCGATAGCCAAGTTCGCTGAACGTCTGGCAGACGATCGGCAACAACTTTTTGCGTTGTTCATCGATTTGGCTGGGCCGGGGCATCATGACACCGTTCTTTTTAAAGTAAGTGAGTGCTCACAATACTCCCGCCCTGACGGAATGGCAAGGCCGCTTCCTCGATCTCAGCGAGACAAGTCGGTTGATGATGGCTTCCTGCTACACTTTCCCGATGGCAATCATCCGGCCGCGTCGAAACTTTCAGGACTATGGAACTCAGGGCAATGAACCGACGACTTCTTGGACGCACGGGGTTGGCTGTCACACAGCTTGGTTATGGCAGCATGGGGTTGCGTGGGCCGCGGACTTGGGGCGTCCGAGTGGTGAACGACCACGATGCCGAGCGGTTTCTCAATGCCGTGTTGGATGCAGGGATCAATTTCATCGACACGTCTCCCGATTATGGGGCCAGCGAGGAACGGATCGGTCGCTTCATCGGGTCACGCCGCCGTGAGTTTTATCTCGCCACCAAATGCGGCTGTGTTTACACGCAGCGGGAGGATCATCTGGAACTCGATCACGTTTGGAAGCCCGATGTCATTCGGCGGAATCTGGAAACGAGTCTCCAGCGTCTGCGCACTGACTATGTTGATCTTCTCCAATTCCATGGTGGTGATGCCGAAACGCTGCAACGCGAAGGACTAATTGATGTCCTGACCAGTCTACGGGATCAGGGCTTGGTCCGGTTCATCGGCGTCTCCAGTTCTCTGCCGAATCTCTCGGCCTTGATCGACCTGGGTGTGTTCGACACGTTTCAGATTCCGTATTCCTGCCTGGCCCCGCAGCATCACGACCTCATCGGTCGAGCCGCCGAATCCGGTGCCGGCATCATTCTGCGAGGCGGGATCGCTCAAGGTGGCCCGGATGCGGAAATCCAGCGGCCCGCGCTCAATGAGGTCTGGGAAAAAGCCAGGCTCGAAGAGCTGCGTCCGAACGACATGACTCGTGCGGAATTCATCCTGCGATACACGCTCTCGCATCCGCACTGTCACACGACGATCGTCGGCACCTGCAACCTCACTCATCTGGCCGAGAATCTGGCGGCTGCTCGTAGCGGGCCATTGCCGCTGGAACTTGTTTCGGAAATCACCGCTCGCGTTGCCTAGATCGTTGATCCGGCACTTCGCGCTGCCAGATATCGCGTGAGGCATGACGGCGCGTCGGCTTCAGCAGGTCGATGAGCGGCAGCTTCTCGAACACGAGATGCGATTGGCTTCCCTCATATACGATCCCGACATGATCGCGGTCAATGCGAGTGAGGCTCGGACAGCCGGCCCCGCGTCCCTCATCCAGCAGCCAATGATGCGAGTCTGGCCAAGTCAGCCCGTCATCGAAGCTGACCTGTACGGTGTGATGCGTGCGGCCTTTCTGCGAATGCGGATTCGCGAAGTTCAACACACGCTGTTTCTCTCCACGTCGTTCGTAGTCGAACCGCAACAGGCTGCCGTTGCAGTTGGATTCGATGAGCGTGTTGCGACTGGTCGGATGCGGCTGCCAAGTTTGCCCGAGATCCTTTGTCACGACGACTGCTCGGAAGCGTTCGTGATCGTTGCGGACATTGAGCATGATCGAGCCATCGCCGAGCAGCGCCGCCTGGCACTCATTGCCGCCCGTGTAACCGGGCTTGCCGACCGTCCAACTCTGGCCGTGATCGGCGAGTGTGTGGCACATGCTCAAGGCGAGAACCCGTCATTCCGTCGTGTCGTTTCCAACGGCTTCCGATGGGACGGCATTCTTCAGAAGTTCGGCGAGACGAGCTTGCATCATGGCGACGCGCTCGGGTTCCTTTTCGGCGAGGTTGGTGGTTTCACCGATGTCGGTGGCGAGGTTGTAAAGTTCGACGGATCCCGCTGCCGGTTGAGGTTTCTTTTTCGCAGCGGCTTTCTTGGCGGCGTTGGCTTTCTTCGAGCCGTCGGTCGTTGCGGCGGCAGCGACGGATTGGCTGACGAGCTTCCAGTCTCCCATGCGCAGCGCGGCGGCCGTTTGCGACTTCACGCTCAGGATGGCATCGTGCGGTGAACGAGACTGTTGCGTGAGCATCGGCCACACATCTTTGCCGTCGATCGGCAGCTTCTGATCGAGGCTGCCTCCAGCCAGCTTCACCAGCGTCGGATACCAGTCGATGACGTGCATAGGCTCCTTGATGCGCTGCCCGGTGGGAATTTTGCCCGGCCAAGTGGCGAAGGCGCAACCGCGAACGCCTCCTTCATAAATGGTCCCCTTGAAGTCTCGCAGCGGCGCATTGTTGCCGGGGGGCGGCCCGCCATTGTCGGCCGAGAAAACGATGAGCGTGTTCTCTCGCAGGCCCGCTTTGTCCAACGCCGCGACGATCTGGCCGATCCCTTCATCAACGGCGGCCAGCATTCCCGCCAGTGTTCGCCGGCCTCGTTTGAGATCGCCGTAAGGTTTCAGGTACCTCTCCGGCACTTGCAGCGGCGCATGCACGGCGTTGTACGGAACATACAGAAACAGCGGCTTCGTCTTCGGCTGCGACTCGATCAGCCGGCACGCTTCGCGCGTGATGAGATGCGTCGCGTAGCCGTCCTCTTTCAGTGGCTTGTCGTTGTGATACCAGTCGTGCGAGTCACCTCGAATGTGCGTGAAGTGGTCGATCATGCCGAAGAACAACCCGTGCTGATGTTCGAAGCCGCGCGACGTCGGTTGGTACTTCGCATCGAACTCACCCAGATGCCACTTGCCGACAATCGCGGTCGTGTAGTCCCTTTCCTGTAGCGCGTTGGCCAATGTTCGCTCCTGAAGCGGCAGACCCCACTTCGCATGCGGCCGAACGACCGTGTACACGCCGGTTCGCGTCGCATACCGCCCCGTCATCAACGCGGCTCGCGTCGGCGAGCAGACCGGCTGAACGTAGTGCGACTCCAGAATGGCTCCGCTGGCGGCGAGCTTGTCGATGTTCGGCGTCTGAATGTCCTTGCCACCGTTAAAGCCGCAGTCCGCGTAACCGAGGTCGTCAATCAGCAGGAAGACGATGTTTGGTTTGGACCGCGGCGCATCTTCCACCGCGAACAAGACGGACGGCGCGAAGGCAATAGCGAGTGCGATGATGAATCCGAATGCTGGTTTCATGGTTGTTGCGACCCCTTTCAATGCGGTCTTCTTGGCCTTGGCTTTCTTCATCGGGAATAACGGACCGAGAGCGTTCGGGTTCTCGTGCTGACCGACTTACGCTCGGCGATTTCGCTCGTGGTGGTCTAAATCTCGCTGATCACGCCGTTGCTGGCCCTGAACGATTTGGTTTCGATCTCCCTGTGCTGCAACATGCAGACGAAGAGGTTTGAGAGGTATGTGTTGCTCTTCGCGTCGAAGGCAACGTGGCCTTGATGCCTGAAACGGCCGCCGGCCAGCAGGATAGGGAGGTTGTTGTTGTCGTGCGATGACGAGTTGCCGAGGTTACTGGCGTAGAGCACCGCCGTGCGATCGAGCAGCGAGTGATCGCATTCGGTCTTCTGCTTGAGCTTCTCAAAGAATTCGCCGAAGACTTTGATTTCGGCTTCTTCGATCAGAGCCAGTTGGTCCAGCTTCTCCGGGTCTTGTCCGTGGTGCGAGGCGTCGTGGTGGCCGACGTTCACGCCCATGATTTCGGGACGCTCTTGCGTGCTAAGCCACCGCGAGACGACACGCGTGGAATCGGTTTGCAACGCCAGATGCACCAGGCTGTACCACTGCCGCGAACGCTCGACCAGTTGAGCACCGCCGCGAGACAGCCGGATCGCTCAAGTCATCAGACAGCGTGTCCAAACGCAATTGAGCCTTTTGCGTGTCCGCCCCGTGGCAATGAACACAGTGGCCATCGATCAGCGACTTGAGCTGCACCGTGAGCTTCTCCGCCGAAACCGCCGGGGCGGCGGCTACGAACATCAATTGCAAAATCACAAAACGATTGAGTTTCATTTCGCGTGATCTCATAACGTCTTCAACAGTTGATGCCGTCTTTCGGAATAGACACAACTTGTGTCTTCTGCAAGAGACGCTGATCGAACACTTCGAGTCGGACGCTCCGCCGCCGCGAGGCACTCGGCACGAGACGCACGAAGTCCAACAAACATGGTCGCGACGAAACTCGCGAGTACGTCTCGCTGCCGGCACCCGCGTCGCTGAAGAAACTCGGCTGGAGCGCGGTGCGTTCGATCGGCATGGTCCACAGCCACACGACCCTTCACTCCACATACAGAAACTCGTTGCTGTTGAAGAGCACTCGCGCCAGCATCGGTCGGCTGTGCTGCTCGGCAAAGCGACGCAGTTTGGCGGCCTCAGCAGCGGATGCCTTTCTTCCGAGAATCTGCTCGACGAGATGAGCGACGTCGTGATCGGTGGCCTTGCCCGACAATTGCTCGGACATCCGCAGCATGAATGAGTTGTTGAGCAGCGACAGCGCTTGCAGCGGAGTGGTCGTCACCGCGCGGCGCGGAGCTTTCGTTGAGGGGTCAGGGCAGTCGAGTACTTCCAGAAATGGATTTCGTCCCGAACGGACCCACGTCCGATACAGACTGCGGCGATGAAAGCTGGCTCCCGCTGGATCGACGATGTCATAGAACTGCGAGTTGAACGTGAACGTCGTGAAGTCGTGATAGCCGGGACCGCCGACGGTCGGATTCAATTCTCCCGCGACGCTGAGCACCGCATCGCGCAGAGTCTCGGCATCAAGTCGTTGCGGACTCTTGCGCCAGAGCAGCCGATTGCCGGCGTCTTTGTTGGCTGCATCGACTCGCGGGCGCGACGATTGGCGATACGTCGCCGAGTTCACGATCAGTCGATGAATGTGCTTCAGACTCCAACCGTGATCCATCAACTCGGCGGCGAGCCAATCCAGCAACTCCGGGTGACTCGGCCGCCCGCCGCTGAAGCCGAAGTCGCTGGGGGAATCGACGATGCCGACTCCAAAGTGGTAATGCCACAACCGATTGACGATCACGCGAGCCAACAGCGGATTGCGACGATCGGTGATCCAACTCGCCAGAGTCTTGCGACGGTCGGCGTCGGACGCCTCCTTCGGCAATTTGAACTCGAACGGCGTTTCATTCTGGCTGTCGGCTGATGGCTGTCGGCTGATGGCTGTGATCCCACCCCCAAACACTTCTTCCGCCGGGGTCGCCGGATTGCCGCGCAATAAAAGGTGCGTGGCCTCGGGGTTCTTCGGCATTACGGCATAGACATGATTCTCATTGGCTCGCGCGAGTTGCTTGCGGAGATGCTCGGCCTCGAACTTCCGTTGAGTGCGTTCGAGCTTCAACGGTTCCGGCAAGCGAGCCAGCAACTCTGGCTCAGAGATCGCATCGGTGAAGACACCGGCCGAGGCCGCGACCTCAGCGCTCGCCAATGCGCGGTCGTACAACGCGGCACGGTCGATCGCGGCGGCGAGCATCTTGCCTCCGCCGACCGGGCTGTGCCGAAGGCCGAACAACACCTGCGACTTCTCCGCCTCAAAGGTGATCGGGACGCTGCTCTTGTACGGCTGGCCGAACAACTGACCGTTGCGGTAGCCGGTGATCGTGCCATCCGCGTCGTACACGATCGCGATGTGGACGATCTGCTTGTCAGCCTCCGTCTCTTCGGGAGCTTGAAAACTCTGCGTGCGAACAAAACCGTTGCTGCCGGACATCCAGCGTTTTGGTTCCCGTTCGGCGAAGACGATCGAATCAAACGTCCCGCCGTCGAGTGTTTGAATCGTGATTGCTCCGCCACCGGTTTGATTCAGGTGATCGAGCCGCAGCCAGACTTCCAGCGTCTTCTCTTTAATTGGCTTCTTCAGCGGCGCGGTCGCAGCGAACGCCAACCGGCCATTGACCAGCAACACACCATCCTTGAGCTTTGCGCCGTTGGCCGTGACGTGCAGTTCGCCATGCGAGTCTTTCAGATCGTCATTGAACTCCCAGCGTGCAACCGGTGACGGTGGTGGAACTTTTTTGTCAAAGCGTGTCCGCCGTTCCGCGAGGATTGTTTGCTGAGTCTCTGATTCGATCTCGGTCAACCGCTTAGTCACTGAGTTCAGCTCGCGGTTCAAGTCCGCCACGATCTTCTGCTGTGAGGCTCGCCAGGCGTCGTCTCCGGAGGGAACGTCTCGCTCGCCGTGACGGACGCCCGCCAGTACGGCAGATAAACGGTAATAGTCACGAGCCGGAATCGGATCAAACTTGTGGTCGTGGCAGCGAGCACAATGCACGGTCAGCCCCAGAAACGTCTCGCCGATCGTGCTGACGTAGTCTTCCATCTCATCCTGCCGCACAACCGCGCGCATCGCCGCGCTTTGCTGTGATTGACCGACTTCGTCATACGCCCCGGCCACTAGAAAACCGGTAGCGATGACCGCTTCGGGATCGTCCGGCCGCAGTACGTCGCCGGCCAGTTGCAGCCGCACGAATTCGTCATAGGGCAGGTCACGATTGAAGGCGCTGATGACCCAATTTCGGAATCGCCACGAGTTCGTCCGCAGCTTATCCCGTTCAAATCCCTGGCTCTCGCCGAAACGAATGATGTCCAACCAGTGCCGCGCCCAACGCTCGCCGAAGTGCGGCGAATCGAGCAACCGGTCCACAAGGTTTTCGTAGGCTTGCGGCGAATCGTTTTTCTCAAACGTCTCGATCTCCGCTGGTGTCGGCGGCAGGCCGAGCAGATCAAACGACAGCCGTCGAATGAGTGCTCGGCTCTCAGCAGGTGACGACGGCAAGAGTCCTTCCTCGGCGAGCTTCTTCCAGATGAAGTGGTCGATCGGATTCCTGGCTTCGGATTTGAAATCTGAGATCTGAGATTTGGATTTTGAGATTTCAGACTTCAGTTCTGGCACCAACGGCCGCCGCACCGGCTGCAACGACCACCAGTCGAGACCAGCCCGCGCAGTCGTCGTGACCGCGAACGGATCAATCGGCGACGTGCCCCACTTGGCTCCGCCGTCGATCCACCGCCGTAGCAATTCGACTTCCTCGTTTGGCAGCGGCTTCTTGGGAGGCATCTCACCATCACGCACGCGCTGCCACAACAAACTGTCGGCCGCTTTGCTGGGAACGAGCACCGCTCCCGACTCGCCTCCCTTCGTGGCCGACTCCGTTCGCGAAAGATCGAGGTTGCCTTTGCGTTCGGTCGCGTTGTGGCAATCCAAACAACGACGGATCAGGAGCGGCGCGATCTCGCGATCAAACATCTCCTCCGGCTCGGCAGCGGAGACCGCGAAATTGGACGCGATGACGAGTAAACCACCCGTCAACAAGAGCCAGCCAAAACGAGAATTCACCGGGGACTCCATCAGTCAGTGAGGGAAGGATTGATCAACGGCCAATGAAACTGAATTGCCAGTCATAGAACTTGTTGACAGGCTCAAAGCGTTCCACGAGATAGGTGAGAGGGGCATAGAAAATCTCAAGGACCGCGTCGGCGCGGTCCAGCACACCGAGCTTTTCAAGTCCCCAAACCATTGGCATTGGGCTGAGCACGTAACACACCAGGAGTGTGAAGAGGATCGTCAAGCCGCGACCGTGGTGATTGACGGAGCGTTCGCTGGGTTCGCGCGACTCGAATTCGTCGGTCATGGGGGGAACCTCCAAAGTCGGCGAACGCGGCGACGTCTATTCTCAAGCTGACCATTTCGCAGCCGCGTGAGGATTCTGATAGTCTGACGGTGCCCACAGCAACCCTTGAGGGATCCCTCGTGAAGATCGCGTTAGCACAACTTAATCCCACTGTCGGCGACCTGCGCGGCAACGTCGCGCTCGTCCGATCAGCCACCGAGCAAGCGGTGGTGGCCGGTGCCGAATTGCTGATCACGTCCGAGTTGCTTATCAGCGGATATCCGCCAAAGGATTTGTTGCTGCGGGAAGGGTTCGCTCATGCGTGTGACCGAGCAGTGAGTGCCTTGGCGAAAGAGTTGCCGCGCGGATTGGCGGTGTTGGTTGGGCATCCGACAAAGTGGGGCGTGACCGAAGGGCGCATCGCCAACGCGGCCAGCTTGCTGCTCGATGGCGAGGTGCTCGACACGGTTCACAAGACGCTGCTGCCAAATTACGACGTGTTCGATGAGCAGCGTTACTTCCGGCCGACCGAGCGTGTCCGGCCGATGGAACTGCGCGGGATCAAGCTCGGCGTCCACATCTGCGAGGACGCTTGGTTCGGCGAGCCGAACACGTTTTATCACGAGCGGCCATTGCAACAGGCCGATCCAGTCGCCGAGCTGGTTTCGTTCGGAGCCGACGTGCTGATCAATCTCTCCGGCAGCCCGTTTGAAAGGGACAAGCCGCATCGCCGATTGAACATCTTACGACGGCATGTCTCGCGGCACCGCAAGCCGTTCGTGTTCGTGAATCAAGTCGGTGGCAACGACGACCTCGTCTTCGACGGCAACAGCCTAGTTCTCGACTCCGCCGGCAATGTCATCGAGCAATTCAAACCCTTCGACACCGACCTACGAATTGTTGACCTGCCTTCCTCTCCCCCTCTCCCCCTCACCCCTTCTCCCCCTCTTCTCCACCGCCCGCGCGAGGCCGATCTGCTCGATGCGCTCATCCTCGGCCTGCGCGACTACATGCGGAAGAGCGGCTTCACCGACTGTGTGTTGGGACTCAGCGGCGGCATCGACTCCGCGCTCTCGGCGTACATCGCGGCACAGGCCGCCGGCAAAGAGCACGTCCACGGATTGCTCATGCCCAGCCGGTACAGCAGCGAGCACAGCATCGGCGACGCGAAGTTGCTCGCCGAGAATCTCGGCATCGATCACGCGATCATCCCGATCGACGAGATGCACCGCGCCTACGAAGCAACGCACCTTGTGGGAGCGGATCTCGCCAGCCAACCAGGAGGGCTCGCCGATCAGAACTTGCAGGCACGCATTCGCGGAGCGCTCGTAATGATCCGTAGTAATCGCCACGGGTGGCTCGCGCTAGCGACGGGCAATAAGAGCGAGTTGGCGGTCGGCTACTGCACGTTGTACGGCGACATGGCGGGCGGCTTCGCAGTGTTATGTGATCTTTTCAAGCGAGACGTCTACGCCGTGTCACGATACATCAACGACGTCCGCGAAGGTCGCGAAGTCATCCCGCTCAGTTCGATCACGAAAGCCCCCAGCGCGGAACTCGCACCGAATCAATTCGATCAAGACACCTTGCCACCGTACCCGGTGCTCGACGCGATCCTGGAAGGTTTGGTCGAACGGGAGGAATCGGTCGCGACGCTCAGCCGTCAATTTCCAGCGGAAACGGTACGCTGGGTCGCGACGAAACTGGATCGCAACGAATTCAAACGCCGGCAGATGCCGCCGGGCATTAAGCTAACTTCGCGAGCCTTCGGAAGCGGCCGACGCATGCCGATGGCGGCGAAATTCGACTTTGGATAGGAGATTCTATGAGCACGACAATCGTCCACTCCCCCTCGTCACAGTGTGCGTTTGGCATCGCTTGGACTGACATCACACCGCCCGTCGGCATGTATCACAGAATGTGGGGTGCGGCGGCGCATGATCGTTCGACCGGCATTCATCGGCCGCTGCGAACGACCGTCGTTGTGATGCGGTCGTTGGATGGTGGACCGCAAACGGTGCTCGTATCGCTCGACCATTGCTTGTTGCGTGCGCAGGAGATGGAAGCATTGCTTGGCGATACTTGTCGGCTCACCGGACTAAGCCGTTCCGAATTGCTCGTCACCTTTTCGCACACGCACTCGGCGGGATACTTGTCTCGCGATCGCACCGATTTTCCCGGCGGCGATCTGATCGGCCCGTATCTCGACAGCTTTCCGGGAAAGATCTCCGAAGCGTTCCGAATGGCGCAAACCAACTCGCGGCCGGCAACGCTGACGTATGGTTCGACGACCTGCGAGATGGGATGCCAGCGCGATTACCTCGATGAGGAACGCGGGCATTATGTCTGCGGCTTCAATCCGGATGAGGCGGTTCCACTGCCGCTGAATGTCGTGCGTGTAGTCGCCGACAACGATGTCCTTGCGACGATTGTGAATTATCCGTGTCACACGACGACGCTGGCGTGGGAGAACACGCTCATCAGTCCCGATTACGTCGGCGCGTTGCGCGAAGTCGTCGAACGGGAAACGAATGCGCTATGTCTCTTCTTACTCGCGCCGTGCGGGGACATTGGACCGCGTGACGGTTACGTCGGCGACACATCGGTCGCGGATCGCAACGGCCGGCAAGTCGGTTTCGCGGCGCTGAGTGTTCTGGTGGGAATGAATCCTGCCGAGACCGATCAGGTTTACGTCGGGCCGGTGTATTCCGGAGCGACACTCGGCAATTGGCGGCATCAACCTTGGGATGCCTCGCGCTGCGCGAGTACGTCGCTCTCGAAACATACCGCGCTGACCGTGTCACTGCCGTATCTGGCTTCGCTCCCGAAACTCGCCGAAGCCGAACCGTTGCATCGCGAATTGATCGCCGCGGAACAAGCGGCCCGCGCGGCTGGACGGCTCGATGAAGTTGCGACGTTGCGGGCAAAGGTCGAACGGCAGCGGCGGTTGCTGGATCGCATTCGTCCGTTGCCACAGGGCGAGACGTATCCATGTCCGGCCTGGGCCTGGCAATGGGGTGATGCGTTTTGGATCGCCGTTGAGGGTGAGCCGTATCACTACTTGCAGTCCGAGTTGATGCGACGGTTTCCGAATCGGCCGCTGATCGCGATCACGTTGGGCAACGGGACGAATTGCAGTTACCTGCCGACACGCGAGGCGTACTCGAAAGCGCAGCTCTATCAACCGGAAGTCGCGCTTGTGGCTCCGGGCGGACTAGAAACATTGACCGATGCGATCGGCCGTCAGTTGGCGGAGTGGGATTCGTAACTGCCAACGTTCTGCGTGACGAGCCGAACGTTTCTATGACGCTGTTCGGCCATGTGGCTCGTCATGCGGAGCGGTGAGGGCCACGTTCAGAAAGCGACAGCGACCGTTGTCGTCCGCAAGTTGTTTTGATTCGACTCTCGTTCTCGATACCATTCCGGTTCGATAACAGTAACCAGACGATTCGCGTGAGGCGTGGGCGGCCCGCTTGGTCACTTGCCGAGGGACAGACAATGAGTCGCTCAATGAGCACGATGCAGCCGATGATTTCTCGCCGCAGTTTGCTTCAAGCGGCTGGCGTCGGTGCTTTGCCTTTGGGTTTGCCGGGCATGGTTGCCGCCGGAGTTGATACCAAAAAAGGGTTGGGAAAAGGGGCGGCGAAGAAGTCCTGCATTTTCATCCTGTGCTGCGGTGGTCCGAGCCACTTAGACACCTGGGATTTGAAGCCGGATGCTCCCGATACGATTCGCGGGCCGTATCAGCCAATCCCGACGGCCGTGCCGGGCATGCGCATCAACGAGATGCACACTCGGTTGGCGAAGCTGACGAACCACATCGCGTTGATTCGGTCGATGACGCATGTCGGCAACATCAGCAACCACTTCGACGCGATGCACCATCTGCTGAGCGGTCAGGCTCAGGCGCCAGCCGACGCACCGTACATCGGATCGATTCTGTCGAAAGCTCGGCCGGACGAGCGGAGCATCGCACCGTATGTCTGGCTCATCAAATGCGTCGGCGATCCGGTCTTCTGTGCGGCGAATATTGGGAACGGCGGACACCTCGGAGCGATGCACAGCCCGCTGTTCGTCGGCTCGGCCACCAATCATCCGGCGATGCCGAATTTCAAAGCTCCGGACGAATTGATTGCTACCGTCTCAACCGAGCGAATGCTCGAGCGTCGCCGACTGCTTGACGGACTCAGCCCGACAGCCAGTGACATCACGACACATCGTTCGACGACGGATTGGCAAGACTTGCACGGTCGAGCGTTCGATCTGACGAGCGGCTCCGAAGGGCGCGAGCCATTTGAACTACATCGCGAACCCCAATCGGTCCGCGATCGTTACGGCATGCACCCCCTGGGCCAGAACCTGTTGCTGGCTCGGCGGCTGATCGAATCGGGTGTCGGCTTTGTAACGGTCAATGGCTGGACCGGTCAGTCCCCCAACGGTGGTGGTGGACCTCCCGCCTCAAGCTGGGACATGCACGGCGGCGAGATGGGCATGGGCAACGCTTTCGGCAGCGGTTCGTATGGCATGGGCTGGTGCTTGCCGTGTCTCGACGAAGGTGTCTCCGCATTGATCACCGACTTGCACGATCGTGGCATGTTGGAGAACACGATGGTGGTCGTCACTGGCGAATTCGGACGCACACCCAACATCAACCAAAACGGTGCCGCCAATCCCGGCCGCCAACACTGGCCAAGCTGCTATTCGACCATCGTTGCCGGCGGTGGCATCCGCGGCGGCCGAGTATACGGCGAGTCCGACAAGCACGGAGCCTACGTCAAGGACCGCCCAGTGCGTCCACAGGATTTGGGGGCCACGATCTTCCACTCGCTCGGCATCCCACTCGATCTGCGTCTGGGCAAAGACGGCTTTACGCGCCCGCTTTCCACAGGCGAACCGCTTCTCGACCTGTTTGCGTAATGCACATTCCGAAAATGGCCCGCGCGGCGCTCGCCAGGATTATTCATGGGCAAAGTTAGCACGACGCGCCAGCGAGTGGTTTACTCGCACAATCACTCGCTGGCGCGTCGTGCTAACTCGAAACCACTTGCAATGGATTTACCCACCCCGTGAATAATCCGAGCTATCGCCCCGGTTGCAAAAGCATCCGCCCAAATTGCCATGACGCCGTATGCCAATCACGAAAGTGATTCCGGCATTGCGGCCGCTCAATTCTCGAACCTCAAACTTTGGTGAGTCTCATGCGTCAGCTTGCACTGCTCTTTGTTCTCATGGTTGGTTTGGTCTCTGCTCAAGAGTCGCCTTATGTGAATCCTCTGGCCGCCGATCCCCCCTACTACCGAGTCCGCTACGAAGGCTCGTCGCAACCGGGCGAGTTGGTCTATCCGGTGAGCTTCACCGTTTGGATTCCGCCGGAATTCAAATCGCTGCGTGGGTTGATCGTGCATCAGCATGGTTGCGGCGAAGGCTCTTGCAAGTCGGGTCAGACCGGGGCGTTCGATTTGCATTGGCAGGCATTGGCGAAGAAGCACGGCTGCGCTCTGATGAGTCCGGTGTATGAGCAGCCGGAGAAAGCCAACTGCCAGTTGTGGTGCGATCCTCGCAGCGGCTCGGACGCGATGTTTCAGAAATCGCTGGCTGAGCTGGGCACGAAGTCGAACCATCCGGAATTGGCCACCGTGCCGTGGGCTCTTTGGGGGCACAGCGGTGGCGGACATTGGGCCGGCGGCATGACGCTGCTACACCCCGATCGAGTGGCCGCCGCCTGGCTGCGCTCGGGAGTGCCACCGATCGCCGCCGCCGAAGGGAAGCCCGCGCACTACACCATTTCAGACGCGGCCTGCCAAGTGCCCGTCATGGTCAACCTCGGCACCAAAGAAGGCGTCACTGACAAGGAAGGCCGCTTCGCCGGAGTCTGGCCGGGAAACGAAGCCTTCTTTCTGGCAGTGCGAAGCAAGAGTGGACTCATCGGAGTGTCGATCGATCCGTTGTCGAGCCATGACTGCGGCAACCAACGCTATCTGGCGATGCCGTGGTTTGATGCCTGCCTGACCGCGCGTCTGCCTTCGAAAAGTAGCGATCCATTAAAGCCAATATCGAGCAAAGACGGCTGGCTTGCGCCACTCAATGCCGGTGATGCGAATGTCGTAGCTCCCGTACCATCCGCGAAGTTCGCAGGCGCACTCGAGAAATCTGTGTGGCTCCCGACAGAGTCTGTGGCAACCGCGTGGACACAGTACGTCAAAGACTCAGCCGTGACCGACACCACGCCTCCACCGGCTCCGACCAATTTGCGAGTCAAAGACAATGTGCTGACATGGTCCGCCGATGCCGACCTCGAAAGCGGTCTCGCCAGCTTCATCATCGAGCGTGACGGGCAGTTCCTCGCCAACGTCCCAGAGCAAGGCAAGAACCCTTTCGGTCGCCCGATCTTCCAAAACCTCTCTTACAGCGACACCCCCACGCAACCGCTGATCGAAATGCGCTTCACCGACACCAAAGCCGAAGCCGGCAAGACGCATCAGTACCGAGTTATCGCGGTGAACACGGTCGGGCTGAAGTCGAAGTAGGACCGAAACACATTTGATTGCGCCGTCCAATAGAAGTTGTCAGGCGCGAGATTCCATGGCCCAAAAGCAAGAGAGCCGGTCTTTAAAGCTGGCCGATTCGCTTATTGCCCTCAAAACCTCCTGCAGAATCTGGTTGTGGCCGCGATCATTCTCACGCCGGACAGATGCGATGGTGGATTGTCGAAGCGGTCCCAGTGCCAATCGGGATCGCTATCAGGCGTGATTCTCCATCGTCGGAGCGAGGTGCCGCATGGTGTCGATTACTCCGGTCGTCCGTTGTCCGAGGGTGTCTTGCCATCAATGAGCGCCTTGGCTTGGCGAACGTAGCGACGACCAAGCAGTTCATAACCAGGCTGCGTGTAGTGCAGGTCGTTGTTGGCGACGCCGTTCTTCTCTTTGTTGTTGAGGTCATCGCAGTCCACCCACGCACCACGCGGGTCGCTGTTCGCGATCTCGACCTGAAACTTTCGCACGGTCTGCCAAGGAACATCGTCGGGTTTACCGAAGTCACTCAACCGGCCGACGACGAAATTCATGTTCGGCTGCTTTAGATCGCGGCGCAGGTTGGCGATCAGTTGCTTCAAGGCGTCGCTGTAGGCGGCATCCAGATTCGTCTTGGCGTCCCGCTCACCCTGCATCCAGCACAACGTCACCGAGGCCGGATTCGGATGCTTCTTCAGCAACTCGGCGAACTGATCGAGGATTGGCTGGTAATAGATCGTCCCTTTGTTCTTGTCGGCAGCACGAGCCTTCGCGGGATCGATGTCGTGCTTCTTGGCGATCTCGTCCCACTCGGTCACCCAATAGCGGATTGGCTGGCCTCCCGCCGCGACTTTGATGTAGGCCACGTTGGCGTTTGGGAACAATACCGCCGCTTCAGGCTCAAACCCCAGCTTGGGATTCATCCCGGCCATGTTCGACTGCCCCGAAAGAATGAAAAGATGAGCGGGCTTGTCGGCGGCGTGCAGCGCGGACAGCGGAGCCAACAGCAAGGCAAAGAGGAATGCGAACGAGTGTTTCATGAATTGCCTCCGGATACCGATGGTCATGGTTAAGTTGTTGAAGAGTTGCGACAGAATGCGTTTCATCCGTTGAGCGACTGCTTCACGACCTGCATGGTTTCGCGTTGCCGTTGTTCAACGAAGACTCGTGCCTTGGCGGCTTTCGCACGGCCAGCGGGGAGGTCTTTCGCGAGGGCCAGCACGGTTTCGGGAAGGCGGCGGCAGTCCTCGTCCTTATCGAAGTCGAACAGCCAGTCGCCGAGGCCAATGTCGCGCCACATGAAGCCTTTGGTTGTTTGCTCGGACCAGCGGCAGACGATGGCCGGGATGCCGTTGCCGATGCACATGATCGGCGAGTGCATCTCGTTGCCGAACAGGCCGGCACTGCGAATGTAGGTCGAAAGCGCCTCGCCTGTGAGCCAGTAGTCGGGACGCCAGACGGCTCGCGGTTTCACGTCGGCGGGGAGCGGGTCGTAGAGCAACTCCTTGCCGACAGCCATCTGCGTCTGATCTTCGGGGCAGATGAGCACTTTGAGTTTTGTCTGCCGCAGCACCTCGATGATTGCCTGCCGATGCGGCGCGTGATCGTGTTCTTTCATCGCCTCGTTGCGAGCGTGCTTCTTCTCATCGAACGGAGCGTTCTTGCTGGGGATCGTCCAGTATGGTGTGAACCGCAGACGCGGGATGCAGCAGAGGAATTGTCCTTCTTCCAAGCCATTCGCCTTGAGGAACGCCGTCGACTTCGCGTCGTCGCGCAGGTCCGTCCCGAACGCACCGTCCGGACCGAACTCCATCACCGGGCATGTGCAGCCGCGCTTCTTCGCCAGTTCGAGCGAGACCGAATCGCGGAAGTAGGCGAACTTCGCGCCGCTCAACAGGGCGACCGTTTGATCGATGAGTTTATCTGGCGCGGGTGACGTCGCCGTCGAGCCTTGCAGCGGCAGCGTGATACCGTAAACGCCGTAGGGCTTGCCGGTCTCATTGCTCCAACGCACGACGTCCTTCTCAGCAACGATTGACGGCCCTGAGCCATGCAGGAGGAAGTCACACTCCGTGAACGCGGCCCTGAGTGCCTCGGCCCCTTTGACGATGCGAAGTTTCGGGAACCGCGTAAGCAACATCTCCTCGACGCCGTTATCCACTTTGCTTGGCCAGAGCCGCACTTCGACGTCGGTCAAGTGCCGTTCGAGAATCGCCAGCACTCCCGGCGTGTGTGCGATATCGCCGATGTTGACCGTCTGCCACGACGACCGCAGCAACAATCGCGACGGCCGCCGTTTGTCGTCGCCTCGCGACAACGCTGCGCGGGATGCCGCCAACGCGACACACATCGTTTGGAGAAACTGACGTCTGTTGTTCATGGCCGCAGCATCGTGATTCCGAAGTCGCCATTCAATCCATTCGATTCAATACGTCCGACGCCGCTGTAGCGCGCACAACAACCATCGCAAATTGTCGCGAGACAAGATCGAGGTCCGCCATTACGTTGGCGGTCTCGTGCCGCCCTTCGAGAGGCGGGCGGTGTCGCCGGGGTCTGTGCTGCTAGAATGACACACGGAATGAACTCCTCAACCAACACGCTCGCCAACTGGAATGTCGAACGATTGGACGTCAATAATAACTCCCGGACCAAACTTTACCTCTGAAATACAGGAGCCATCGATGCACATTTTCCAAGTTCGTTTAATGCTGGGCGCGTTGCTGACATTGAGCCTCTTCACCGTTTCCACCGTGAACGCCGACGATGCGAAGTGGATCGAACTGTTTGACGGCAAGTCCCTCGACGGCTGGGAGAAAGTCGGCAATCAGGAGAGTGTCTGGGAGGCGAAGGACGGCGTGATCCAGGGATCGGGGCCAGCGTCGATGCTCGTCTGCACGAAGGGGCCGTACAAGAATTTTCGGTATCGGGCCGAGATCAAGATCAATGACGGCGGCAACTCTGGCCTCTATTTTCGCACGACGAGAAAGCCCGGATTCACCGACGGTTACGAAGCCCAGATCGATAGCACGCACAAAGATCCGATTCGCACCGGTTCGCTGTATGGGATGTGTCACGTTTACAAGCAATTGGTGAAGCCGGACAACTGGTTCACTTACGAGTTGGAAGTTCGTGACGACATCTGGCGCGGACGCAAGATGACGCGGATCAAGGTCACGGTCGATGGCAACGAACTCTACGAGTACCTGGACTTCGCGTTGACCTTCAAGGAAGGACATTTCGCCTTCCAGCAGCACGACCCCGGTAGCCGAGTCAGCATCCGCAGGATCGAAGTTCTGCCCTTGAATGAGTAATTGGTGATCGCGACTCGTCTCTCAGTCGGCGTTTCATATCAGTGCGGAGCGCGCTAGCGTCCGGTTCGAGGGGCTCACGACATTTCGAACCGGACGCTAGCGCGTTCCGGCTCATGGGCTGAGGCGGAGCCTCGCCGGGTCACTCGGAGACACTGCGATGACACGCCTCGCGATCACGGCAATCGTTCTGATCATGTCCTTGTTCACGACTGGATTTGTATTGGCCGCGCCGCGCGAGTTGAAGGTGCATTTGGCGCAGTCGAACAACGACAGTCCCTACGCTTTTGTCAGGGCAAAGTTTGAAGGGCTGCTGGTTTCCGGAGGTCAACGCTTGGTCATTCAGGATTCGGGCGATCTCACCGGTAGTGTGTTCGTTGAGCAGGGGGTCGATCTGCTGAAGAATCGCTGCATCCGTTTTGAGAGCTTCGCCGGCGTGAAGCGGAGCGGGAAGGTGGAGTGTTCTGGTGTCTCAGCCTTTGAAGCAGAACTGAGCGACGAGGTCCTCTCTCTTCACCAGAGTGACGTCGTTGATCAACAGGCGACTCATCCGTTTGCGTTGCTGGTCCGGTGAGATGCTTCAGTTTGCGCGGACAGTGCAAGTGCTTATTTTTGGACCGGTTGTTGGCGTTCGAACTCGATCGGGCTCACTTATCCGAGCGAGGAGTGCAACCGCTCTCCGCCATAGTACGCGATATACGAAGCCAGCTCACGCAGCGCTTCGGCACCGTTCCGGTACTCCACCACGTCCAACTCCGTCTTGATCGTCCCAAAGTACGACTCCATGAACGCGTTGTCGTAACAGTTTCCCGCCGCGCTCATGCTCTGCACCATCCCCGATCAACGCAACAAGTCGCGATACTCCCGTGACGCATACTGGCCGCCACGATCCGTGTGATGAATCAACCCGCCGCCTAGCTGGCGATCGCGAATGGCTCGCCGCAGCGCCGCGAGCACCAGAACCTCCCCCATCGAGTCTTGGTAAGACCAACCCACGATTCGCCGCGAATACAGATCCATCAGCAGCGCGAGATAGCCAAAGCGGCCTTCACACGTCTGCGTTCCCAAGGGGATGTATGTGATGTCTCCCACCCACACTTCATTGATACTGATCGGCACGGCGCGATCCGCCAGCACGTTCGTGTTGTACCCCAAACGATGTCGACTCTCCGTCGAACGGGGCCGAAACGATTTCGACTGAATCGCCTGCATACCTCGTAGTTTTAAGAGTCTGACCACTCGCGCCACCCCACAGGCCAGTCCACGTCGCGACAGTTCGATCGAAATGCGACGCGCCCCGTAACGACGACGATGATGCCAAAGGATCTCGTCCACCAGCGGACCCATTTCCTGGTCGTCTTTCTCTATCAGAGACTCTTCCTGGCTGCGCCACGCATAGAAGCCCGACCGACTCACCTCCAACACATCGCACACCGCCGAGGCCCGATACGATTCCGTCAGCACGATCTGGTCGATCCACGCATACAAGTCTCTTATCCGTCGCAGCCGAAATTGCTCAGTGCTTTTTTTAGAATGTCGCGCTCACGTTCACCCCGCCGCAGTTCGGCTTCCAACTCCCGCACCCGCGCTTCCAGGCCCACCGCCATCACCCCGCCCTGACGCACACCGTCCTGCTTCCAGCGATACAGCAGCGTCGGACTCGACAACCCCAAACGCTCGCACACGCTCGCACACGTGTGACCGTTCAAAAGCATCTGAACCGCCTCCGACTTGAACTCCGCCGTGTACCGACGACGCGGCCGGTGCGGCTTCTTTTTACCTTCCAAGACTCTTCGTGTTCCCATCGGATGCCCCTTCTGGTCGAGTCCAGAATAAGCACTCCGACTGTCCGAAAAACCTGAAGCAGGTCAGCTCATTTGGGTGTTCGTGAGGCCTCTCGCAAATCTTTCAATCATGCCGAGCAGCCACAGTCGCCAGCAGTTCATAGATTATCCGGTTCCCAATAAATAACCGCGCGCCACCCGCGCCACGGAATTTGCGCAGACTCAAGTCCATGAAATGATCACCGTCAACATGGCAGGAGGCTGTGCATGACCGTTGTGGAACATCATTCCGTGGACGAGTTGCAGGAGTTGTTTCGGCGGGAGAAGGACGCTCGCGTATCCATGCGGATTTGGATGGTGTGGCAGGCTCGGTCTGGACTGACGGAACCGCAGATCACGGCGGGTATTGGGATGGCCCGACGCACGGTGCAAGACTGGGGGCAGCGCTACAACGAGGAAGGCCTGGCGGGTTTGCGAGATCGTGCAGGGCGAGGCCGCAAGCCGATCTTGTCGCTGGAGGAGCAGCAGGCCGTCGCGCAGCGTCTCGACAAGGGGTCGCAAGAGGGAGATGTCTGCTCGCTGCGTGGTCTCGACTTTCAGAAGTTCGTGGAAGACCGATTTAGCAAGCGGATGTCGTTGTCGGCGGTGTATGACTTGTTGCACGATCTGGGCTACGAGTGGCTGGCGTCTCGCTCCAAACATCGGAAGTCTGATCCCGACGCGATTGCCGCTTTCCAAAAAAGTCCCCGAAGATCTCGCGAAGATTCAGGCCGAACATCCCGGCAAACAAGTCGTCGTCTGCTTTCAAAATGAGTGCCGGTTCGGTCAGCAGGGGACGCTGACTCGCGTGTGGGCCAAGCGTGGTTCGCGACCGACAGCGGTGCGACAGACCGAATACGAATACCTCTGGGTGATCGGTGCTGTCAGCCCGCAAACGGGCCCAGCCGAGGCCATCCTCGCGCCGTGCTTGAACACGGCGATCATCAACCAGTTCTTGGATCAGTTCTCCCGCGCACTGGCCCCCGACGTGCAGGCCGCGATGATCTGGGACGGAGCCGGCTTTCACCGAGCCAACGACTTGAAAGTCCCGGCCAACGTCACACTCATTCCGCTGCCGTCGTACTCTCCGGAACTCAACGGCATCGAGAACCTCTGGCATTACCTTCGCCGCCACTGCTGGTCCAACCGGTCCTACGAGGATTACGACGATCTTTTCTACGTCGCCTCCAGCACTTGGTGCCAACGCTGCCTCAACACCGAACTGATCAAGTCCGTCTGAGCTAAAAGCTACATCCCAACGCGCAGCTAATTTCTGCGAACCGGATGAGACCACGATGAAGTCGTCGAGTTCAGTATCCCAGCCGTTCGCGGAACGCAGGCAGGCCACGCCACCTACACGGTAATGTGCCCAATACGGCTATTGCGAAGGCTGTTCCCGGTCGCCGCCGAGGATTCCACGAGCGACGCTCACCAATCATTCCGCCGCGTCAACGCCGCGCGCGTCCGCGGGGACGCCACCGAAATCGTCGAGCATCGTGACGATTTCCACATCGCGCCAGTGACGGTATTCGCTATCAGAGTGACGTCTTCTAGGACCCAATTCGGGGCGAGCATCGAACCGTCTCGTTCGGTTTCTTGAGCTACAGTCTGCCGCTTGGTGACGATTCCAACCGCGCGTGGCGATTTGCCTGGGATTCGATTTTTCTTCGAGCTAGCTCGTGCGACCGGCGGCGATACTTGGCGAACCGCGATACGCCGAGGCGGCACGCGCGGCGGCCGAATTCATCTTCACCAATATGCGTGACTCCGACGGACGATTGCTGCACGCCTTCAAAAATGGCCGAGCGCGCTTCAATGCGTATCTCGATGACTACGCCTGTCTGATCGACGGGCTAATTGATCTTTATCAAGCGACGTTCGAGCCGCGTTGGCTGGAGATCGCACTCGAACTTGCAGACCAGATGCTCGCGCGTTTTGAAGACCCGCACGGAGGCGGATTCTTTTACACGTCTCGCGATCACGAGCAACTCGTCGCGCGGTTGAAAGACACGCAGGACAACGCGACCCCATCAGGCAACGGCATGGCGGCGTATGCGCTCGCTCGGTTGGGCACGCTCACCGGACAGCCGCAACTTGTGGGCAAGGCGTATGCGACGCTGGAAACAATGTCCGGGCAGCTCGACAAATTCGCGCTGGCCAGCGGACAATCGTTGTTGGCACTCGATTTCATGCTGGGGCCGAGTCACGAGATCGTGCTGTCGGAAGCCGACCCTGCCAATACGACGATCGAAACCGAAGCTGCGTTGCGGGAACTGCACCGGCGCTTCTGGCCGAATAAAGTCGTCGCGCGTCGCCCAGTGACCGATGACGAAAGCAGTCTGCCTAGATCGCTGTCGCCATTGCTCTCTGGCAAGCACGCTCAGTCCGGCTCACTCACCGTCTTCGTTTGCGAGCGTGGAGCTTGTCAAACTCCGCTCGTGGGAGTGCCCGCGTGGCGCGAGTTTCTGGAGCGAGACCGAACTCTCTCAATCGATCCGCGCGCATCCGTCAGATGATGGAGACGTTGAGTTCTTGGTTCAGATCCGTGAACGGGGCATCGGACAAGACCTCCACTCGCAGCGGAGCGTGAATGCGGTAACGGACTCCGCGCCAATTGAGCGTCCTTCGGAACAGGATGCTCACCGAACTGTAGCAGTACACCAAATGCACCAGCGGCATCGTCCAGATCGCCGACCAACTCAGGCTAGCCACGGTTTGTTGTTGCAGTCGAAGCAACCGCTGAGCCAAGTGTTCGATCCACAGAAACAGCACGACGATGTTGAGAAGATAGCCGCCCAATCCTGCCAGCAGCAGCAGGGCCGAGTTCGTCTGCCCTTGGTACAACAAGACTGGCAGTCCCACCAAATGTGCTGCCGTCAACAGCGCCACAGCCACGTTGAAGCAACCGACCTGCCGGGCATGTTGATGGTACAGCCAGACCTGTAAGCACTGACGCAACGCCCAATCCCACAACTTGGCGAGCGGGACTTCCTCGCGATTGACCATCAGTAATTGGGGCACGCAATGGAGTCGCTGTCCGGCTTGGTGAAAAAGCTCACGCAGCAGAACATCGTCGTTGAACGACCGCGCCCAGTTGTCCGTGACGCGATGTTGCTCCACGTCGGCGCGGCGCATGGCCAGCGAGCCACCCCAAGGAATCTCAAAGTTAAACATCTGAATGACGGCTCCGGCGTTCCATACGGTGCGAACTTTAGTTCCCCACCGCTGGCCGCTCGGCTCGAACCAACGATTGCCTGTCGAGAGGCCCACGCTGGGATCGGCCAGCGGCGCAACCAGTGCGCCGAGCCAGTTCTGCAGCGGAGTCACGTCCGCATCAATCAAGACGACCACCTCAAACGACGCGTCGAGTTCATCAACCGCCTGAACAAGCGAACTGCACTTCAAGCTGCACGTCTTGCGACGAACACGCAGCACTGACATGCGCAATCGCTCCGGACCATATTGCTGTTGCCAGGTCTTCAGCGAAGCCCATGCGGGATCATGTTCCGAATCGACGACTACATGCACCACGTAGTCCGGATAGTGCTGATTGAGCAATCTGCGCAGGCACTCATCCAACAGGGGGTCGTACCCACGAACACACAAGACGACCGCCGTTCGCGGAGTCCAGGTCACATCACCCACCGGAGGAGCTTCCCGGCGAAGGGGGCCTCGCAAGCTACGCTGGTAACGGAATACGAATCCAATTTGAATCCAGCCGCAGATCAACAGCGTCAGCGCCAACCCCATCACGAACGTCGACATTGATGAATTCTCCAGACCGAAGGCGAAAGCGGCCAAGCACGCTCTCGAAGAACTTCCGTGTGTCGGATGGAGTTCCGTCTGAACATCATTCTCAACAAGCGGCCCAGAATCTCAAGCGAAGGACCGTGGATGTCCTCCTTGTCGGCTGGCACGTGGGCAACTCTTTCGGGATTCAGCCATTTATCGGATCGAAACGCTGGTCGCTCGGCCGTGAAGGAGCGGTCGGGTGGGTCGAGTCAACGAGTCCCATCACGAACTTGGGTGAATTCGGTGGGGCTCGAAGGCTCGACTCTCATGACCTTTGAAGAACTTGAGGCCGTTTCAAAACCAGCACGACGCGCAAGCGAGTGGTTGTCTTTTCGACGTCTTGACCACTCGCTCGCGCGTCGTGCTAAATCTGGAAGCCCTTTCTAGGCACCTGCAGCGGCTTCGATTGGAGGAAGGGCGGGTTGACTGTTCTGACGGCTCGCCTTCCATTCGTCGTGCCATTCTCGAATCTGTCGGCCGCCATCTTTGGGGGGCTGGTCGATGCCGTGCCACGTTAGGAAGGCGTCTCCTTTGGCAGAAATCAGAATGAGTCCCGTCAGAGCCTTGGCCCGCTTCATGGCCTGTAGTGCTTGAGTCGGCGATTGAGCGATGGGACTGCCGACATTGAGCGACGTGTTGACGCTGACCTCGACACCGAGGCGGCGGCCGAGAGCCAGCAGGTAGGCGTGAGTGAACGGGTCATGCTCGGGACGCACGATTTGAATGCGGGCCGTTCCATCATGATGAACGACCGCCGGCAACTTCGCGTGTGCTTCAGGCCGCGTGCGGACGGTCAGGACCATGTAATTGTAGGCGTTGTAGTCATCGTCGGACGCACCGGGCGCGAGCTCAAAAAATTGCTCGGCGGCGGCGCGCGTCATCATCGGAGCCAGCGGGCGGATCGGCTCGCGATGCTTCACACGCAGATTGATGGACTCCAGCGATTTTGGGTTGCAGGGGTTGGCAATGATCGAACGATGTCCCAACGCGCGTGGTCCGGATTCGGCAACTCCCTGAAAGATGCCGAGCACTCCGTCGCGCGACAGCACGAAGGCAATGAAGTCGGCCAACGCGCCTAATGTCTGCGAAGCTGATGTGTCTCCCAGCGGGAGGCAGCCGATCTCCGGTTCGGCCGGGATCGCCTGCATGATTTCGTCGCGAGTCGGTGACAGCCCACAGTAAAAGGCGTGCTGCATCGGCTCCCCAGGTTTCGCTCCCGCTTGCAGAGCAAAGTTGTATGAGGCTCCCACCGCGACTCCCGCATCGCTGGGGAACGGTGGGATCCACAGATGCAGACAAGTGTCTTTGCCGAGATTCCGGCGATACCACGCATTGTCGAATCGTTCCGCCAACTGCATGTTCGCCAAACCGTTGAGAGCCGTGCCTCCAGTCAGCACCAAGCGATCGCTTCCCGTGGAACGAATCAGATGGTCAACAATGTGAAAGAGAGCGTCTTCAAACACCATCTGCGTGGCCGCTGCCAGGTCGACTCGCTCGCGTGTGATGGCCGAGTGTTGCACATCTTCGACCTTGAGGACCGCGTCCGGGTTCCACATCCGTTCTGACGGAATCGGTTCGCCAAGCAGCTCGCGCGTCGCCCGGTTGTACGGTTGCAACTCCCCCGCGTTCTGCCAGTTCACCAGCTTGCGATTGACCTGCACCTGCCCCTCGGGGCCGAAGTGCAACATCTGTCGCAAACGTCGATAGATGGGGTTGGTCAACCGGTCGTGGTCACCCCACGCGACAGCGCCCATATACCGACCTTCGCTGCTGAGAGTCGTCCAGCCACCCAGGGTGGAACTAATGACCGAATAAAAGGCTCCCAACGAATCCACCATGCTGTAATTCTTGCGGAGAGCTCGCAACTGGCCTTGCTCCGCCACGTAGAGCGAAATCGCTCCCTCGTCCCCAAAGCCGTCGAGTACGGTGACCATCACTGGATCGTCGCTGCGACTAAATGGCGATGCGGCGAAACCCACCGCCGCATGATTGTCGTGATGCGGCAGGCAGATGATCGGCACGCGCCCGGGCAACCCCAGATCGCGCGCGAGCAACTTGGGAGTGCTCCAGACGCGGGGGCCGAGCGGCCAGAATTTGACTTTCGGACATGCCTTCGGATGCAAAAGTTGCAGACTGCGGGGAAAGTGTTCGAACACTGCCTTCTGAGCGAAAGGCCCCAAGATCGGGTAATCCCATCCCGCTACAAACGCGTGGATATCTCGCGGAGTCAGACCGCGTGCATCCAACCGTCGCTTGAGGAGCGCCACCGAATGCTTCGGATAGCCGTCGTAGTGCTTGATCCCGGTAAACCGTTCTTCCTCGTCATTCGCCAGCAACCGGATGCCGTTCGCGGCAGAGGCTTCGATCAAACAGATACCACAGTTGTGATTGACTGGAACTAAACCTGCGACAAATACCGTCTCGCCACGAGCCAGCTTCTGTCGCATCGACTCGCGTCTCTCGCACGTGTATGGGCTGTTGGAGCGGTGAACCTCGCTGAGACGATAGGGCAGCCGATCACACAGTCTGAAAAACTGATTTGCCAACCAACCGAGCTACGGAGTGGAAGGGCCAATGCGGCCGAAGATTTCAGAAATAGTGTCACCTAAAATGAATGAAGCCTATGGCAGCAGGCTACTACACGGATCTTTGTGTCGAGATGTGAAAGCGATCGAGGACCAGATCCCGACTCGCTGAATTAAAGTCGGTGCTCGCAAAACTCGTAAGCGGGCCAAGGGTATTGCTGGAATTTTCTGTGAGTGACGGTTTGAGAACATCGGACGACCATGACCGGTTCATCGATTGTGTTTTTGGGGATCGCCGCGACGGCTTTGCCGTGCCGAGTGGATATTCGAGACGCCGCCGGAAATAATCCCGCCCCAATTACGAACCGCGTTCGCGGTCCATTCATTCGTCCGTTCTGCCGACCTCTCTTGAACGACAACTGGGGAACTCATCCATGTCACAACCCGCTGCGACCACGTCATCGGAACGGCTTTCAGAAAATGATGTCCAGGCGATTGATCAACTTCGCGAGGTATACTCGAAGTTGCAAAAAGAACTTGGCCGAGTGATCGTCGGACAGCAGGACACGATCGAGCGATTGGCCATCTGCTTATTCGCTCGCGGACATAGCCTGCTGATGGGCGTGCCGGGACTGGCGAAGACGCTGCTGGTCAGCAAGCTAGCCGAAACGATGTCGCTGAAGTTCAGCCGCATCCAATTCACTCCCGACCTGATGCCGATGGACATCACCGGTACCGACATCCTGCAAGACACCGCGGGAGGTAAGCGAGATTTCGAGTTCGTGCATGGGCCGATCTTCGCGAACATCGTGCTGGCTGACGAAATCAACCGGGCTCCGCCGAAAACGCAGGCGGCGATGCTCGAAGCGATGCAGGAGCGCAAGGTCACGGTCGTCGGCAAGTCGTTTACGTTGGACGCTCCGTTTCTGGTGCTGGCCACGCAGAACCCCGTCGAGCAGGAAGGGACTTATCCGCTGCCCGAAGCGCAGCTTGACCGGTTCATGTTTTTGATCGAGTTGGATTATCCGTCGGAAGACGAAGAGGTGCGGATTGCTCGCACAACGACCGGCGACGAGTTGCCGGAGTTGAGCCACCTGCTGCACGCGGAAGACATCATCCGCCATCAGCATCTCGTGCGTCGCGTGCCGGTGCCGGATCACATCTATCAGTTCGCGGCGCGGCTGGTGCGAAAAACTCGGCCGAACGGTTCAACCGCGCCGGCCTGGCTCAAGCCGCTCGTCGCCTGGGGGGCTGGGCCGCGAGCCGTGCAGAATCTGATTCTCGGCGCGAAAGCTCGCGCGGCGTTGATGGGCAGCTACATGGTCCGGCTGGAAGACATCCAGGAAGTCGCCTCGCCAGTGCTGACGCATCGCATCATTACGACCTTCGCCGCGCAAGCCGAAGGTATCGACGCCAAGAAGATCGTGCGGCGACTGATTGAAGAGACGAACGCTGAGGGATAACTGAGCAACGTCGGGATGAATCGTCTCACGTCCACGAATTGAGGAATGGTCATGTTTCGCCGTGCGTTGCTCGTCGCCTTCGCTAGCGTGCTGAGCCTGTCGGCTTGGGGGGATGAACCCAAGATGGACTACGCGAAACGTGTCACGGACGCATTGGCCTGGGCGGATAAGAATCAAGACAAAAAGCTGTCGCTCGACGAGTTCTTGGCGTTGAACACCATCAAGGCGGAGATCGCCAAGCGAGACTTCAAGCTATTCGATCTGGATGCGGACGGATTTCTCTCGGAGGATGAATTCTCGACCCTGCCGACGGTCGTCCCTGCCGAGCACCGCAGCAAGCTGTCCGATCCCATGTTGGAGTGGCTGGAAAAATCCGTGGCCGCGATGGATGTCTCGTTCGACAATTGGGATCAGAAGCCCGATGTGCAAATCGACGCGAACCAATTCATCGCCGCCTTCGCACGAACGTTTACCGGCGGTGCTCGGCCGACGGTCGCTGAAGCGGATTTGGATCGCAATCGAACGATCAGCCGTGATGAGGCTCGGCACTTCTTGGAGGTGCAGTTGGGCGTTCGCCGAAGCGACGGAAGACTCCTGCGTGAACCGGGTGGCCGAGTCAACAATTTCATGCTCTACCAGTACACCGACCTGAACCGCAACGATCTGCTCGAACGGGCGGAGTTCCTCGAACGATCGTTCTTGGGTGACAAAGCGGGTGAGGAATTCGACAAGGCCAATACCAACAAAGACGACGCCCTGTCGTTCGTCGAGTGGTGCCAGATCCGGTCTTACGCGTGGACCGATCCGGTGGAAGAGTTCCGGCAGTTGGACACGAATCTGGATGCGCTCGTCGATCTGCTCGAACTGATGGCGGGAACGCCCGATTGGAAAAAGAAGCTCGCCGCCAGTGTGTTCCCCGGTTTCGATGAGGATGGGGACCGTGTACTCACGCTGGCCGAGTATCGGATGACGATGCAAGCCAACATGGTCATCCCGTGGCACAACCCGATCACCGATCCGGACGGCGACGGCGGGCTGACGTTCGCCGAATTCAAATTCGATCAATTCGAGTTTCCGCTGTTGCGCTGGATCAACTTTCAAAAGCTCGACGTGAATCACGACGGCGTCTTGGACACGACCGAGTTCGCGTTCACCACGAAAACTCAGGACGAGTTCTTCGAGATGAACGCCGACGGCACCGGCTGGCGGTCGTTGTTTCTATTCAAGGGATATCCGGCCTGCGGCTCGCTGGCGGTTTCTCCTGATGGAAAGTGGATCGCCTTCGACGCCTGGCCGGTCAAGCAACAGGGAAGCTCTTCGGTGTTCGTGATGAGCATCGAGGGGGGCAATCCTCGACAGATTGAATCGGGCATGATGCCGACTTGGTCGAAGGATGGCCGCAGCTTGGCCTGCTCGCGAGGTGCTCCGCAGTACGGCGTGTGGATCATGCAAGTCGAAGGGGATCTGCACAAACACGTCTGCCCCGGCTGGGGAGCACAATGGTCACCGAACGGAAAGAAAATCGCCTTCACGGACGGCACGGCTCTCAAATCGTATGACGTCGAGACCAACGAGACCGTCACGCACTTGGATGGGCCGTTCAATCAAATCTATTGGAACATGACCTGGTCACCGGACAGCCGACGACTGTGCTTCAAAGGGACGACGCCGGAGGGGTTGCTGCAAGTCGCCACCGTGAAGATGACCGGCACCGCTCCCGAGCTGAAGGTGCATCACTCCGGCAAGATGCAGGTCAACGCCGACTTCGCCTGGCATCCGCAAGGGGACCGCATCATCTTCGCGATGACCTGCACCGAGCGGGGCCGCGTGCAGTTGTACGAATTCAACCCAGGCAAGAACGATCCACCGTAGCTTGTGCCGGGCCAGGACAAAACTCGCAACAACACCGATGCCTGCTGGACTCCCGACGGCAAGCGGCTGATCGTGGTCAGCGGCGATTATTGAGAGCGTGATTCTGATGTTTGCCGATCGTCAACCTCGCAGTTTTTTGGACACCGGCGCGTTATCGCGTTTGGCGGCGGTGCCGTTGTGTGCTCGGCGGCCGATGCTGGGTGGCGTGTCGGGACGGCATACCAGTCCGCATCGTGGGGCCAGCGTCGAATTCGCCGAGTATCGAAAATACGTCCCCGGCGATGACCTGCGGCGGCTCGATTGGCGAGCGTACGGACGCTCAGATCGCTTCTACGTCAAAGAGTTCGAGGCAGACACGAACCTGCGGCTGTGCGTGGTGCTCGACACGAGTGGCTCGATGGATTTCGGTTCGACCGGCATCACGAAGATTGAATACGCCCGCAAGCTGGCTGGATCATTGGCTTACTTGGCTTCGCAGCAGGGAGACGCGGTTGGTCTGTCGTGTGTCGCAAAAGGGATCGTCCGCAACATCCCGCCGAAGCGAAGCCCGGCGCATTTGATGAACGTCTTTGAAATCCTCGAACAAGCGCAGCCCGACGGCGAGACACAACTGGTCCCGGTGCTGCACGAACTCGCCGAGACGATTCGGCAGCGGGCGTTGATCGTCGTAATTTCCGACTTCTTCGTGGAACCAGACCTACTGCGCGGCTGCTTCCAACATCTGCACTTCCGCAAACACGATGTCGCGCTGTTCCAATTGCTCGATCCGCAGGAACTGAGCTTCACGTTCCGGCGTCCGATGCGGTTCATCGACATGGAAGGCGGCCCGGCGATCTTCGCCGAACCCAACGAGATCGCCGACCGCTACCAAAGAGCGTTGAAGCAGTATCTTGAAGGTTTGAAACAAGTCGTGCTGGAGTCTGCGATGGATTACCACCAAGTCAGCCTCGATGAAAATTTCGAGCAGGTGCTGATGCGGTTTTTGGTCGGAAGAACAAGAACGAAGGGAGCGAGGTGAGAATGTCCAAAGTCCAAATCCCAATGCCCCATGAAATCCGAAGTCCCCAATTCCAAACGGCGACATGCGCTGGTTTGGGATTTGGACATTGGAATTTGGACATTCATTGGACATTGGGTCTTGGAAATTGGAGCTTCCAACCATGAGTTTCCTCCAACCACTACTCCTCGCCGGCCTGCCGCTCATCTCGCTGCCGATTCTGATTCACCTCATCAACCAGCGTCGGTTTCAGACGATCCGCTGGGGAGCGATGATGTTTCTGCTCGCGGCGAATCGGATGTCGCGCGGGTATGCGAAGCTGCGGCAATGGCTAATCCTGCTGTTTCGCACGTTGGCGATTGCGGGATTGATCGTCGGGGTGGCTCGGCCGTTGGCGAGCGGTTGGCTGGGGCTGACTGCGGGAGGCCGACCGGACACGACGATTGTTTTGCTCGACCGTTCGCCGAGCATGAGGCAACAGGGCGAGGGACAAGTCGGCACGAAGCTCGACACCGGCCGGCAACAATTGGCTCGGTCACTGGGGCTGCTTGGCTCGGCCAAATGGGTGTTGATTGAAAGCACGACGAACACGCCGCGCGAAATCGAATCCCCCGAAGTGTTGATGAATCTGCCCGCAACCGAACCGGCCAGCGCGTCCGCCGACCTGCCGGCGATGCTGCAAGCGGCTCACGATTATGTGAAGGCAAACAAGTCGGGTCGCACGGAGATTTGGATTTGCTCAGACATCCGCGCGAACGATTGGAATTCCGAAAGCGGCCGCTGGGCGACGCTGCGCGATGCGTTTCTCGAATTGACGCAGGGTGTGCGATTTCACTTGCTCGCCTACGCGCAACCGGCGGCAGGCAACTTGTCGTTGCGTGTCACAAACGTACGACGGCAACAAAGCAGCGACGGAGCCGAATTGCTTGTGTCGCTCAAACTGAGCCGCGAAGGGGTCGCGGACGATGCTGAGAAAGTCTCGGTGCCGGTCTCGTTCGAGATCGAAGGGGCACGCTCAGAAACCACCGTCGAGATGAGCGGCTCAACGTTTGAGATGAAGGATCATCGCATCCCGATTGAGCGCTCGAAGGATCGGGGCTGGGGAAAGGTCTCGATCCCGGCGGACGCTAATTCGGCGGACAACGATTTCTATTTCGTGTTCGACCAACCGGCGGTGAGGCAGACGATCATCGTGGCCGATGACGCGAATGCCGCTCGACCGCTGCAATTGTCGGCGGAGATTTCGCCCGAACCAACAATGAAACTCGCGGCGGAAGTGCTCACGGTCGATCAACTGCCGACCGTTGAGTGGGATCAAGTCTCGCTCGTACTGTGGCAAGCGGCGCTGCCGGACGGCGCGGCGGCCGATGCGATTCAAGCCTTCGTCGATCGCGGCGGGCAAGTCATCTTCTTTGCGGCTCAGGGCGTGACGAGCACCTCGTTCGCGGGCATGTCTTGGCAATCGTGGAACGAATCTCCGGATAGCATTGCGATTGAGACATGGCGTGTCGATCAAGACTTGCTGTCGAATACTCAAAGCGGCGCGGCGTTGCCCGTCGGACAATTGCAGATCCGCAAGCATTGTGGGCTGTCGGGCGAACACACTCCGCTGGCGACACTCAAAGGGGGCGCACCGTTATTGGCTCGCGTGACGACAAATCGTGGCGGCGTCTACTTCTGTGCGACGACTCCGGCCGCAGCCGACTCGTCACTGGCCGAGAACGGTGTCGTTTTATATGTGCTCGTGCAGCGAGCTCTCGGACTCGGCGCGGCGGTGCTGGGGAATACTCGGCAACTTGTGGTAGGGGATGTCTCTGGCGAGCAGCCGACCGTGTGGCAACAACTCGCCGGACCACCAGAAGCACTCTCAACGGAATTTGCATTTCATGGCGGAGTCTATTCGGGAGGCGAGCGATTGCTGGCGCTCAACCGCGCGAGTGCCGAAGATCAAGCAGCGATCCTGGCCGACCCGCGAGTTGCCGAGTTGTTTCAAGGACTGGACTTCGCTCGCGTCGATGACAAGGCCGGCAACCTCGCTGCGTTGATTCAAGAAATCTGGCGGTTGTTCCTCATCGCAATGATCATCGCGTTGATTGTCGAGGCGGCGCTGTGTCTGCCACGCATTGCACCGACTGTTCAACCCGCGTTCGCGGAACCAATTCAAAAAGAAGTGAAAGCAAAAGACAGAACACTAATGCCCGCTGATCTTCGCTAATCAGAATTAGCGCAGATCAGTGGAGATTGGTGTTCCAAAAACCTATGACCGCAACCCGCTCACTCACGTTTTTATGGACTTCCGGCTCGCTGGCCGTGTCGGTGATCGCGGTGTTGGTCGCGGCCGGCTTCTGCTGGGCGGCGTGGCGACGTTCGGGTTATCGCCCATCGTTTGGGATGCTCGAAGTCTTGCGGCTAGTGATCGTCGTGCTGGCGGCGGTGATGTTCAATCAGCCGGAATGGGTCGAGGAATGTCGGCCCGACGAAAAGCCATCGATCGCCGTGTTGTGGGATGACTCGACCAGCATGGGAACAAAGGACGTGGTGCCGGGCGGCTCGCTTGGCACTCCGAATTCAACGCTGATGGCTCGCAAGGAAGCGATCGCAGGGATGATTGAACCATCGGCCTGGGCGAAGCTGACCGAGCGGATGAATGTCGTCATTCAGCCGTTCGCCTCGCCTCAGCCGGGACACGGGACTGATTTGCATGAGCCGCTCGCGCAGGCTCCGGAGAAGTTCAAGAACTTGCTGGGGATCGTGCTGATCTCGGACGGCGATTGGAACGAAGGTCCGCCGCCAGTGCAGGCGGCCTCGCGATTGCGGTTGAAGGGAGTGCCGGTCTTTACGGTGCCAGTGGGAAGCCCGACTCGGCTGCCGGATTTGGAACTGCTCAGTCTCGACGCGCCGACGTTCGGCATCGCGGGGAAGTCCGTGCGGATTCCGTTTGCGATCGAAAGCTCGCTGCCGCGTGAGACGACGACGACCGTGACGCTCAAGACATCGGACGGCGACGAGGTCACGAAGGAAGTTCGCATCGCCGCGATGGGACGGACCAGCGAATCGGTCACCTGGAAACCGAAGACGACCGGCGACTTCACGCTGACGCTCGATGTCCCCAAGCACAGCGACGAGACGCTGATCGACAACAACAAACTGACCGCTCCGATCGTGATCCGCGAAGAGAAACTCAAAGTTCTGGTTGTCGAATCGTATCCGCGTTGGGAGTACCGCTATCTCCGCAACGCACTGTCGCGCGATCCGGGGGTCGAGGTTTCATGCCTGCTGTTCCATCCGGGGCTGAGCAAAGTCGGCGGCGGCAACAAGGACTACATCAAACAGTTTCCGTCCGGCCTTGATGAGTTGTCGAAATTCGATGTCGTCTTCTTGGGAGACGTAGGCATCGACGACGGGCAGCTCACCGAAGAGCAATGTCGGTTGCTCAAAGGATTGGTTGAGCATCAGGCGAGCGGACTCGTCTTCATGCCGGGGATGCAGGGGCGGCAATTCAGTTTGCTCGACACGGAGTTGGACGATCTCAATCCGGTGCTGCTCGATGAGGGTCAGTCGAGCGGCTGGGGTTCGCGCACTCCGGGACATTTTGAATTGACGGAACTCGGCCGGCGCAGCTTGCTCACCAAGCTGGCCGACACGACCGACGACAACATGGAAGTCTGGGAAGACCTCCCTGGCTTCCAGTGGTACGCATCGGTTGTCAAAGCGAAAGCGGGCAGCGAAGTGCTCGCCGTCCACAAGGACATCACCAACGAGCACGGCCGCTTGCCGTTGCTGGTGACTCGCACGTTCGGTGCAGGCAAGGTCTTGTTCATGGGGACCGACGGTGCGTGGCGTTGGCGAAAGGGAGTCGAAGACAAATACCACTATCGCTTCTGGGGCCAGGTCGTCCGCTGGATGGCCTACCAACGAAACATGGCGAAGGGGGAAACGATGCGACTGTATTACTCCCCCGATCAGCCGCAGATGCGGCAGACGCTGGCTCTGCACGCGAACGTGATGGAACGGAGCGGCGAGCCGCTCGCGAAAGGGGATGTCACCGCGCGCATCGTGGCTCCCTCCGGCAAGGCCGAAACCGTGCGGTTCCTCTCAGCCGGCGACGAGTGGGGTGTCTTCCACAGCCGCTTCACCGCCGAAGAACCGGGCAAGCACGAGGTCACCCTGCTCTGCAAACAGACGAACGCAACGCTGGAAACCTCGTTCTTCGTGCAAGGAGTCGCCGCTGAACGAGTTGGCAAGCCGGCTCGGCCGGAGGTGCTCGAAGAAATCGCCCGCGTAACTCGCGGCAAGATCATCGAACCGACGAAACTCAACGACATTGTGCAATCTCTGGCCAATTTGCCGGAACCTTTACCGTCCATCCGCCGCGTCCAACTCTGGAGCCACCCGGCTTATGCCGGTCTTTTAGTGTTGCTACTGGGCGTATTTTGGGTGGGTCGGAAGGTGATTGGGTTGATATGATCCTCTTCCCATCGCAAGCGAGATTCATCGTTGAATTTGCTCATTAGAAGACAAAGGACCGAACAATGAGTTTGCAAGAACTCGAAAATACCGTCACTCGCCTGTCTGAGACCGAGCTGGTGACGTTTGCGAAATGGTTCGATGAGTTCAGGGCAGATCAATGAGATCGGCGGTTCGAGCAAGACGTGCAGGCGGGTCGCTTGGATGCTGCTGGCCGAAAGGCCGATGAACATTTTGAGGCGGGACGTTGCACACCGCTATGACGCACTTCGCGACTCCCGAGTTTTGGTTTCACTACCGAAAACTCCCCGATGAAGTTCAGGCTTTAGCGGATAAGAACTTTACGATCCCCAAAGGCGATCCGAATCATCCGTCACTGCGATTGAAGAAGGTTGGTGTCTACTGGTCGGTGCGTGTTGGCCTCCACTATCGCGCGTTGGCCAAAGAACGTGCCGAAGGATTTCTGTGGTTTTGGATTGGCCATCACGGCGAATACGATTCCATCCTCGGATGAGTTAAGCGTTTCGAAATTGCGTTCTATCTTCTCCACTTGGTGCCGAAGGAGTGACTCATGAGTCTTGCTCATCATCGGTTGACGTTGCCGGAATCGTTACAGACGCAGTTGCTCGACTTTCGTCGGCTGGTTTGGACGATCAAGCTGGTCGAGGCCGTTTGTGGCTCGGTTATCGGCGTTTTTGTTGCGTACTTGGTGACGTTCGCGTTGGACCGGGTGTTTGACACACCGTGGGAGGTCCGGCTCGGCATCTTTGTGACGGCAATGATCGGCTGCGGGTTGATCCCGCTGGCCCTGCATCGCTGGATTTGGCGGCAGCGGAAGCTGGAGCAAATTGCTCGACTGCTCAGCCGCAAGCATCCGAGCGTGGGCGATCAGTTGTTGGGCATCATTGAGTTGGTTCATAGCGAGAGCGAGCAAGCTCGGTCGTTGGCGTTGTGCGAGGCGGCCGTGCAGCAAGTGGCCGAAGTCGCTACGAAGCGGGACTTCAGCGACTCGGTGCCGAATCCCAAGCATCGCCGTCGCGCGGTGTTCGCGGGGATCTCCGGAATGATCGCGGTTGTGTTACTGGCGATGTTCCCGGCGGCGGCGACGAATGCCTGGGCGCGGTTGCTGATGCCGTGGGGTGACACGCCACGTTACACGTTCACCTCAATTGAGCCGGTCTCGAAACATCTGGTGGTCGCTCACGGTGAGCCTTTCACGGTCGCAGTCGCGTTGGCGAAAGACACGATGTGGCGGCCGGAGCAAGGTGAGGTCCAACTTGGCGGTCAGCGTTCGGTCGCGGCCAAGCTGCGCGAGGGACGCTACGAGTTTGAACTTCCCGGCCAGATCGACAACGGCTGGTTGAGCATTCGCATTGGTGATCTTTCTCAACGAGTCCAAGTGCAGCCGATGCTGCGGCCGGAATTGGCTTCGATTGGAGCGGAGGTCGCACTGCCGGAGTATCTCGGCCGTTCACAGCCGCAGAAGAAAGATGTGCGAGGCGGCACCATCTCGTTGGTGAAAGGGAGCAGCGCAACGTTCACCGCGACGGCAACTCGGCCGCTGGCCTCCGCGCAGTTAGACGGGCAGCCGCTCGTACCGACAGGCGAGAAGGTCGTCAGTCCCCGCATCAGCGTCGAGGAATCACGGAAGGTCGAATTCACTTGGCAGGATCAGCACAACCTTGCGGGCAAAGAGCCGTTCACACTGACGATCAGCAGCCGCGAGGACGAGGCTCCATCGATCTCGACCGAGGACTTACCGAGACAAAAAGTGGTGCTCGATTCCGAAGCGCTGAACTTCAAGGTCCGCGCACAGGATGATTTCGGAGTCAAACAAGTCGGCATCGACTGGCAGGGGATCGACACGACGAACTTCAAGAACCCGGCAAAGGGGGAACGCATTCTCGCGGCGGGTGGCACCGAGAAAGAAATGTTCGAGTTGGCTGGCACGTTCTCCGCCACGTCGTTGGGGATCGAACCGCAGCCGATTCAGGTGCGGCTGTTCGTCGAGGATTACTTCCCCGGTCGCGAGCGAGTTTATTCGCCGGTCTACACGTTCTATGTGCTCAACGCCGAGCAGCACGCGATTTGGGTGACGGAGATGCTCAGCAAGTGGCATCGGCAGTCGCTGGAAGTCCGCGACAAGGAGATGGCGCTGCACGAGACGAACAAGGCTCTGCGAGAAATGTCCCCCAGCGACTTGGATCAACCGGAGAATCGTAAAAAGATCGAAGGCCAAGCGGCTGCCGAACGAGCGAATGGTCGGCGACTGTCGAACCTCACGCTTAACGGCGAAGACTTGGTCAAGCAGGCGATGCGTAATCCGGAGATCGGCGTCGGCCATCTCGAAAAATGGGCCGAGATGCTTGGCATCCTGAAAGACATCTCCGGGAACCGAATGCCGTCGGTGGCCGACTTGCTCAAGCAAGCCTCGCAGGCTCCGAAGACCGCGTCGAATTCGGAATCGCCCAGCAATAAAGCTCCGAAGGCAGGCGAGACGCGAGCGTCTGCTGCCGGCGAGCCGACTGAGCCAGATCCGAACGCCAAGAAACAACCGCCGACCAAAGTCCCGTCGATCAACGATGTCGAATCGACTCACGGCTTCGCGAAGAAGGACGACAAGAACGGATCGGCAGAATCTCCGAGCAAATCCGGAAAGCCCAGCTTGGGACTGGCCACCACAACGCTGATCGGCCCGCCGAAGAAAGGGGACGACAAGTGCCCCGCCGATCAGAAGGTCGAGGAAGCGGTGAAAGAGCAACAAGACTTGCTCGCTGAGTTCGAGAAGCTCACCGATGAACTCAACAAGGTGCTGGCGAATCTCGAAGGGAGCACGCTGGTCAAGCGGCTGAAGGCGGAGTCTCGATTGCAGTACAAGATCGGAGGCCGCATCGGCGATCAGGTGAGCGATGCGTTTGGCCTGCCTCCGACTGCGGCCAAAGAAACCACAACAAAGCTCTTCACGGAATTGGTGGCTCAGGAAGCTAAGAGCAGCCAATCCATTTCCAACATCATGGACGACCTGCAAGCGTACTTCGAGCGGCGTCGGATGATGTCGTTCAAGGCGGTGCTCGACGACATGCGATCGCAGGATGTCATCGGCGGGCTACGAGCACTCGGCGATGATCTCAAGAAAGAGAACGGTCTCTCGATCGCTCAAGCCGAGTACTGGTCCGACGCAATGGATCGGTGGGCGGAGGATTTGGTCGATCCGACCAAAGGGGGCACCTGACCCGGCGGCAAATCGCGCGGCAGTTTGCCGCCATCCATCGTTCTGGAAGTTCTGCAAATCCTCGAAGGAGAAGTGAATCTGCGAGAAGAAACTCGCGTCGCCGAACAAGCCAAACCGGCCATCAAAGCGGAAGAGCACGCCAAGCAAGCCGAGCAACTCGCTGAGGTACAGCATAAGCTCGGCGAGCGGACGGAGGTTGTTGTCGATCGCATTCGTACGCTCGAAAACGGTGAGGCAGAATTCGGCAAGGAGATCGCTTTGCTGCGACAAGTGGCCTCGGTCATGTTCGATGCCAAGACGATTCTGAGCAAAGCCGACACCGGCAAGCCGGCGATCGCGGCCGAGACGGAAGCGATTGAATTGTTGCTGCAATCGAAACGGATCAATCCCAAAGGTGGTGGTGGCGGCGCGAATCCCGGTGGTGGCGGAGGCGGCACGACCAACGACTCGGCGCTGACGCTCATCGGCAGCGGCGTCAATGAAAAGGAAAACCGCGAAGATCACGGCGTCTCACAAGCCACCGGCGATTCGGGACCGAAGCTGCCCGAAGAGTTCCGCACCGGCTTGGACGAGTACTTCAACCGATTAGAGAAAGCTCGCGGAAAGTAGTGTGAAGTCGGAGGCATACACTGTCTGCCAACACGTCTGGACTTCCGAAACTCGCGGCCGTGTTTGAATCTACGGGGTAAAGTTGACTCCCCACAGATTCAGACAGGCTGCGGATCGAAACGAATTATCCGCATGACGGTTGGCGAATGTTGGCCATCTGCGCTGATTGCTCAGTGTTAATTGATATCGAAGGTCACTCTTATGCGACGAATGGTCGGAGCGCTGGCGAGCCTGACGGTCATCGTCACGCTGTGGACAGCGTTCGCCGACGATTCGCAAAACGTCCAGGCCGACCGGCTCGTTCCGGATCGGCCGGTTCAGTTCACTCCAGAGCAGCAAGAGTTCGCCCGTGAGTTTCTCGACGAACTCGGGTGGATTTTGTTGGAAGCGATTGAACCCTACGTGAGCATAGAGAATCCGGCGGGGGATGAGTGGGTCGATGGCGAATTGGCCGTCGAATTCAACGCCGAGTCTGCCGAGTTTCGGGCGATGCTCAAGCCGGAGTTGTTGTTTGTGCGAAAGGCTTGCGATCTGCCGGAACCAGAATTTCAGACGCTCAGTCAATCGTGCGCAAAATCGCTGAGCGGTGTTGTTGAGCAATTCATCGCCGAGCAAGAGAAGCTCGAACAAGAACTGAACAACGGCAAAATGCCAAAGACCGAGTTCAGACCGCTCCCTCAACGAATTCGGGAAGCGGTCGCTCAAGTCGCCGAGTGCCAATTGACGCCGGAACAATGGGAGCGATGCTCGACCGAGCTTCAGTTGCGATCCGCACATCGAAAGCGAGTTGCCATTCTCAGTCTGGTGACTCGCCTGGATCACGACCTTCGGCTTTCCGCCACACAGCGTGATCAATTCACGAAGTTGTTCGAGGACAACTGGCGCGAATCCTGGGGGCAGTCGCTCGGACCGTATTCGGAAGAGTCGAACTTCATGCCCGATCTGGCCGAGGAGGATGTGCGGCCGATTCTCAGCCCGGTCCAATTTGCTGTTCTGTCCGAGTTGCCGTACGACAGCGAAGTATCGAACTGGGGTGACGATTCGGTCGGCTTCGAGCTTGAGGAACTGGTTGATGAAGTCATGGCGGACGATGAACCTCCTGCGGAAGGGAAAGCTCCTCAAGAACCCAACGCTTTGAAATCGGGCCAATGACATGTCGTTGATTCAAACGTCAAATCGGATTTGTGTCGCGGCATCGCTGTGTTGCTGGATGTTTCTGTCGTCGATGGTTCTCTGCGCCGAAGACAAGCCGGCTGACGATGCGAAACCGGAAGCGAAGAAGGCTGAGCCGAAAGCCGCGGCCGATCCGGAAGCAAAAGCCAAACAGGCTGCGGACACGATTGAAGCGCTGGGCAAGGTGTTCGAGGTCTTCGGAGCCGCATTGGGCGGGCGGCCCATCAACGTCGAAGCGGATGAAGCTGTCGAGGCCGCCGTCGTTGGTCAAGTGTTTGTCGATGTCCAAGCGGGCGAAGCTCTGCCGGCTGGCGGCGATCCGTTCGAGCAGCAATTTCGTCAGCAGTTTGGCCCACTGGCGAAGACGGAATTGAACTTCGTCCGCGCGGTCTGCCAGCCGAACGCCGAGCAATCCAAGAAGATCAAAGCCGCCAGCGACGCCGGCATGAAGACGGCCGTCAAGAAATTCGCCGAGGTTCAAAAGAAGATGCAGCAAGGGGTGCGGGCCGGCGAGCAGCCACAATGGCCCGACCCTCGCAAACTGATGTCAGAGGTGTTGCTAAAGACCGTCAAAGAGACGATGTCCGCCGATCAGGCGAAGCGCTACGAAGCGGAGTTGGGCAAGCGTGAAGCGGCCCGCAAGCGAGCGGCACTGCTGAATCTCGTCGCGAAGCTCGACAAAGATTTGGTGCTGACCGTCGATCAACGGGGCAAGCTGACCGAGACTCTGAACACGAATTGGAACGACGCCTGGGGCCATCAACTCGAGACCTTCATGTACGGCGACACCTACATGCCGGTCATCCCCGATGCTCAAGTTCTGCCATCGCTGACCGAGAAGCAAAAGCAAATCTGGGCTAGCATCCCGAAACAGCACAACCAAATCTGGGGCTGGGCCGGCTTCGGTTTCGTTCAAGTGATGGAAGTCGAAGAAGCGGTGGCCGAGCCGGCTGTCCAAGCGGACGTGCAGATCAAGGTTGAAGTCCAAGAGAAGGCTGTCCCAGAAAAGAAGGACGAGTCGCCGTGACCGATCGCCGCGATCCAATTCTCGCGAGCCAATCCCCAGACGTCGCCGCGCCGAGCGGCCGACGGTTGCCGGTCTTGTTACGAAGGTCGTTCGTGTTGCTGGTGCTGTGCGGGTCAATCAACGCGGTCGCGGGCTTGCTGATTCTGGAGGAGGACGAAGAAGGTGCCGTGCCAGCCGTCGGCGCGCGAACTTACATGATCACGGAGCAGCAGTTCGACCAATTGGTGTTTGGCGGACAGCAACAGCAGGTGGTGCAGAGAGTACAAGGGGTTCCGAGGGCGCAGGTGGTCCGGCAAGTCAACGGCGTGCAGGTCATCGAGTTGGTTCAAGCCGAGGAGATTGTGCAACGCCGTGTCCCAGAACCCTCGATCGCGGTCTTTCGGAAACGGATGGAAGCCAATGCGAGCGTCGAGATAGAAACGGTCGCTCGGCATGTGTCGCTAACGGAGGCTCAGAAGAAGAAGCTGAAGCTGGCCGCGCGCGGGGACGTCGAGCAGTTCATCTCCCGTGCGGCGGAATTACGGCCGAAGCTGACCTCGAAGCCGGTCGATCAGCAGCAGTACGTCGCACTCATGCAGGAATTGCAGCCGCTGCGCATGACCCAGCAGTTTGGCATCATTGACGAGAACTCGCTGTTTCGGAAAACGCTTCGACACACTCTGACCGGCGAACAGCGGGTTCAATGGCAGAAGCTCGAACGCGAACGGCGAAAAACGGCCATCGAATCCGCGATCCTGAATTGGGAGCGGATGGCCAACGGAGCCAAGATCCCCGTTTCCAGCCGGAAGGAATTCGTCGAGATCCTGGTCGAATACGGCGACCTGCCGGAAACTCGGCACAGTTACATCAACTACTTCGTGCTGGTGGAGGCGGGAAAACTGGAGGATCGCTTGAAGCCCATCTTGCACGAAGACGTTTGGGAAAAGCTCCAGATACAAATCGCTCACGCGAAGCAGATCGAAGCAACGCTCCGCCGATCCGGTCAATGGCCGGTGCATGCGGCGGATGATGACGTGCCCGACTCGAAGAACGACGGGGCGAAGGATTGATAATGCAACCGTTGTCGAAGAAACGCGCGGCACTGACACAAACCCCACCGAGCTTGCCTCGGTGGATTTTGGGCCTTTGCACTACGTTCGGCTCATTCGTAGTGCAAAGGCCCGATTCCACCGAGGCAAGCTCGGTGGGGGGCGTGGCTTTCAAGTTGGTGCGTCCGGTTCGTGTGTTGCTCCTGACTTTGGGATGCCGGTCGCACTCATCGAGTTGTCGGCGGCTTCTCGCGTTGGTGTGCGTGGTATTACTGACGAGCATCAGCGCGACCGCGATCGCTCAGGACGACGACGATCCGCCGGAGGAAGCGCTCTTGGGACAACCCCAAGCTCAGAACTGGATGCCGGAGAATCAGTTCGATCAGTGGGTCTTTCAGAATTTCCCGACGGCGGCCGGGGCGCGGAAGAAGTTGGAGCAGATGCTGACGCTGCAAATGGACGACGTGGATCGAGCCTGTCAGCTTTCGGAGCCTCAGAAGAAGAAGCTCCTGTTGGCCGGACGAGGGGATATCTTGCGGTTCTTCGAGTCGGTCGAGGTCGTGCGCAAGAAGTTCCTGCTCGTGCGGAAGGATCAGCAGAAGTTCAACGAGATTTGGCAAGATATCTCGCCGCTCCAGGTCAAGTTTCAGGCCGGGCTGTTTAGCGAGGACTCGTTCTATCACAAGACGCTGCGCAACATGCTCAAGGGGGAGCAGCTTTCGAAGTACTCAGAGATCGACAACGAGCGGCGGAAGTTTCAGTACCGCGCCAAGATTGAGTTAGTCGTCGCGATGCTCGAAAACGCTCTGCCGCTGCGCGACGAGCAGCGACAAAAGGTCATCGAGTTGATCGTTGAGGAAACGAAACCACCCCGCAGCTTCGGCCAGCAGCAGGATTACTACATCGTGATGTGGAACATCTCGAAGATCCCGGAGAAGACGCTCAAGCCGCTGTTCAGCGATGCGGAATGGAAAGTGTTGAATCAGCAGTTCGCTCAGGTGCGCGGGCTGGAACAGTGGTTGAAGCAGAGTGGGGCGCTGGCGAAAGAGGGAGACCAAGATGAATAAGTTGCGATCACGGCAGTGCAAAGTGCTGAGCGCTGAGTGCAAAGTGCAAAATGGGGACAGCAGTGCGAGGTCCGGCACTTTGCACTTTGCACTCTGCACTCGCCACTTTGCACTGTGTTTTTTGTTCGCGGGACTTTGGACATTCGCCTTGATGGCGACTCCGGCCGCCGCTCAGCCGCCGAACGCACGCATTGGTGAGGTCGTCCCGCGCGATGTGCGGGAGATGTACGAGCGCGGGTTGCAGTATCTCGCGACGACGCAGTCGGAGAACGGTGACTGGACCGGCGGAGGGGGCGAGCAAGGGCCGGGCGTGACCGGGTTGGGTTTGATGGTGTTTTTGGCTTCGGGGGAAGACCCGAACTTTGGGCTCTACAGCAATCATGTGCGGAAGGCGTGCCGCAATATCATCACGCAGCAGAACGCAAGCACCGGGTTTCTCGGCGGAAGCATGTATCACCACGGCTTTGGCATGTTGGGCCTGGCCGAGGCTTATGGAGCCGTCGATGACCGACATCTCTGGCCAGAGGGCAAGGGAAAGGATCAACGCTCGATCGGAGCCGCGCTGGAGCTGGCGGTGCGTGCGGCAATCACCTCGCAGAAGAAGAACCCCACGGGAGCGTGGCGATACTCACCCGATTCGACGGATGCGGATACATCGGTCAGCGGAGCGGTGTTGGTCGGCTTGCTGGCCTCGCGCAATGCCGGTATCGAGATTCCGGATGAGTCCATCGACAAGGCGATCTCGTACTACACGAAGATGACGGCCGCGTCGGGACAGGTCGCGTATGCCGGCGGGATCGGCGGATTCGATGAATCGCTGGCTCGCATCTCGATCGCCACGCTCGTGTATGCGGTCGCTCGGCGGAAAGACTTGCCGCAGTACAAGGCGACGTTGGGATATCTCGTCAACAAGTGGGAATTCACCGGGCCGTCCGGTTTCGGCTGGATGGAGTATCAGCGCTACTATCAGGCTCAGGCGTTGTTCCAAGGAGACGTCGAAACCTGGGAGAAGTGGAACAAGCTGCTGATTCGCCAATTCAAAGCTCAGCAACTACCCGATGGCAGCTTCAAAGGTCAGTTCGGTCCGGCAACATCAACCACGCTGTCGTTGTTGGCGATCGCTCTGAATTACCGGTTCCTGCCGATTTACGAACGCTAAAACATTCTCAACGCAAAGACGCAGAGGCGCGAAGGGACAGAGTGATTGAGGTGGCCGAGAACGAGATCAGCAAAGTGATCGTGGATTCGGCAATTGAAGTGCATCGTGTGTTGGGCGGGCCGGGGTTGCTTGAGAGTGTTTATGAGGAGGCGTTGGCTTGGGAATTGACGGCGCGCGGATTGATCGTCGAGCGGCAGAAGGAAGTCCCGATTCGATACAAAGGGCAAGTGCTCGGACATCCGTTGAAGTTCGACCTGTGAGTCAACGGGAAGGTTCTCATCGAGTGCAAAGCGACCACCGATTACAACGTCATTTTTGAAGTGCAGCTTTTGACCTATTTGAGACTCTTCGATCTACATTTGGGATTGGTCATTAAGTTTGGTGAAAAGCTTGTCAAAGACGGTATCCATCGAGTCGTCAATCGCTTGATTGAATATTGATGCGCTTGAACGCGAAGACGCAGAGCCGCAAAAGGGGCAAACATGACGAAGAGAATCACACCCAACCCATTTGTCGGTATCGTGCGCCAGTTCGATTGCCTGCTTTGCAACTTTGCGACTTTGAGGCTTTGCGTTGAAACCTGCCTCATCATTTTGTTGTGTGTGCCGGCTTTCGGCGCGGACGAAGCCGTTCTGCATTTGACCAACGGCGGCTTCGTGCCTGGCGAACTGAAGGGTTCAGATCAGTCGAGCGTCATGCGGTGGCAGTCTTCGCGGTTTACTCGGCCGTTTGAGTTTTCGCTGGCTGGGGTGAACGCGGTGCAGTATGTAGTTCCGTCGAAGCTTCCGAAGCCGACGGGTGAGTATTGTCTGGAACTCGCGGCGGGTGATGTGCTGTTCGGAGAGTTGCTGGCACTGACGGATGACGCGGCCGATATCGAGGTCGCTCGGTTGGGGCGAGTGCATGTCAAACGGGATCAGATCCGGCGGCTCTATCGTTGGAGCAGCGGCGCGGATTTGATCTATCTCGGCCCCAGCGGTCTGACCGAGTGGAAAGAATCCGCAGCCAACAAGCAGTGGCGTGAAGAGGGAGGTCAGCCTGTCACAGACCAGGAGGGAGCAAACATTCGTGGCGACTTCGGCATCCCGGCTCAGGCGATCATCGAATTTGAACTGGCGTGGAAGAACAAGCCGGACTTCGTGTTCGCATTGGGAGTCAACGACTCCGATGATGAGTCGGTCTTCAAACGCGCGTTTCGGTTTGAGATCTGGGACAACGAGTTGGTCGTGCGCTGCGAACTCGGCCGAGAGGCGGATGTCGATTCGGTTCAGGAAACGCCGTCTGGCGCGGGCCGAGCACACTTCCTGGCGTATCTGGATCAAGAGAAGGGAAAATTATTGGTGTACTCGCCCAGCGGTGTGCCGCGCGGGCAGATCAACGTCACGCCGCGCAAGCCGCAGGTTCATTCTGGCCTGCGATTGACCAACAAACGCGGCGACGTGCGACTGGAACGGCTACGAATCAGCCGCTGGAACGGAGTCCCGCCGCGCGAAGTGCAGGCGGACAAATCGCGACTGCATCGCACGGACGGCTCGATCGTGTACGGTCAACTGGCGGCCTTCGATGCGGAGAAGAAGCAATTCACTGTGCGCGACGGGAACGACGAGACGCAGGTTGCGGCCGATCAGATCGCTGGCGTGTTTCTCTCGCCGCCAAATGAAGAAGCCTCGCGTTCATTCCGAGTGATCTATCTGGATGGCACGCGGCTGAGCGGTGAACTCACAAGCATCGCCAATGGTCAATTGGGGCTGACGAACCCTGCGATTCAAGAACCGTTGAAATTGCCGTTGTCGGAACTCCGCTCTTTGGCGGTCGTGAACCGCGAGAAGTTCGCGGCCGGAAGTCCTCCCGAAGGTCGCTCTGGACGATTGGAGTTGGATGGCCTGCGTCTCTTCGGCCGACTAGCAGACGGACGCGAACAGCCCGATGCGAGTTGTCTCGTTTGGCATCCTGACTTCAGCGCGACGGCCAGCCCGTTGCTCACTGGAGTCACTGGACGCATCGTCTATCGCGATCCTCCTCCGCCGAAGCCCAAGGTCGTGCAGCAGCAACCGCAGCCACAGCCGGTCGGGTTTGCGGATGCCTTTTTGAAGGCATTGGCCGGCGGCCCGAACGCCGCTGCCGCCGTGACTTCCGGCAAGCGGACAATGCACCTTCGCAGCGGTGACACGGTTCCCTGTGAAGTGACCAAGATCACCGAAGAGGGGGTCCACTTCAAAACCAACATGTCCGACGCGACGTTCGTGCCGCACGACAAAGTCAAAGCGGTCGAACTGTCTGTCGTCGATGGTCCGCCGAAGCTCAGCAAGACGAAACGCGAACGGCTGCTGACTCTGCCGCGTATGCAGCGAGACTCGCCACCGACACAGTTGATCCGCTCGAAGAGCGGCGACTTCCTGCGCGGGCGAGTCATCGACATGGACGACCAAGAGCTGCGGCTGGAAGTCCGCGTCGAGACAAAGAAGATCCCGCGAGATCGCATCTCGCAGATCATTTGGTTTCACCCGGATGAACTCACGGATGCAGTCAACACAACAGGCGAGCGGGGCGGCGTTAGCCCCCCGGTGTCTTCGCCGAACGATGCGACGAACTCAACACCGAAGGACCGGGGGGCTGACGCCGCCCCGCTCGCCGAAGGCAAAGATCAAGGCAAGAACATCGGGCCGACTCGCGTGCAGGCGTTGCGCAGCGACGGTATCCGGCTGACGTTTGTTGCCGAGCAATTCGCCGACAAGGCATTGTCTGGCAAGAGCGACGTGCTCGGCAATTGCCGGACGGAAGTGGATCAAGTCGATCAATTGCTGATCGGTGCTGAGATCGAAGAGTCTGCGGCGGACCTGGCCTATCATCGTTGGCGACTGCATCGCGCGATCGAACCGAAGATCGCACAGGATGTCGATGGTTCAAGTCCCGACGGCCGCGCGCCGGGCATCGAGTCGCCGTTGGTGGGAAAACCGGCTCCGGACTTCAATCTCGAACTGCTGGGAAGCGGCGGCAAGAAGTTTCATCTGGCCGATCAGAAGGGAAAGGTGATCGTTCTCGACTTCTGGGCAACGTGGTGCGGGCCGTGTCTGCAGACGATGCCGCTGGTCGAAAAGGTGGCTCACGAATTTGAAGCGGAGGGCGTGCAACTGATCGCCGTCAACCTGGAAGAGCCCGCCAAAACAATCACATCAATGTTGGAGCGTCACAAGCTGCAACTCACCGTCGCGCTGGACATCGACGGCGTGGCCGCCGCCAAGTACCAGGCCACCGCGATTCCGCAAACGGTGGTCATCGACCGCGAGGGCAAAGTCGCGCGCCTGTTCGTCGGCGGTGGCCCGAAGCTGGCCGATCAATTGCGCGACGCACTGCGCGAAGTGGTGAGCGGTGGTCAACCGGCGAAGGCTCCGCAATAAGCAGGAGTTTGAATGGGGCAAAGATTGCGCTTTGGCCCGAAGGGTCAACACTCGAAAGCCCAGGGCAACGCCCTGGGTAACAGAAGTCGTGGACTCTCAAGCCCTGAAAGGCAACGCCGTGAACGATTTGGCGTCGAAGAAAGTGGGGTTTCAGAAACGAAGGAGAGAAAAGAAAAGCCAGATTCCTAACAGGACCAACTGAAAACGCTTCAGTCAGAAAGGAATCTGGCTCATGGATC
>SXKJ01000062.1 GCA_005778115.1 Planctomyces sp. | reverse complement strand
CCGCCGTGGACCAGCGCACCGCAACGTCGGCATCATGACTCAAAAAAACTCATCGCAGCCTCCTTGCTACGTGGGACTTGTTACATCCACACAGTCGCAGGAGGCTGCGATTTTGTTAATCCGAATTGAACGGTATTGGGGCTAAGATGAGTGCGGACGGCAGTGCGAGGATTCGTTCGGGTTCATGCCAAAGAAAAAGCCGAAGGAACACCGGTGTGTTCCTTCGGCTTTCGAGTTTCCTTGCGAAGCCAGGGGCTTAGCGACGGCCGTAGCCGCCGCCACCTCCACCGTATCCGCCGCGGCCGCCGCCGCCTCCACCGTAGCCACCACGGCCGCCGCCACCTCCGCCACCGCGCTCTTCGCGGGGACGAGCTTCGTTGACGGTCAACGGACGTCCGTTGTGATCCTTCTCGTGCAGGCCGCGGATCGCTTCGTTGGCGGAATTATCATCCCCCATCTCGACGAATCCGAAACCTTTGCTCCGACCGGTGTCCCGGTCTTGGATGACTTGAGCACTCTGCACCGTGCCAAACTGGCCGAACAAGGTTTCCAAGTCCGAGCTCGATACTTCGTAGCTCAAATTACCAACGTACAACTTCTTTCCCACTTGCTCGCTCTCCCAAAAATCATTGTCGGCCCTGCGGACTTTCCGGGCCGAATCGAAAGGAGCCAAGGATGGTGGCTCACCAGGTGGGAAAGGCGATGGAGGAAGCAGCCTGTGGATCCAAAAGAACCAACGCAGCGAGTCGCGTCGTCAAACCAACCGGGGTGGACTATAAGCACACGTCTGTTTATCCGCGAGCGCAAAACTTGGTGAGTCCTGATTGTCTGGAAACTTCATCTCGCTGACTGAACCGTGTCTGACGAGCCCATCCATCGTCAGCGACTCGGAATCGCCACCCAGTTAGACTCTCACACGCCGACTGCCGGCCGCGACGCACCCTTCCCGTGTTCCTTAATCGTGTGAGCAAGTTTCTGTGAATGAATTCCCTACAGATGAGTCGATCGGCCAGCCTGATGGACGGCATGTTGAGCCGAGCCGTTATGAACTGACAATGCTCCGTGCCCTGGCTCGCGAGTTCCCCAACATCGACTCGGCACTGGCCGAGATCGCGCGGCTATCGGCGGTGCTCACGCTTCCCAAGGGGACCGTGCATGTCATCAGCGACATCCACGGCGAGGACAAAAAGCTGCGGCACGTCATCAACAATGCGTCAGGAACGCTGCGGCCGCTGGTCGAGTACCTCTTTCAACGCCGAATGGAGCCCAAACAGCTCCAGGAGTTCCTGACGCTGATCTTCTATCCGGCCGAGGTCACGCTGCGACTGGAGCAGACTCTGACCGACCGCGAAGAGCTGCGAGCCTTCGCCCGGCGGACCTTGCGGCATCAGTTCGAGTTGGTGCGTGTCCTGGCCTCACGCTACAGCCGGAAGCGTGCGGTACAGGTCTTTCCTCGCGAGTACGCTGCGCTGTTCTCGGAAATCCTGCACGAGCCGACGGCTGAACGAGGCCGCGAGTTCGTCGAGGCGATTGTCGATCAATTGCTGACGCGCGGACGAGCACTGCACCTGATTCACATCACCGGCCGACTGATCCGCAACCTGGCGATCTACGAGTTGATTATCGGCGGCGACTGCTGGGATCGCGGGCCGCGCGGCGATCGCGTGGTCGACTACCTGCGAGACCAGCCGAACGTCTCGTTCATCTGGGGCAATCATGACGCGGCGTGGCTCGGTGCCGGCCTGGGACATGAAGCTCTGATCTGCCACGTCTTGCGAGTCTCGCTGCGGTATCGCTGCCTGAGGCAGCTTGAAGAAGGCTACAGCATCCCGCTGATGCCACTCGAACATCTCGTGCGAACCGTCTACGCCGACGATCCGGCCAAGCACTTCTATCCCACGACCAGCGGGATGCGTGAAGATCTCATCGTCGCCCGGATGCAAAAGGCGGCGGCCATCATGCAGTTCAAACTGGAAGGGCAGATGCTCGCCCGCAATCCAGAATGGAAGCTGGAGCATCGCCGGTTGCTCCATCGAATCGACCATGCTCGCGGCACGATTGAAGTCGATGGCGTGACCTATCCGTTGCGAGACACCCACCTCCCGACTATCGACCCCGCCGATCCCTATGCCCTCTCTCCGGAAGAACGCGAGTGCATGAATCGGTTGAAGCACTCTTTTACTCACAGCCAGAAACTGGCCGAGCACTTGCAATACATTGCGGGCATCGGCTCGATGTATTTGAAGCGTGACGATCATTTGATCTTCCACGGTTGTGTCCCCTGCGATGAACAAGGTGAGTTCCTGCCGATGCCGCTCGAAGGCGAGGAACTCAGCGGCCGTGCGATGTTCGACGCGATTGAACGAGTTATCGCCCGTGCGACGGAGCAGCGGCAGGAGCAACACCTCGATCTGCTTTGGTATTTGTGGAGCGGCCCACGCTCGCCGTTGTTCGGCAAGGACCGCATTGCCACGCTCGAACGGGACTTCATCGCCGATAAGAGACCGCATCACGAGACCAAGGATCCGTACTTCCATCTGATCCACGAAGCGTGGTTCTGCGAAAAGGTGCTCGCCGAATTCGGCGTCGATCCCGATCGCGGCCTGATCGTCAACGGCCATGTCCCGGTCAGAATTGAAGCGGGCGAATCGCCGATCAAACGCAGCGGCAAGGCAATCACGATCGACGGAGCCTTCTCGGAAGCCTACGGCGATCACGGTTTCACACTGGTGCTGGAAGCGGATCGCACGCTGCTGACCAAACACCATCACTTCGAGTCGGTCGACGCGGCGGTGCGTGACGGCGTGGACATCGTCCCCAGCGTCAGCGTCGTCCGCGAATGGGACCGCCCGCGCCGCATGGCCGATACCGAACGGGGCGACCAGTTCCGTTGTGACATCACCATGCTCGAACGCCTGATCGAGCTCTACCGCAACAACGATCTCCGCCAGGACGACTGGCGACAGGCCGTCCGTTCCTGAGCCGCACGGCGCTAGCCGCGGTTCGATGGAGTGGCCGCCCCCGTCGCATCTGACTACCCAATAAATTCATTGCCAACCTTGCGTGCTCGTTCCGGCTTATCGAGGTTAATCCCCAAGGCGATACCAATCTCAACGAGCAGATTCCAACCAGCCGCCATTTGCACAAAGCCAGACAGGTCGCCACCGTCGGGAATGCGAATCGTCGGGAACGGCGTCGGCTGCGACGAGATCGCGATTACCGTCAGCTTGACTCCTTTCACCAGCACGTCCTCGAACTTGCTCATCGAGCCGGCATAGGGATCAATCCAGATCACGACGTCACTGGGGTCCATCACCTCTTCGATCCCGTGAACCGCATAAGTCCCTTCGAGAAAGTCCGACCGCTTGCGAGTGATCTCGTTCGTCTTCAGCGTCAGCTCTTCGGCGACGCCGTCGTTGCGTCCGGCCCAATAGATCGTCTTCGCGTTCGCGAGTTTGTCCACCAGTTCGGCGGGGATCGGCAGCGTGAGCGCTTCTCGAAACTGGTTGCTCAGAACAGGCAATTGCGATCCCAGTGCCGGGCATTTCGCGACCTGCTCCAACAGCGCGCGGTGAAACAGAGCTTGCTCAATGACACTCTTGGTCGCGGCGACGGCTCCTTCTGGACCGCACGACAGCACGAAAGCTCGCCGGGCCAGCGAGCCTAACTTGGAATCGGGAAACGCGGTCAGACTGAAGAGCTGCGAGTGACCACGCTCACGCAGCGATTGATACAGCTCAATGACCTCGGCCGTGCGTCCCGAATTCGACAATGCGAAGACCGCCCAATTCGCGAGGTCGTATTCCTTCGACTGCCGCCCCGCTTCCGTGTGCAGTTCCAGTGGCCAGCCTTGCCGCCGCGCATACGCGATCGCGTTCTTCGCCGGAAAGATGCGGCTGGAACCTTCGCCGGTCATGAACAACTTTCCCACGCTCGCGATGTCTGTGGCGATCTCAGCCGATTGATTCGGCTGGAATCGCGCGATGATCTCCGGCGTGTCGAGCATGTCGCGGACAAGGGCAAACTTGGCGTATCGTTCGTTGGTGGTATTCATGTTGCTGATCTCAGAGTGGCCGAATATGAATGTCCTTGGCGAGCGGGGCGAGGTTCGTGAACTTTGGCAGTTCACCGACGAGCGGCCGGGCGTAATCGAGGAATGCTTTCGTGACGAACATCCCGTCGGGGGTGATGAAGTTATCGGGCAACGGTCGTTCGTGGTTCGCGACCTCAGAGAGCGGGATTGTGCCGAAACCGGCGCGATAGGGTTGTCCGGGTTTCGATTCACGCGCGATTGTCACCATCACGCCGCTGGTCCCCTTCTCGGCCAGCTTCACCGCTTGCTTGCCACAGCCGTAGGCTTCGTTGATGTCGAGCGGCACGACTCGATCGGCCGCGCACATTTGCAGCGACTCGGTGACTTGGAACTCGCCGCGCCAGCCGAACTCCTGGCTGATGAGCCGATGCAGTTGCATCGCGGCGCTCGTGCCCCCCATTGCTCCGAATTCGACATTGTTGAACTTGTCGCGTGTCTGTGACGCACTGACCGGCGAGCCGTCTGCGTTCGTGATTCCCTCGCCGCAGACGATCGACACGAAGCCGAACTTTCGGTGAGCTTTCATCACGGCAGCGAGGAACCGATCGCGATCGAAAGGCCGCTCTGGCAACAGCAGGATGTGCGGAGCATCGTCTGGATTTGACTTGGCGAGCGCGGCGGCGGCCGGCAGCCAACCGGCGCTCCGGCCGACCGTCTGGAAGATCACAAACTGATCGACTCGCTGCATGTCCCGCGCGAGGAGTCCTGCCTGCTGCACGCTCAGAGCGACAAACCGTGCGGCACTCGGATAACCGGGCGTGTGATCGGTGCCGAACAGATCGTTGTCCACGGTCTTCGACACGCCAACGCCGCGCATCTCGTGGCCGTGACGGCGAGCGTATTCCACGACTCGATGAATCGTGTCCATCGTGTCGTTGCCGCCGATCATGAAGAGATAGCGGACGTCGTACTTCTTCAGACACTTCAGCACTGGCGCGAAATGCTCATCCTTCAACTTTAGCCGGCTGGATCCCAAAGCACTGCTGGGGGTGGTCCGCAGTCCCTTCCACGTCTCGGCCGATTCGGCTCCGAGATCCAGCAAGACGTTGCCGAGCACCCCTTCGATGCCGAACCTCATGCCGAACACGCGGCGAATGGATTTGCTCTTCAACGCCGTCTCGACGACCCCAGCCAGTGACGCATTGATAACCGACGTCGGACCTCCCGACTGACCGACGAGCGCGTTGCCTTCAAGCATTGTTGATCTTTCTCTGTGGCATTGAAACGGGCGGTTGGATTGGCTGCTTTGTCCCGCCAGGGACATCTGAAAATAGCCCAGCACTTGAGTGCTGGGTTTGAGAATAGACGTAAACCCTGAGTCCCGTCAGGGACGACAGGCAACGCCGCGAGCCTCTGTCGTCCCTGACGGGACTCTTAACTTCTCGCGTGCTTCTTTTCCCAGCACTCAAGTGCTGGGCTATTATCGGTCGTCCCTGACGGGACTCAGAAACGTTTCCTGCACGGCAGTGCGTGCGTGCTTACTCCAGAGACTCACTCTTCAAAAATCAAGCCAGCCTCACGAAGGACTTTCAGTCATGGCGAATTCGATCCTGTATCTCGGCGACACCCACCTGCGCGACGCAGCGGCGTACTTGGCCGGGCTGATGCACGGTTGGGGTTGGTCGCTCGATTATGTTCCGAGCCACGAACCGGCCTCCGTCGAGGTATTCGATGTACCGCGAGCGTTGGTCATCGTCAGCGATTATCCGGCGGCGCGGATGGACGCGGCGGCGCAGCGCAAGTTGATCGAACAGGTCGCGGGCGGAGCCGGCTTGATCATGATCGGCGGCTGGGAATCGTTTCACGGACTCGGTGGCGATTGGGACGGCACTCCGGTCGGTCATATCTTGCCGGTGGAGATCGCGTCAGAGGACGATCGCATGAACTGCGATCAACCGGTGCTCGTACGGCGGGTCGCGGAGCATCTGGCCGTGACCGGTCTGCCGTGGGATTCTCGGCCGCCGGTGATTGGCGGTTTCAATTGCTTCACGGCAAAGCCCACCGCGTCCGTGTTACTGGAGGCGCAACGCTTCACAGCTCAATGGATCGGACACGAGTTTCAGTTCGTGCCGCTCGATCAGCATCCGTTGTTGGTCGTCGGTGAACTCGGACGTGGTCGAACGGCCGCGCTGGCTACTGATGTCGCACCGCATTGGGTCGGCCCGCTGGTCGATTGGGGTGTGCCACGAGTTGCAGCTCAAGCACCGCAGGCCAACGGAGTCGAGGTCGGTGGCGATTACGCGAAGTTTCTGCGGCAACTCTTGAGCTGGGTCGGTCGGCTCTGATTCAGCCGACGTTGGCCTCATTTTTCGCCCTTCATTTTTCGCCAGCTTGTCTGCGAAAGGGCCGGAAGCTGGCGGAAAATGAAGGGCGGAAAATCGGAAAGAGATTCAAGCCGCTGAGAAATTGGCTGGCTGGCGAACTCTGCCGGCTCTGAGGGCCACGATCGTTTTGCCGATCACGCAGTCTGGTCAAGCCAGTGCTTTCGATCCCTGAAGTCTCTGTTTCTCGCCGGGAATCAATTGATCTCCGCATCGCGAGCGATAGATTGTTGGCCGATCTTGTTGTCGCGTGGGGCAGGTTTTCAACCTGCCCTTCTCTTTCGGGCAGGTTGAAAACCTGCCCCACGATTGGACTCGAATTCTCATGCCACCATCCACGCAATCGTTCGCCATGCCTTCCGACCTGACCTCATCAACGCGAGAGGTCGCCCCCTTCCGTTTCACTCGCCTAGAGAACGGCCTCAAGAAGCGGACAGACAAGCTGGCCGAGGTCATCGAGGGGAGCGTTCCGGGAGCCACTTGGCTGTTCGTTGCACCACACGACGACGACCTCTGCATCGGAGCGGGTTTGACGATGCAAGCCGCACGGCAGGCAGGCATCGACGTGCAAGTGCTGATCGTGACCGACGGCTGCCTCGGTTATTGCCGAGCCGAGCATCGCGACTCGATCGCCAAGATCCGCCGTGCGGAGACCTACGAGTCTTTCGAGATGCTCGGCATCGCTCGCGATCGTGTGAGCTACATCAACTATCCGGACGGCGGGTTGACGGCGTACATCGGTCGCCGCGCGGCACGCAACCTGGAGCCAGCGATTGAGGGCTACGTCGGTTTGCAAAACGCCTTCACCTATTACCTGCGCGAGTTCCGTCCGACCTGCGTGTTCGTCCCGACGCCGACCGACCTGCATCCCGATCATCAGATCACGCACAACGAATTGGCGATCAGCCTGTTCCATGCGTCCGGCGACATCTGGCCGGAACTCGGCGCACCGCTGGCCGTTCCGCAACTCTTCGAACTGGCGATCTACTGCGACTTCCTGGAGGCTCCGAATCTGGAAGTCCGCGGCAACGACGATGTCTTTCAACACAAGCTGCGAAGCATCGAAGCATACCGCTCGCAATTGCAGATCGCCTCGCTCGTGGACAGCATCCGCCAAGACGGCCCCTACGAGTATCTTCGCGACGTCCACTTCCGCCTGTACTCATCGAAGAAGTACCGGCCCCTGTTCGCGGAGTGAGAGAAGTTGAAACCGTAGTGATTGTGGAGACCATCCAAAGTCGCCGCGAGCCGACCATACTTGGCTCGGCTACTTCGATCCCTTGTATGCCCCTCAGCGGCGGCTCTTGATTTCTTCCCGGCACTTATCAAGGCATTTGCGAGGAAGAAGGGCGTCGGGGCGGAGGGCTACGGCCGCACGAAACGCCCCAGTGGCAGACTCGACGTCTTTGAGCCGCATGTATTCGATCCCAAGATAGAAGTTCACCCAGAAGTCCGACGGATAGTGCTTCGCTCCTGCTTCCATCCAGTTAACGGCATGATGCTTGTCACCGATGATGAATAGGCGCATCGTGAAGCCCAGCCCCGTTACCAGTGCGGGAGTAAAGTCGTTGATTGGAACTTCGCGAATCAACCAAAGCGCCTCAGGCGCGGACAGAGAAGTGATCCGGAGTTCTTTCCGCCACTCTCTTCCGGTCACACGAGCGGTCGTTTCCCAAATCACATCCGCATCATCCTCTTTGACACCCCAGGCCCAGTCATCAAGAGCGGCAACCAATTCGTCCTTGATTGACGAAGCTTCCAGCTTATTGGACGCGGTTATGATTACTTCCTCTCGATCACTACCAGAGAAAGCGTACCCAGCTTGAAGAAACGCTTTCTGGTAAGCCTGACGGATTTCGCCAGCATTCCAGACCTTGTCTGGGTTCTCCGCTGCAAGTGCCGCCTTACGCATCCGGATAACATCCAACTTTTCGAGGAGTCGGATATTGGAATCCTCGCGTGCCAATTCCTCACCTACCGCAGGATCTGAATCTGGGTCATGCAGAGTTCTTACCTCTGAAATAAGGGTTTGTGCCTGGGCCCAAAGTGCCCGCCGCCTCAGATCGGGAAGTTGAGCCATCACACGACCCTTGGCCGCTAAGGCTTGTTCTTGGCGGTGCGACTGCTTGAGCTTGTCAGTCTCTCTGCGTGCATCGCTTTGTATCTGCAACTTGGCCGCTTGTTCTTGCCAATACAATCCGAAGCCCGTCGTCGAAAGCACGGTGAGTCCGACAAGCATCGTCACCAACCCGGCTTGGTAGATTCGCCTTCGTCGTCGCTCTGCGTCCCGTTGGAGCAGGTCGTCGAAGCGGCAGTTAAGCAACCGCGATGCGATACGGAGCAAGGCAAGTCGTCGGCGCAGGCGACTACTCTCTCCCGCCACGAATCGCACGTCTGCGGCGAGCGGCTCGGCCCGATGTTTATCTGCTGCTGCGTCAGTTGACACCTCGCAGAGCGACCTGGGAAAAGCCACCTCCGGTTCACCCTCAACCAGCAACGCAAGGATATGGGCATCACGGCCCAACTTCCGAAAGAATTGAATTTCCTTGTTGACCCAAGAGGAGTCGGGAGTCTTCGCCGAGCAAACGACGATCAGGAATCGTGAGGCGCGCAATGCCTCTTCGATTTCGGCCCCAAGGTCCGGCACAGCTGTCAACTCCTCGTTGTCTCGAAAGAGCTTACCCAATCTTGGAGGTAATCCTTTGGACAACAGGCTTCCGGGAACACGGTAGGTTTCCAGCGAGGTATGGAGCCACTTGGCCCATGCCTGATCCGGTTCAACGTGCCGATAACTGATGAATGCAGCGTACCGGAATGAGTGGCGTTGTTCGTTCAGAGATCCGGCAGGACGGGGATTGGTCATCTCGGATTCGAGCATAGGACGTAATGGCTCATCCTCGGCGCGGAGGCGGGCGAGTTGCTCGGCTGCGACGTTGGGCTTGGCTTTCATCGTCAGTCCTCGGTGACGTCGGCGGTGCGTACACGCGACCCCACAAGCCCACCACTCCATCAGCCAGCCGTTGATTGGCTTGGGTTGATGGTCTGGTGTTCCTGATGCGAACGGAGGTACTCCCGCAACGCAGCATTTACCGCCGCCTCATCCGCGAATGCGGCCGATACGTCTGCCGCGAGACGCACCATGCGCAATCGTTCGCGATAGCGCGCCGCGTACTTGCCACGGACCACGCCGCGCATCGACCGAAAGTTGTATTCCGGTTGAAGGTCATCGTCTGCCACTGGTGGATTAGGGGAAGTTGCCATCTTCATAGTCTTGACAGCGTGTCGGCAAAAAATGGTCATGGCCTCCGCAAACGAGACGCCATGCTTCTCTGCGTTTGATTCGGCCTTAGCGTCGTTCCATTCGAAGTCCACTTCGCCTCCAACAACATCACGGTCGGAATACTCTGGCATTTGTCATCGCGAAAGTGGGATCTCCAACGACTTTGGTGATCGAGCCTCACACAAATACCGTCCCACAACTCTGGATCATTCGGCCAAGAGAAAGGCGTTCCAAAGTTACGCTCGCCGCAACTTCTTTCCGCCTAGCTCACGGTAGCAATCCGACAAATCGAATCGCGATAGCACGCCCGGGACGAACGATGACAGCGGCCATTTGTAGTCTTCGTCTTCGGCGAGACTGGCGTAACTGTCGAGCGACTCTTTGAGCGTGACTTGCGTGACCGTTTTCGCGAGCACGGCGGCGAAGAGGGCCGGGAGCGTCCCCCAGCCTTTGGCGGCGAGGTGGACTTCGCGTTGACCGAACGACGACAGCCAGTCGAGGACGCGCAGCACGTCAAACGTCTTCTGGCCGACATACGGGCGGTCGAGCATGATCGAATGCGCCGCGTAGAAAAAATCGCTGCCGTATGGCCGAGCGAATTGGTCGGAGCCGCAGGTGTCGGGACGCGACTCGCCGATGCCGCGCACGTCGAGGGCATAGAACGCGGTTCCCGGTTCGGCGGCGAGCAGTTCACGAATCAGCGGTTCGTCGGTTAATTCGGCGTCGGCCGAGTGATGAGCGACATACAGCACGGCTCGGCCGACGTTCTGCGGCGGGCGAGAGTAATGCGGTTTGTCGCTGAGCATCGTGACGACCGCGAGCATGTTCGGCTCGGTCTCGATGGCGTAGTGCGTGGCGTGCGGCTTCGGGTAGTTGCGCTTGATCGCTCGCAGGATGCGGAATTCGGGAGGGGTGTCGAATGACTTCGTAGGGTGGGTCGAGGTACGAGACCCACCATCGTTTGCGCTGGTCGTGGTGGGTCTCGATGACTCGACCCACCCTACCGGGAGTTTGAGCACTTCATTTAACGCGGTCTTGAGTTGGTCACCGCCGAGCGGCTTGCGCTTCGCGGCCAACTCGCGAGACTTCTCGCTGGTGAAGGAGAAGACCGTGCGCGACTTCAACTCGGCGACTTGTCCATGCGGCGTGCAGGCGAGCGTTTCGTCTTTTTCGATGACCGGCTCTGGCTCCGATTCAATCGTGGGCAGGCCGACTGCTCGGTTGAAGAAGCGGTACATCGCTTCGCGGTTTTCGATCGAGTAACCGTGTTCGGTCGGGCCGATCTGAAACTGCACGTTGTCTGGTTGGCCGAGCAGTGAGTAGATCCGCTTGAGCCGCAGGTACGCTTCGGTCGCGCCGCGCACGTCGAAGTAGTCACGCTCTTTCGCCAGGATGATGACCGGCTTGGGAGCCATCGCGGCGAGGAAATCGCTGTGATCGAGTCCCTCGGCGATCACTCGTGGAGGGCATTGTTCGGTATCAGCCGGCAGTTCGTTTTCAAGGTTGCGGCGAAACGTTGTGACGAAGCAGCCGGGCGCGCCCATCGTCCAACGGCGATCGAGTCCGCACAGCCACGTCGTCAGCGTGCCGCCGCCGGAGTTGCCCGTGATGCCGACATGCTTCGGATCGACGTCATCTCGCGACAGTAAATAATCGAGAGCACGAATGCCGTCCCATGCTCGCCACGCGCCGAAGAACTCGCCGACCAGGAACTGCTGATTCCCCGCGTGCAGATGCTCGGCCACGCCGATCCCGCGTTTCGGCTTCAGTTGCTCATCGACGTACTGCAAGCGTTCCCCTTGTCCGATCGGATCGAAGATCAATGAGACGTAGCCCAGCTTCGCCAGCGTCTGTGCGAACGGTTGATACGCATCACCCGCTTTGCCGTTGGCCGAATGGCCGCACGAACCGATGACTCCGGGGAACGGGCCTTTGCGATTCTTCGGGATATAGACGTTGGCCGTGACGAGGAACCCGGGGCGGCTCTCGAAGATCACGTTCTCGATGCGGTATTGCTCGCGTTCAATGACCTTCGTCACGCACGCATTGAGCGGTGTCCGGTCCGGCTCCGGGCCGAAGCTGTTGCGAATCTTCTGCTGGACTTTGCGAACGTACGCCTCCGCATCGGCCTTCGTCTTGAGCGCGGCTTGGTCGGCGAGGATGCGCTCTTCGATGCTCCGCACTTGATCGACGAACCAGTCTTGGACAACTCGCGAGAAACGATTCAGCGGCGGCACGTTGACGGGCTTCGGTTCTTGTGCGATGCCCAAGGCTGGCCAGGTGAATGACATCGCACCAGCGGTCCAGGCACCGAGGCCAATCGCTTGTAAACACTCGCGACGAGAGAGGTCATAAGACATTTCGCGGTTCCTTGGTGAGACCTGTGACGTGGAAGAGAAAAAGGGCTCTCCGCCATTCCTGTTGATTTCGGTGCCATGAGAGCCGCAAGGCGCTAGCCGCGGGTTCTTTTCCTCGACCCGCGGCTAGCGCCTTGCGGCTCACGAATTCGTCTTCAACACGAATGGCCGACAGCCGTGATACCGTTTTTGTAGGTGAAGACGCCGAGCTTCGCGATGCGATCGAGCCCCTCGTGCGCCAGGACGCCGTGCGTCACTCCTGAGATTGCCGCGTTCGGGGGAGTTTGGCATAGTCCCGCCCCTTTGCCGAACTCGCATCGCCGGTCATCCAAGGAAGGACGACTTCATGGGCTTGTCGAATTTTGTTGTTCGCTGTTTCGTTGTTTTTGCGATTGCGACCTCTCAAGCGGACGAGCCGAAAGTCGCCGCGCCGAAAGCGGAGACATCTGATGTCGAGCGAATCGCCGATCTGCGGCAGACGCTCGAAGACGAGCACGCCCGGCTGAAAGAATTGGAGTCCGAGCTCAACGATCCCGCCGGCGAATATGCGAAGGCGGAAAAAGAGTTTCAGGGACTCGATCGCGAGCTGGAACAGAAGCGTGAGTCGCTCGAGAAGCTCAAGGCCGACGGCAAATCGGTGAAGGCGCTGGCGTTGGAAAAGGAGCTCGTGTCGGTCGAGAAGCAGCGCAAGCTCGCGAAAGAACTCTTCGAACTCGCGCTGGAGGAACGCAAGGCTTTGCGTGACGAAGTCGCCACGTTGCGGCGCAAGACACAGCTCGATCAGGCCGCCCTAGACGAATTGACCGGAGCGAAACCGAAACCGGAAGAGGAATCCAAATCTGCTGACAAAGAACATGATCGCGGCAGGAAGTCGGCGGACTCGAAGGACTCGGAACACGATGCCGAGAAGCCGAACGACACGAAAGACAAGCCTGACGAAGCTAAAGACAAGCCCACAGCGGATGAAAAGTCGGAGGACGATGACCCGGAGTTGATGCAGGCCGAGGAAGAGGCTCGGAGGAAAGAACAGGAGGCCGAAGAGGCTCAGGAAGAAACCCGGTCCATCGCGGCACGCATCGCCGATTTGCAGAAGCTGATCGTTCAGCAGCAGAAGATGCTGGTGTTGGCTCGTAAGAAAGCCGAGCTGGCGCAGGCCACGCGGACGCAACTGGAATCAGAATTGGTCCAGCGCGAGAAAGAGGGAGCGACCGCTGCGGAACTTCAAGAATTGCGAACGGGAGCGGCGGAGGCTCGGCAGCGATTTGCGGCGGCTCAGGCGGATGTGACCGATGCGACTGATCGGCTCAACGATAGGCGATCGGAGTTGGGCTCGCTGCAATCGGAACAGATTCTCGTCTTGCAGGAAGCGGCGCAGTCGCGATTGGAAGCGGCGACGGCTAAGGAAACGGTAGAGGAACTCCGAAACCCGTTCACGCTCCGTAACGCTTCGCAGTGGCTGCTCGATCATGGCCCGCGAGTGCTGCTGCTGGTGCTGGGCATGTTTGTGATGAATTATCTCTCGCACTTCTTCTCCAGCCGGACGATCAATCTGGTTGCGGGGGGAACGGTTCGCGGTTCTTCCATCGAACGCGAGAACCGGGCACGCACGCTGGTTGGCGTGTTTCAAAACGCCTGCACGGTCGCCATTTTCATCGTCGGCTCCTTAATGATTCTGGAAGAGTGCGGAGCCAACATCACTGTCCTCGTCGGCGGTGTGGCGGCCTTCGGCTTGGCGGTCGCGTTCGGAGCACAGAATCTGATTAAGGACTACTTCTCGGGTTTTGTGATGTTGTTGGAGAACCAGTACATGCTCAACGATACCATTCGCATCGGCGAGATGACCGGCCAAGTCGAACGCATCACGTTGCGCATGACGGTGCTGCGAGACAGCAGTGGCGTCGTGCATTTCATCCCCAACGGAACGATCACGAGCGTCAGCAATGAAACGCACGGCTGGTCACGAGCAATCGTCGAGGTCGGCGTGGCCTACAAAGAGAATGTCGATCATGTGATGAGCGTGCTCACCGAACTTTCGCGAGAGCTTCGCGCCGACAAGACTTTCGGCCCGATGATCGTCGAAGACTCGCTGCCACCGTTCGTCGACGCCTTGGGGGATTCCGCGGTCACGCTCAAGTTTTCGTTCAAGACGAAACCGAATCAGCAGCTCCCCGTGAGGCGCGAGTTGCTGCGGCGCATCAAGAACCGCTTCGATGAACTCGGCATCGAACTGCCGTTCCCGCATCGCACGCTGTATCACCGCTACGAATCCGAGGCGGGACTTCCGCCCGGCTTGAGCGAAATCAAAAAGTGCGCGTAATGATCGCGTTTCAAAAACTGGCTCTCCGCCATTCGTGTTGAAGACGAATTCGTGAGCCGCAAGGCGCTAGCCGCGGGTCGAGGAAAAGAACCCGCGGCTAGCGCCTT
>SXKJ01000061.1 GCA_005778115.1 Planctomyces sp. | reverse complement strand
CGCCCACTCACGGCGAAAAAGACTCCCCACGGCAACACCAACTCCTGCGGAGTTCTTGATCATGTCACCCGGTCTGTTTCATCCCTAACCCAGCGCCCAACAAACGCGGGGAAGCCCACCACTGATGTGTCTGAAGGTCTGGAGCGGTTCGGACTGATTCACATCCCAGAGTCGCGTCGTGTCAGATCCCCAGGACAGCACGCGCGACTCGTCGCGGTTGAATTGCACGCCACTGACAAATTCGTCGTGTTTGAAGGTCTGGATCCGCTCGGACTTGGTCACGTCCCACAACCGCACCTCGCCTTTTTTAGTTTGGAAATCTCCGCTCCACGTCAGAACTCGCGATCCGTCACGGCTGAATTGTGCGCCTTGGATAGGCTCATCGTGAACCCATTTTCGGACGATCGTTTGGTCAACTATATGTGCCGCGTGACTATTCACTCGAATGAAGCTGTCGTCCTCAGGCGTCCGATGAGGTGGTCTAATCGCGTCCAACGACTTGGCTCCTCGCAGAAAAAGGTGAGCCGCCTTGAGACGCTCGCCGTCTCTTCGAGCGTTGACGGCCAAACGCCAATAGAAGTTGGCATTCTCACGGTTGGCTTCTGCTTGTTGTTGCTGGGCCTTCTGTTCGCTTGCGGTCGCCTTGCCCTCTGCTTTCGTGGCGGCTTGTTCCTTCTGCTGTGCCGTGTTCTTCGCTTTCGATGCGATCCAGCTCTCCCATCCCGCGATCACCGCCGCGACAAGGGCGACTCCAGCGACGACGAATCCGACCTGCTTCAGACTGTTTTGCTTCGCGGCATTCACGCGGGCTTCCGCTTCCTTCTCTTCGGCCAGTCGAGCGCGTGCTGCTTCGGCTTTTGTCAGCGCCTCTTGTTGCCGTAGCTTTTCGCGTTCCTCTTCTTCTTTTTGGCTCTTCGCGTGTTCGCGTTTGGCGATGCAGGTTCCGAGGAATTCGCGTTCGAGGGTGGTCAGCATGTTGGGATGGGACTGATCGAAATTCTCGGCGAGGTCGGGGCGGCCTCCCTCCCAGAGATAGCTGGAGTCGCGATCGTGTTTCGAGTCGGCCCATTCGTTGGCGGCGTCACGCAAGCGGTCGTGCAGACGTTTGTCATCGCGATTCTCGGCGAGCCAGCCTTTCAACATGTCCCAGCGTTGAATCAACGCTTCGTGAGTCACTTCGACGGTGCCATCGTCGTTCGTGACGATCAGGCGGTTGGCCTGCGAACTCAAATCCTTCAGCACAGCGTCGATCACGCGGGGATCAGTCTGCTCGGGATACAGTTCGTACTTGCGAACCCGGCGGCGCGTGTCGCTAACGCCTTCGCCCAGTGTTGTCAGGCGCAGGAAGACGTTCTTCGCGATCTCACGCTGGTCTGGATTCAGATGCTGGAGCGTGGCGTTGGCGCGTTTCTTCAAGGCACCTTCGCCGCCGCCTGTCTCGTCGTAGGCGTCATCGGTGAGGAAGCCGAAGCGACGCTGCTCCCACAACTCCTTCAAGGCATGTTGCAACAGCGGCAGCGAGCCGTTCTGGTTCTCGACGTCTTTGAGGATGCGAGCGACCAAGCCCTTCTCGAAGTACGCCCGCACTTGGAGGGCCGGTTTTTCGATCACCGTGCGTAAGGCGTCGTCCGACAGTTTGCCCACCAGCAAGGTGCGGTTCTCGATCAGGGACTTCAGCGTCGGAAGACTCAGGCAGCGATCGAAGAAGTCGGCTCGCAGCGTGATCACGATCCGCAACCGATCGAGCTGACTCTTCGTCACCGCTGCCAGCAGTTCGACGAATTGCGCTTGGTGACTGTCACTCGCTCGCGGCTCGGCGGGAGCCTCGCCCTCCCGCTTTACTTGCTGCATTTCCGTGCTGTGCGTGAAGAGTTCCTCGAACTGATCGATCACCAGCAAGATGTGTTGGTCATCTTTGGGATAGAGGCTGCTGAGCACGTTGAGCAGCTTGTCCGAGCCCGTGCGGAACTGTTGATCGAAATCCTCGACGAGCTTCAGTCGCTCAGTGACCGTGGCGGACGGTTCGGGCAGCGAAGCCGCGAGCTGATCGGCTAAAGCGCGGATCGGATTGGATCCCGGCCGCACGGTGATGGTCGTGGTGTGGGCGAGTGTCGGGCGTTCCTGCGTCGCCAGTTCGGTCTGCAAACCGGCTCGCACGATCGAGGACTTGCCGCTGCCCGACCCACCGATGACGGCCGTAAACGGCCACTCCTGCAAGCGACCGCAGAGTTCCTTGATCTCGTTGTCGCGGCCAAAGAAGTAGATCGCGTGCTTGCCCTCGAAAGGTTCGAGACCGCGATACGGTTCGATCTCGGGCTTGGGAACCTTGGGATCGTCGCCAGGACCGGACTTGGGGGCCTCACCGAGAATGAAGGCTCGCAACCGCTGCAACGCGGCCGCGTCATCCAGCCCCTACCGGAAGTCCGCCCACATGTGCAACGAGATAAAGCCGTGAATCGCGCTTTCCTTGGCCCCCGGAAGCAAGACGAGAACCAACCGGAGGCGTCTCGGCCCCGCTCATACATCGCCCGCTTGAGCAGCAGGTCAATCTCATACTTGTGAACCGGGCCGTGCCCGTCCGGGCCATAAAAGACAACTGCCGAACCACAGGTGGCGACGGCGTCTTCAAGCTGTGACATCCATGTTCCCTGGGAACGCAGATCGTCCTTGTCGAACCAACAAGGGATGGGACGCTCACCGCGTTCTAGGTTTCCGCGTTCAAGCAACCCTTTGATGACTTCCACTGCCGGCTTGTCGCGGCTGTTATGGGACAGGAACGATTTGGTAGTCTCAACATTGTCAGACATGGTGTGGCCCGCCAGTGACGAGGGCAGTGTTCTCAGTGAAGGACTTGATGTTGGCAGTCGAGAAAGGGCGACACAGGCAGAGAGACCAAAACACGTTTCGGAGCCGAACTTGATGACCACTCTGCCGAAATCACCGCTATAGGCCGGCCAGCCGTTCTTTCGAGTCGCCGAACTGCGGCAGTTCTAGCCCCATGCGATCCATCAGCGAGAGATACAGGCTGCACAGCTTGCGCTTGTCATTACCGGCTTGCAGGTAGTCCAGCGAGCGTCCTGTCTTTAATTGACCGCCCAGCCCACCGGCGAGGACCAGCGGCACTTGGTTGCCGTTGTGTGCGTTCCAGTGTTCCGACACGAACATCAGGCACGAATTGTCGAGCAACGTGCCGTCCCCTTCCTGCATCTTCGCAAGGCGGTCGATGAGGTAGGCGTACTGCTCGACGTGGAACTTGACGATCGACTGGTACTCCGGGCCTTCGTTCGAGTGCGAGTAGCTGTGGTGGTCGTCGCGCACATTGAGGAACGGGTAGACCTGCCCGGACAGGTCTCGCGACATGAGCAACGTCGCGACGCGCGAGCGATCCGTCTGAAACGCCAGGGCGATAATGTCGCACATTAAGCGGGCGTACTCGCGGAAGTCCTTCGGCTGACCGACAGGAGGCCGTTGCTTCGCGAACGCGGTCGCGGCGGCACCATCTTCCTCGGCCTTGCTGCGATTGAGCTTCTGCAATCGTTGCTCGGTTTCACGAACCGAGGTCAGGTACTCGTCGATCTTCACTTGGTCGGAGCTACTGACCTTCAGTCGTAGGCTGGTGGCCTCTTCGAGCACTTGGTCGAGGATGCTCCCTTGCAGCTTGCCGGTCTGGCCGCCGAAGAGACTGTCGAAGGCGAGCGACGGATACAGCTCGATCGGAATTGGCGAATCGGGGTTGCGCCAGGAAATGTGCGAGGCGTAAACCATCGAGTACTGGCTCTCATGGAACCCGCTCACCGGTTGCTCGCAGCCGAGCACGAGGCTCGGCACCAGCGTGTCGTCGGCGTACAGAGCGGCCAGCTTCTGATCCATGCTGACGCCACCCTTGATGATGCTGCCGCGATGCAGATTGGCTCCCGAAAGAATGTTGCCCGTGCAGCGAGCATGTCCGCCGTCCCCCTCGCGATTGAACAGCCCGTTGATGACGTTGAGCTTCTCCTTAAAGGGCGTCAGCGATTCGAGGGACGGCCCCAACTCCATCTCGCTGCCGTTCCCCTTGGCCCACCACTGCGGCGGCGAGATGCCGTCGCCGATGAACAAACAGGCAAACCGCTGCGGAGTTTTCGCCTTATCGGTCGCCAGCGTCTCACGACCAAACGCCGACATCGATTCGAGCCACGGCAACGCGACTGAAGCACCAAGCCCCTTGAGGAGCACGCGACGTGAGATGGATGGCTGAGAGGTGGGCATCAAAACGTCTCCTCGGTTCGGTACGTAGCCATCATCGCTCCGCGTGATGAGCCGATGGGCTAACAGAGTGTTGGCAGAACACCGGCTCGTCACGCGGAGTGATGACGGCTACGTACATGCGGCTTCGCCGCTTACGGGGTTACAGAATCTCTGGATCGCTGATTACGAAACACCGGGCTGGTGACGACGGTCTCGAATAAGGGCACAACACGATAATCGGTTTCCTGGAGAGTTGCCTCCATTTTCTCCAGCAAAACCAGATCGGAGAGCTGCAGCGAGCGGCCCAAGGCGTAACCGAGCAGCTTGCGATTCAGCGTCTTTGCGAAGTCTGAACGGCGATGTTTCGCCAGATACTCCGAGAACTCGGCGACTCCACGAGCCTGTTCGCCTGACGGGAGTTGGACCACGTTGTCGATTGCTCGACCGGCGAGATCTTTCGCTCGGCTGCGACCGATGGAATCAAAGCCTTCCATCGCCAGGCCGATCGGATCGAAGCGGATGTGGCAGCGAGCACACTTCACGTCTTCGGTGTGCATCGCCAGCAACTGCCGGATTGTCTTGCCGTCGGTGTCGGTTTCTTTGGCCGGCAGGACCGCGACATCGGGTGGCGGCGGTGGGATGTGTTCTCCGAGCAGTTTGTGAACGACCCAGAAGCCACGCTTCACCGGGCTGGTCCGTTGCGGCTGCGAGTTCTTCGTCAGGAACACTGCCATGCCGAGCAATCCGCCACGACCTTGCTGATGCAAGCCGGTCGCCAGTCGCCACTCGTCTGCGGGGTCGTCGAACGGCAGGCCGTAATGCTGAGCCAATCGCTTGTTGACGAACGTTGTGTTGCTCCGCAGCAGTTCGGTGATGGGGAGATCGTTTTGCATGACATGCGTCACGAGCCGCGTCGGTTCTTCAAACATCGCTTGCTTGAGCAAATCGTCGAACGCCGGGAAGACCGTGCGATTCACCGCCTCGGCTTGGCGGAAGTCGCGGTAGTTCAGCCACTGGCCGAAGAACTCCAGCGCGAAGCGGCTGACCTTCGGGTCTTTCACCATGCGGCGAGTCTGCGCCTTCAGCGTCGCTTCGTTGTTCAACTGACCTGCCTCAGCCAGCGCCAGCAATTCGGCATCCGGGACCGACGACCACAAGAAGAAGCTGAGCCGCGCGGCGAGTGCCAAATCGAGGAGCGGTTTGACGCCATCACCCGGCGGCACCGCATCGGCGAGATAACAGAAGTTCGGCGAGACCAAGATGCGAACGACGGTCTGTCGCACCGCTTGCTCGATCCCCAGTGATTCCGGTTTCGCCGCTTCGATGAAGAACTGCGACAGCTTCTGCTGCTCGGCTTGCGTTAGCGGTCGTCGATATGCCGCTTGAGCAAATTGCATCAACCGTTGTTGGTAGGCCGGCGCGGCCGCTTGCCACTGAGCGGCTCGACGCCTCAGTCCGCGGCGGAACTCCTCGAAGAACGTGTGAACGGGATGCGTCGCGATCTCGTGGGACAGATCTTTAGCCTGCCCGTCCTTCAATGCTTCAAGCAAGTTGGCAACCTGCTCCACTTTGACGCCCGATCGCTTCAAGTAAATGTGCTCGAAGCGAGCCAGCGTCTCGTCGCTCGTCAGTTCCGGGTCTTCCTCTTTGATGGAATCGAAATCCGGGTGCTTCATGAAGTTTCGCTCGGATCGCTCAAAGAAGACGAATCCACGCAGCATCTTCTCGGTGACGCCGGTGACGAAATTCAGCTCGTCCCACAACCGATTCAGCTCGTGATTCTCCGCCTCGCTGAGCACCAGTTTGCAGAGCGGCTGATCGTCTCGAAAGAAACCCTCGATGAGGTGGAAGCCTGCTGACAACCCGCGCGTGTCGTCGGCGAAATAGAACCGGTTCGGGAACAGCTTGCAGAACGCTTCGCCCGACGCGGTGAAGCCCTTCGCGATCACGTGCTCCGGATTGATGAGAGGTAACTCGTTTAACGGCAAGCCGAAGGCGACGTTGTTGTCGTCAGGTCGCGGTTGCGTCGTTGGTTTGAGTTCTGACACCGTCGCCTTCGGCTTGCCGTTAAACGCGAGTGAGTGAAGGTCGATCTGCGCCGTACCCGACTTCGAGTTGGCTCGATCCAGCGCCACCTCAGCGTAAACGTGCTTGTGCTTCGACTCGCCCAAAGACTTCGCCGGGACTTCGATCGTCACGCTCGACGGCACTTTGAGCACCACGCTGTCGGCATCAACGGTCTGCCCCAGCGGATGCGTCCCCCAGTTGAGCTGCTTCAATTCTTCTGGCGCGTGGTCGGTCAACAGCGTCTTCAGCGACAGATTCTTCGTCGGATCGTTCGGCTTGTACTGATTTGGTGCCGACACGCTGAAGTTCATTCCTTTGAGAATCACATAACCTTCGTCGTTCGTATCACCCACGGAACTGACTCGCACGACGATCGTCACTGGCTTGTCAGCCGCGATCGTGACTTCGGCATGTAGTCGCCGACTGTCCGTGACCGCGGCCGGATTGAACGCGCCTCGGTTGGCCGCCGTCTTCGTCCGGCGATCAATATGTTGCACGGGGCCGTTGCCTGCGTTGCCAACGATTGCTTCTGTCTCCGGCAGACAAAGGTTTTTGCTCAACCTTTGGATGTCATTCGCGAGCGTGCGGATCGCTCCGTCGTCACGCCGGTCTTGAGGCAACGCATTCCAACTCTGCCGCAACCACTTCAAGAAGAACGGATCGTTGGACTTCGGATCTTCGAGTGCGGTCCACAACGCCACGAAATACTTCGGGCTGATTTGCGACTCGATGGCCCAGTCTTCGATCGACATCGCTCGCCGATCCGCCGGTCGATGGCGGTACTGCCACGCGGCGGTCAGGTACTTCGCATAATCGACTTTGTGCTGCTCATAGAACTTCAGAATCGCCTGCTCGGTGAGCTTCGTTTGGTCCGCGAACGTGATGACGGGATGTGGGGCGAACGACATCTGCGCCGGCGTGAGCAACACATGATCGGCGACATGCTGCGCGGCGGCGTAATACTTCTTGAAGAGGTTCGGCGACATGACGAGCGCTTCGCCCGTGTTGCTGAAACCCTCGCCGGAGGCGGGATCGATCGGAAACGAATCGGCTGGCCGGATATCGACGCCGGTCAGATCGCGGATCGCATAGTTGTATTCGGCATTGCTCAGCCGCCTCGGCAGCACAACGCCAGGGTCGCCCGCCGTCTTCCGAGCCTCTTGCAGCATCAGCTTCCCCAGGACGCTCAAGACTTCGGTTCGTTCAGCGGGAGTCGGCTGCTTGGCATCCGGCGGAGGCATTTCTTCCTTGGTGACGAACGTGACGACGTGTTCCCACTTGCGATAGTCGGCCGCCACCTTCTCGGCCGACGTGTATCGAGTCAGATCCAGTTCCCCTTCGGTCTTTTTTGTGTTGTGGCACTCGACGCAGTACGTCTTCACGAACGGTAGGACGGTGTCGCGAAACGGCTCTGCCCCCTTCGCATCGAAGCCCATGAAGAGCAGCGGCATCAGCAAACACACGCGAAACAGACGGTCGGCGGGCGATGAAAGTGACGGCATGAAAAAGCTCGTTGCTGAGGAAGTCGGTCGACTTCGTGGAGGAGGGCATGCTGGCGGAAATTTGTGGGAACGCAGCATAGCAAGCAATGAGACAAACTTCTCAGAGACTAGCGAGCAGACCTATGTGTCGATCTGGGCGGTTAGTATCGACGGGTAATTGATGCGCTAACGCGACGAGCGACAGGCGGTGGCGTAATCGTTCACGGAGTCTAAAAACGATCTCGCGTCATTTGGGTTTTTCTGCGATCAGTGTGTGATGTCGTCGGTCGTCACGGAAGAACTGATTGCGAGACAATCGCCTGAAGCGCAGGCGATCATTCGGTTGTTG
>SXKJ01000060.1 GCA_005778115.1 Planctomyces sp. | reverse complement strand
TGAACCCGGGCAACTTCTTCGCGCTGCCCCAGTCGCCGCAGCTGTTCAAGCAGATCCTCATGGTCAGCGGCGTCGATCGCTATTACCAGGTGGCCCGGTGCTTCCGGGACGAAGACCTGCGCAACGACCGGCAGCCGGAGTTCACTCAGATCGACGTCGAGATGGCATTCGTTGAGCAGGAAGACATCCTCAACACGATCGACGGCCTGATGGCGCATCTCTTCAAAGAAGTCCGGGGTGAAGTGTTGCCGTTGCCGCTGACCCGACTGACTCACCGCGAGGCGATGGAGCGTTTCGGCAGCGACAAGCCGGATCTGCGATTCGGCATGGAACTGCAAGACCTCGGAGCCATTGCCTCCGAGTGTTCCTTTGGCGTCTTCAAAGACACGATCGGCAACGGCGGCCGAGTCCGTGGTCTCTGCGCGAAAGGGGCGGCCGACAAGTACAGCCGCAAGAACATCGACGAGCTGACCGAGTTCGTCAAAATCTACGGCGCGAAGGGGCTGGCGTTCTTCAAGATGAAGGACGGCAAGCTCGAATCGTCGATCACCAAGTTCTTCAGTGAAGAACAGCTCAACGCGATCATCGCCAAGTTCGGTGCCGAGAATGGCGACTTGATCCTCTGCGTGGCCGACAGCAACAAGGTCACCTCCGCCGCACTGTGTGCGCTGCGTAACCGCTTGGGAAAAGAGTTGAGTCTCTACAACCCCAGCGACATGAAGGTCGCCTGGCTGCTCGATTTCCCGCTGTTCGGCTGGAACGAAGAGGAACAGAAGTGGGATGCCGAGCATCACCCGTTCTGCCAGCCGGTCAAAGAAGACCTGCAATACCTGAAGACCGACCCCGGCCGTGTGCGTGCTCAGTCGTATGATCTCGTCTGCAACGGCTACGAAGCAGCGAGCGGCAGCGTCCGCATCCACGACCCCGAAGTGCAGCAACAAGTCTTCGACTTCATCGGCGTCACTCCGGAAGTTGCACAAGAACGCTTCGGCTTCCTGCTGGAAGCGCTCGCTCACGGAGCACCCCCGCACGCCGGCATCGCGCTGGGTCTCGACCGCTGGGTGATGATGTTCCTGGGCAACGACAACATCCGCGAAGTCATCGCCTTCCCAAAGACGCAGAAGGCCGCCGACCTGATGACCGGAGCGCCTTCGGAAGTCGATCTCAAGCAACTCCGCGACCTGCACATCAAGACCGATGTGCCCAAGCCATAATCGCTTCTGCTCTCCATTTTTTGCCCCCCATTTTTCTGTCAAAGACCTTTTGGCAAAAACATGAGGGGCAAAAACATTTCGGACATGCAGTATCGGGAATTTTGCAGAACCGCCAAGAATCTCAAATCCATTCGTTCCCCGGCGTCGTCTCTCTGCTGAATCCCCATGATGACTCGTGCCGCACCCGCTTCTGAAGCCAACGCGGACGACTTCGGCACGCGGCTGGAGGCGTTGTTTCAGGCTGCGCACGGTGAGTTGTTGGGGACGCTGTATTACCTCGTGGGAAATCTGGAAGACGCTCGCGATGCGGTGCAGGAGACGTTCTTGAAGTGTTGGCGGAATCCACCGCTGGAAGAGATCGTCGATCTGAAAGCCTGGGTCTTTCGCGTGGCGTTGAACACCGGCCGAGATCTGCGCCGCACGGCGTGGAACCGGCGCAAACAACCGTTGGCGGAGGAGGCTGCAATGCTCGCAACCGCGACTGGGCCGGACGTGGCCCTGCTGCAAGAGGAACAACTCGACTCGCTGCGTCGAGCGTTATTGCGGCTCCGTCCGGAAGAGCAGGAAGTCTTCCTGCTCCGACAAAACGGCGGTCTAAGCTACGAACAAATCGCCGCCGCGACGGCGTTGCCACTGGGAACGGTGAAGACGCGAATGCGTGCGGCGATTCAGCAACTAAGAACGGCCGTGGGCCAAGAGTGACCGGTCATGCAGCCGGGCCTTCAGCCCCATAGGGGCACGATTCGATTGCCCAGGGCAACGCCCTGGGTGGGAATGAAAGAGAAAGTCGTCAGCCCTGAAGGGGCGTAACTGAGACAGCACGAACCCAGGGCGTTGCCCTGGGCTATCGAGTTTAGCCCCGTTGGGGCCGAGAACAGGAACATGCCATGAACCCATCCAACAACCTTCAGCAAACACTGCTTGAACTGCATTACGGGTTGCTCGACGAGGCGGACGCCGCGCGATGGCGGAAGCGGATCGAGTCCGAGGCAGACGTCGCTCTCGCCTGGGCTGAGGTGCTCAAGCTGACCGGGCAATTCGCCGAGGCAGCCAAGTTGCGCGGCGTGCCGCAGGGCAAGCGAGTGCAACCGCCGACGACTCAACAACTCGCCCAAGCTCGCGATAAGGCGCATGAGCAACGTGTCGCGCGTTGGCGATTCGTGCGGCGGATGGTTGCGAGCGTTGCTATCGTGTTGATGTGCGGAATTGTCGGGTTGCGCTTTGCGCGACGGTTGCCGCACTCGCCGATGCTCCCAATTCGCTTGCAGGTGACGAGCGTTGCGGACGAAGCACGCTCGGCGTTGAATCAGTTTCAGTTCGCGGTGACGCGCGGTGACAGGCGAGTCATGGCGATGCCGGCGATGCTGCACTTCGAGGTTCGCGCGTCGAGAGCCGTTCTGCATCGGCAAGACGTGAGCACCGACAAAGCGGGCAACGCGAAGTTCGCCGTGCCCCCGCATATCAAGCTGCCGAAGAACTCGGAATTGCTGGTGATCGCCACCGCACCTGACGGCTCGCTGACTTCCGCACATACGACGTTGCCGCTGGAGCCGACGCGGTGTCTGACGTATCTCACGGTCGATCGGCCGCGGTATCGGCCGGGTGAGACGATCTTGTTTCGATCGCTGACACTCGAACGGCATTCGCTGCGGGCGGACGTGGATGTGCCGATTCACTTCGAGTTGCGTGATCCCAGTGGAGCGGCAGTTCCGAACGCTCAGCGTGACGGCGTGTCGCAGCGCGGTGTCGGCAACGGAGCATTCGGTCTGCCTGCCTCGGCAACCGGCGGCGAGTACACGCTCGTCGCGAAGAGCCTGGATGGCTTCTTCCCGGACGAACAACGCAAGTTGCTGGTGCAGCAATACCGTGTGCCGCGATTCAAAAAGGACATTGAGTTCAAACGCCGCAGCCACGGCCCCGGCGACCTCGTCGAAGCCGACTTCTCCGCAGCGCGAGCCGAAGGTGGACCGTTGGCGAAGGCAAAGGTCCGCATCACCGCGACCGTGGATGGCCACGAAGTCGCCAAGCAAGAAGCGATGACGAGCGAAGTCGGCACCTGCGTCGTCTCGTTTCGATTGCCTCAGCACATCGCCGATGGCGATGGCCAACTGGCCGTGTCGATCGACGACGGTGGGACTCAAGAGACGCAGGTGAAGACGATCCCGATTCAGCTCAGCAAAGTGAAAGTCGACTTCTATCCCGAAGGAGGACATCTCGTCGCCGGCCTGGAAAACCGCGTGTACTTCGCGGCGAAGAACCCGCTCGGCAAGCCAATTCATGTCGCCGGGCAAGTGTTGGATCGGCAAGGTCGCGAGGTCGCTCGTGTGGAGACGATTCGAGACGGGCTTGGCAGTTTTCGATTCACCCCATCGCGTGGCGAACGATATGTGTTGAAGGTCGCTCAACCAGTCGATGTGACGAACGCACCGGAGTTACCCGTAGTCGTCGGCAACATGCCGGTGCTCGACACGGGACGCGGAGTGTTCGCGGCAGATGAACCGATCTCATTCAAAGTGCGCACGGAGTCTCCGTTGCCGATTCTGGTGCAAGCGTCCTGTCGCGGCGCGAGTGTGGGCGAATCGAAATTCACACTCGCTCGCGGCAGCACTTCGTTGAAGCTGCCGATCTCAGCAAACGTCGGCGGAGTGATCCGGCTGACGGTGCTCAACACACTGACGACACCGCCGACTCCGCTGGTGGAGCGATTGGTGTTTCGACAGAACGACGCGAAGTTGAAAGTGCGAGTGGTCGCATCGCGCAACGGCGATGTGAGCGGAACGGCGCTAGCCGCCGGTTCTGCGCGGTTGCCAACACCGGCGGCTAGCACCGTGCCGCTCAGTGCATCACCCGGCGATCCGTTGCGGTTGACGCTGCAAGTGACCGACGAGCATGACCGGCCGACGGCCGCGATGTTGGGTGTCGCCGTCGTCGATGATGCGGCTCTGAGTCTCGATGAACACGAGCGGCCGACGCTGCGGACTCACTTCCTGCTCACCAGCGAGATCAACAAGCCGGAAGATTTGGAGCACGCGAATTTCTACCTCTTGGATTCGACGGCGAGCCGGGCGGCGTCAGCCCCCGGACCTGAGGCTGAAACCGTGACCCGTCCAGGGACCGACGTCACCGGCTCGCCGAAAGCATCTGCGGCCGAGGCGGTCGATCTGCTGCTGGGGACTCAAGGCTGGCGGCGATTCGTCGAGCGGAACACATCGGAACCGAATCCCGACTTTCGTCAGCAAGTCGCCAAGCTCATCGACCTCGATGGCCGATCGAACCCACCGACGGAGTTCGATAACGGGCCGGTGATCGAACAACAGGCGGCCGCTCACTCGCACATTCTCAATCGTGCATGGAGCCAACTCCTGAGCGACTGCCGCGTCGTGTTGGTCGTGATTCTGACCGCGTGGCTGCTCTCGATTCTGATGCGTCCGCGCTGGCGAACGGCAACGGGCGTCGGAGCCTGGCTCTGGATCGCGGCAGCGGGGATGTCCTGCTGGCTGGTGGGATGCGGTGAAATTCAATCTGCACGAAATGCTGCGCGAAAGCTCGATGGTGCGGCTGGCAGTGCGCCTCAAGCATCAGCACCCGCGTCGGACATGTTGTTTGATCGGAGCGAGCCTGCCGAAGAGTCGAGCGAAGTCTCGCGCTTCGCGGAAGCGGCTAAGCTCGCAGACAATGAAAGGAGAGGGTTTCGAGTGATTCCGCCAGCAATCGCTCCGCAGACGAGTCGTTCCCAACCCAGTGATCCGGCCGCGAAGACATTCGTGTTTGACGACGGCAAAAACCTCGCCGGCGGTGGAGCGGGAGCGCCTTTTGATTCAGGCAAGGATCAGTCCGCGACACGATTGCTCAGTGCGAACGACTTGCGGCAATTGTTGGAAGCTCGCGGATTGAACGCCGAAGGGCTGAGCAATCAGTTGCTCGATGAACTGCGGTTCCCGGTGCGCGAGTACGCTCACAAACATGTGCGCCGCGAATCGGGACTGCGCGAGGATTTCACCGAGACGTTGTATTGGCAACCGCTGCTGATCACCGACGCGAACGGCGAGGCGACGATTCGCTTCGACCTGTCGGATTCGGTGACGACCTTCCGAGTCCTGGCCGACGCGCACACCGGCGACGGCCGCATCGGCTCCGGCGGCGGCGAAGTGTTGTCTCGGCTGCCGTTCCAAATCGAACCGAAGCTTCCGCTGGAGGTCGCCACCGGCGATCGCATCGACTTGCCGGTCGCGGTCATCAATCGCACGAATGATCAACAACAGGTGCAGATCGGGTTGTCGGCGGACGGGACGTTGCAGGTGGTCGGCGACAAGTCGCGCAGCATCACGGTCGCTGCCAACGATCAGCGCCGCGAACACATCTCGCTGAATGTCACGCACGGCTCGGCGGAGTCGGATGCGTTCATCGAACTGCGGGGCATTGCTGGAGGATTCAACGATGCCGTGCGGCACAAGCTGCATGTCGCTCCGTCGGGCTATCCGATTCGCGAATCGCTGGCTGGCGTCATCAACGGGACCGAACGCTTGCGACTGAAAATACCCAGCGACGCCGTTCCCGGTTCGCTCGCTGTGACACTGCGAGCGTATCCGTCGCCATTAGCCGATCTGTTGTCGGGGGTCGAGAGCATCCTCGGCGAACCACACGGCTGCTTCGAGCAAACCACCTCCACGAACTATCCCAATACGATGGCCTTGCAGTACCTCCAGCAGAACCAGCTGGCGAACCCGCAAGTCACTCGCAAAGCCAAAGACTTCCTCGATCGCGGCTATCACAAACTGACCAGCTTCGAGTGCAAGCAGCGCGGCTACGAATGGTTCGGCAGCGACCCCGGGCACGAGGCGCTGACCGCCTTCGGTCTGATGCAGTATCACGACATGGCCGAGGTCATGCCGGTCGATGCCGAGATGGTGGAACGCACGCGCGTCTGGCTGCTCAACCGTCGCAACGGCCAAGGGGGCTTCCATCGCAACTCACGCCATCTGCATGTCTGGTCGGTGCAGCAAGACATCGTCGATGCCTATGTGTTGTGGGCACTGACCGAAGCAGATTCCGCTACGCGGCAATCTCGAATCTCAGATCTCAAAACGGAACTCGATCATCTCACCGCGGTCGCGAATGCTTCGCGTGATTCATACTTGATCTCGCTCTCCGCCGCGGCGTTGCTCAACGCGGGCCGGACGTCCGACGGAGAGCAATTGCTGCAAACGTTGACCGAACTGCAAGCGGCCGATGGCAGCCTGACCGGCTCCACCACGGTGACGCAAAGCGGTGGGTTGTCGTTGAAAATGGAAACGACCGCTCTGGCCACGATCGCCTGGCTGAAGAGTCCGAAATTCAGTGCGTCGGCTGACCGTGCTGCGAAATGGATCGTCACTCATCGCCAAGGGCATGGTGGCTTCGGTTCGACGCAAGCAACCGTCCTCGCGCTGAAGGCTATGATCGGTTACGCGAAGACTTCCAACGTCACTCGTCGCGGCGGCACCTTACAGGTCACGCGCGATCAAGAGGTGTTGGTTCAGACAACTTTGCCCGAAGGCTCCGACGCCAGTTCCACGATCGAGCTGACCGGAATCGGCTCGAAGCTGGTGCCAGGAGAAACGGACCTCGAACTGCGTGCTCCCGGATTCGGTCGCCTGTCGTATGCGTTGGAGGTGCTTTATCACACTCCGAAGCCGCCGAGCGATCCGAATTGCCCGGTGAGACTCGCGGCCAAGCTGTTGAATGACAATACGACGCTGCCAACGATCGGGGCCGGTGACACGGTGCGGCTCGAAGCGGTGCTGAAAAACACAACCGAGCGTGGTCTGCCGATGACCGTCGCCGTGCTCGGACTTCCCGCCGGTTTGGAACCGCGAGCGGAAGAGCTCAACGAACTCCGCGACGCCGGCGCGTTCGATTACTACGAACTGCGACCGCGCGAAATCCTCTGCTATTGGCGAACGATCCACCCGCAAGCCGAGCACCGCTTCGCGATCACTCTGAACGCCGCCATCCCCGGCGAGTACACCGCTCCCGCCCCGCTCGCCTGTTGCACAAGCACGATTGAGACGAATTCGCCGAGCCTCTACCCTGCGTCGAACTCATCACGACGAGGCATTTGATGGCAGAGTTTCAGACAGTCGCGCAGGTCGGCGACATCCCCGAAGGCGAAGCGCGAGTCTTTTGCGTGAATGGCAAAATGGTCGCCGTCTTTCTGAATAACGGCGAGTACTCGGCGATCAACGACCTCTGCCCGCACATGGGAGCCTCGCTATCGGCCGGATACGTCGAGGATGGCGGAGTGACCTGTCCGTGGCATGCATGGCGATTCTGCATTAAGACCGGGACTTGGTTGGATAATCCTAATGCGAAGACTCGGACCGAAGCTTTCGAGGTGCGGATCACGGGCAATGAGATTCAAGTGTTGGTTCCTGATGCGGCCGTAACATCCGCCGGAGCTGGCGGAAAATGAAGGGCGACAAATGGGGGCAAAGCTGGCTCCCATTTTTCGCCCTTCATCTTTTACCAGCTTGTTGTGATCGTTTTTCTCAAAGGACATTTTTCATGACCGCTTCCGCATCCTTGCGAGTGGATGGCTTGGTGGCCTCACCTCAGTCTTTTTCATTCGACGACTTGCGAGCGTTTCCAGAATCCGAGCAAGTGCGAGATTTCACGCGCTTCCATCCCAAGCGGCCGGGAGACGGCGTGACGTTGCGAGCACTCTTGTCCAAAGTCGCTCCCGCAGCCGACGCGAACTATCTGACGCTGCACGCCACGCGCGACGACTTCGCCGCGAGCATTCCCCTGGCCGCGATCGTGGACGAAGCGGTCGTCGTCTATCAGTTGGACGGCATGCCCTACCCGGAAGCCAAAGGCGGACCGTTTCGGTTTCTCATCAAGAACCCGGCAGTGTGTCACACGGATGAACTCGACGACTGCGCGAACGTGAAGTTCGTGGACCGCATCGAACTGACCGCCGGACGAGGACGAGACACTCGGCCTCACGACGAGCAGGAACACGAGGCGTTACATCAACATTAATTAGACAGGCGAGCGGGGCGGCGTCAGCCCCCCGGTGAGTTCGGACTCAACCGGGGGACTGACGCCGCC
>SXKJ01000059.1 GCA_005778115.1 Planctomyces sp. | reverse complement strand
GTCATCGAGACCCACCACGATTTCGGCGTGCTGGTGGGTCTCGATGACTCGACCCACCCCACGGGGTCAGCAATCACCGCCGAGCCGGTCGCAGCTTATGACCCAGATCCTCGCAGAGCACCTCCACGCAACGCGGGACCGAGACGTTCGATTCAATGTGATGCTCCGTTTCGGCCATGCGTTCGAAGAGGCTCATCACAAACTCGAAGTCCTCCGGCGATCGGGTATCAAACCGCCGAGCAAACGCCACCGCCGCCGGAATCACCGCCCCTTCCGGCCGATCCGACAAGTGCAGCGTGGCGGTGCGGAAGAATTCCAAACCAAAACGGATCAGCCACAAAACGTTTCGCCGTTGCGTGCCCGCGTCGCCACCAATCGCTTCGATTCCTGAGTTCAACTTCTCAGCCAGTACGATCGAATCGAACTCGCCAGCAAGCTGCTGGTACAGCGTGTCGCGTAGTTCGCGCAGCGCAGGATCGATGAGTTGAGTCGCGACCTCCAAGCTACCTCCGCTGAGTTCGGCTAACGCAGCGGCCTCGGTCGGATCAACAACCAACTCTTGCTGTACGAGCAACTCGGCGATGTCGTGTGACGACAACGGTTCAAACCAAATTGTTTGGCAACGAGACCGAATCGTAGGCTGTAGCTCTTCAGGGTTACTTGCAATGAGGATGAGCAATGCTCGAGCCTGTGGCTCTTCGAGCGTCTTCAAAAAAGAATTGGCCGCAGATCCGTTCATGTCTTCCGCATAGTCGATAATGGCAATCTTGCGATCAGCGACCATCGGTAATCGAGACATATCAAAGCAAAGGCCAGCCTTTCCGCGATGATCCGAATCACCGCAGATCTGGTCGATTCTAACCAAGGACGACTTCGCCGACTCGCGTCCAATTTCGTGCAAATCTGGATGTGATCGCCGAGCGATTTGTTTGCAGCCAGAGCACTCGCCACAGGCCAGCAATTCTTCATTCGAGTGCCGCTGACAGAACATGCACTGCGCCAGCGTCCGCGCAAACATCCGCTTGCCAATGCCGCCAGGCCCGGCGAAAACGTAAGCGTGTGACAGCCGGCCTCGGCGAATCGTCCGCCGAAACCACTCCACTCGCTCGCCATGTCCGCGAATTGAATCCCAAATCATTCGAGCCACCCCAACACGTCGCCCGCCACAACCACATCGTTCTCGAAACGGTCGATCCGCCGCAACTGTCCGCTCACCGGAGCCGCGACATCAAACGTGATCCCTTTGAGCAACACTTCGACGATCGCTTCCCCGGCGACCACTTCTTCACCGATCTGGGTCAGCCAGGTGCTGACGCGGATCGGCTGGTCGTTCGCGCCGAGATCGGGAAGCGCGATCGGATGCCAGTTCGATGAATCAGGCGTCATGCCACGATCTCCGCCGCCATCTCGCCGGCATGATAGCTCGACCTCACGAACGGTCCGCTGGCGACCATTCCGAAGCCCAGTCGCTTGGCCAACACACCAATCTCATCGAACTCTTCCGGAGGGACGAAACGTTCGACCGGCAAATGATCGGGAGTCGGTTGCAGGTATTGTCCCAGCGTCAGCATGTCGCAGCCAACCGCCCGCAAGTCGGCAAACACGTCGAGCAATTCGTCGAGTGTCTCGCCGAGCCCCAGCATCAAGCCGCTCTTGGTCGGCATGTCGGGAGCCTCATCTTTGACTTGCTTGAGCAGATCGAGCGTCCGTTGATACTCCGCATTGCGGCGCACTCGGTGATAGAGACGCGGCACGGTCTCGGTGTTGTGATTGAACACATCCGGCCGCGATTCGATCACGCGAGAAATCGCCGCTCGGCGACCGAGAAAGTCTGGCGTTAGCACTTCGACTTTCGCCCCGGTTCGTTCACGCACGGCGAGCACGCATTCGTAAAAGTGCTCGGCCCCGCCGTCGAGCAGGTCGTCGCGAGTCACCGACGTGATGACGACGTATTTCAAACCGAGCCGCTCGGCCGCTTCCGCCACGCGAGCCGGTTCATCCGCTTGCAGCGTCTCGGTCTTCCCTTTTGGCACCGAGCAAAACCCACACGGCCGCGTGCAGACATTGCCGAGGATCATGAACGTCGCCGTCTGCTTCGACCAACACTCAGTGCGATTCGGGCACTTCGCGCTCTCGCAAACAGTTTCCAGCCGCAGGTCCGAGATGACGTTGCTGGTATAGGCCATGCCAGGCTGCGGCATCGGACGCTTGAGCCAACTCGGCAAACGTCGCTTGGCGATGACCGGAGGGACGGATATTGGTTCGGCAGGCAGGATTTCGAGAGCAATCATGGACGGATTGGAAGTCGGGTGTGCTGGCGGTGTCAACGCTCGCGAGTAGGATGGGCACTCTTGCCCGTCCATTTGCGCTCAAAAAGGTCGGGCAAGAGTGCCCAACCTACGGAGTGACTCATGCACCGATTCGTCGCCTTGATCCTTTGGCTCGCCACGTCCTCCGCCTTTTCCGCCGAGCAACCGCCCAACGTCGTGCTGATCGTCGCGGACGATCTGGGTGCGATGGATCTGGGGTGCTACGGCAGCAAGTTTCATCGGACTCCGCATCTGGACAAGCTCGCGGCCGAGGGGATGCGGTTCACGCAGTCGTATTCGGCGTGCCCAGTCTGCTCGCCGTCGCGAGCGGCGATCATGACCGGAAAATACCCGCAGCGATTTCAATTGACCGACTGGCTCCCCGGCCGGCCCGATCGACCGGACCAAAAGCTCAATCGGCCGACATTGCGAAATCATCTGCCACTCGAAGAGATGACCATCGCCGATCTGCTCAAGCCCGCCGGTTATGTCTGCGCGAGCATCGGCAAATGGCATCTCGGCGGTGAAGGCTTCGAGCCGACCAAGCAGGGCTTCGATCTAAACATCGCGGGAGACGCGGCCGGATCTCCACAAAGTTATTTCGCTCCCTTCAGCAAACCAAACGGCAAGGCAATGCTCGGCCTGAGCGATGCACCCGATGGCGAGTACCTCCCCGACCGGCTGACAACCGAAGCTGAGAAATTCATTACCGCGAATCGCGAGCGGCCGTTCTTTCTGTATCTGCCACACTTCACGCCGCACACGCCACTGAAGGCGAAAGAGGACGTCGTCAAAAAGTATCCAGCCGCTGAGACATTCAAAGGTCAGCAGAACAATCCGATTTATGCCGCGATGCTCGAAAGCCTTGATGAGTCGGTCGGCCGAATCGTGGCGAAGCTGGATGAACTCAAGCTCTCGGATCACACGATCGTGCTCTTCACCTCGGACAACGGAGGACTGGCGACGACCGAAGGACCGAACACCCCCGCAACCTCAAACGCTCCGCTGCGCGAGGGGAAAGGCTGGCTCTACGAAGGAGGCATTCGTACGCCGTTGCTGGTGAAGTGGCCGGGCAACGTAAAGCCCAACAGCACGAGCGACGTCCCCGTCTGCGGCATCGACCTGCTGCCAACACTGCGCAACGTCTGCGGCATCGAACAGAAAGAAACTCCCGGCCTCGACGGAGTCAGCCTGATCCCACTGCTCAAGCAGTCGGACTCAATCAAACGCGACTCCTTGTTCTGGCACTACCCGCACTACGCGAATCAAGGGGGCAAGCCCGGCGCTGCCGTGCGATCAGGCGAATGGAAGCTGATCGAGTTCTACGAAGAGGGCCGCCGCGAATTGTTTCACGTCGCCAAAGACGTCAGCGAATCCCGCAACCTCGCCGAGCAAGAACCGGATCGCGTTCGCGAGTTATCTGAGAAGCTCGCGGCATGGCGGAAGTCTGTCGGCGCGCTCCTGCCGACTCCGAATCCCGATTACACCCCAAACCCACAAGCCGGCAACGGTGAGATTCTGCTCCCGGCACGCACGGCTGATGTTCGAGGCGTGATGCTCCGCTACGAGCCGATGCCGCATAAAAACACGCTCGGCTTCTGGGTCCGCGTTGAGGACTGGGCTCGCATAGAATTCACGGTCAAGCAGCCCGGGACATTCCATTTCGAAGCGCTCATCGGCTGCGGCAACGGCAGCGGTGGCAGTGACGTCCGATTTGAATTCGCAGCAGTCGGATCAGCGGTCGAACTGCCAACACTCTCATACACCGTTCAAGAAACCGGCGGCTTCCAGAACTTCGTCCCGCGAATGCTTGGCGAAGTCACACTTGAGCAACCCGGCCGTTACGAAGTCCGAATCAAAGCGATCAAGAAGCCGGGAGTGGCCGTCATGGATCTGCGGCAAGCTCGATTGATCCCTCAGAGGTAAGCGACATGGACCTATTACTCAACGGACTTGGCCAGCCGATCGGTGTCCCGTTAGTGAATTGGATGCCGCCGCCCCTTCCGTCCCGCGAACCAATGGGGGGAAATTTCTGCCGGCTGGAACCGCTTGATCCCGACCGTCATGCCGCAGCATTGTTCGCAGCGAATTCGGCCGACAAAGATGGACGCAGTTGGACCTACATGGCCTATGGCCCGTTTCCAACTCTGGCCAGCTATCGCGAGTGGATGACTGATTCCTGTCTTGGTGACGATCCGCTGTTCTTCGCGATCATCGACTTGGCCGATGGTCAGCCAGCCGGGGTTGCCAGCTATCTCCGTATCGCACCGGCCAGCGGTTCTATCGAGGTCGGGCACATTCACTATTCCCCGCGCTTGCAGCGCCGCCCCGCCGCGACCGAAGCGATGTTCTTAATGATGCAGCACGCGTTCGAGTTGGGCTACCGCCGCTACGAATGGAAATGTGACGCACTCAACGCACCCTCGCGAGCCGCCGCTCAACGATTGGGCCTGTCGTTTGAGGGAATTTTCCGGCAGGCAACGGTCTACAAAAACCGCAACCGCGACACCGCCTGGTACGCCGCCATCGACGCCGAGTGGCCAGCTCTACGGGAAACCTTTCAAGCGTGGCTCGCCCCAAGCAACTTCGATGCGAACGGCCGACAGCAAATCCGCTTGACCGATCTGACACGCCGGATCCTCAAATCGACGGCACTCGGCAACGATGGTCCTTGATTTGCCAACCTCTGCCGCTTGTTTTGAGACGATGCACTCTGCGCAATAGCCGAAGCGGGAATCGAACCCGCACGCCCCTTTCGGGACCCAGGATTTTAAGTCCTGTGCGTCTGCCTATTTCGCCATTCGGCCAGAAAAGCGAGGCGAATGCTAACGGTCGTTTGCGAGCGCTGCCATCACGCTGCTGAGGGGATTATTTCTGGCGTTCTAGCACCAGCATGTTGGCTCGGCGGCTGGCGAGAATCTTTCCGGGGAGATGGATCGCAGCTGGTGGATTCGAGTGGACCAGATCGGCCAGGCGGTCCCAGTGAGAATAGGTCATCGCGAGTCGCAGCCACTGTTGCTGTTGCCACAGGCGGACGAAAACCTCACGGACGAGCGGGCGGGCGGACTTCGACAACTCATCGCAGCGGAGTCGCACAAGGTTTTCTGACCGATCGAGCAACGCGGACTGCAACAGCGAGTCGGCGGCGATGCGCTGCACTGCATCGTGATCAGCGGCTTGTTCTGCCAACTGACAGAGATGTTCGCGGACTCGTGGATTGAAGTCTCGCTCCAGATGCGGCAGCAGTTCGTGACGCAGACGATTACGAGTCAGCGAGACGTCCTGATTGGTCTCGTCCTGCCGGAAGTCTTGGCTGAGCTCGCCGAGGTACTGTTCGATGTCGGTTCGCCAAGTGGCCAGCATCGGGCGAATCAGATGCAGAGTCGCATTTGGCGGGGCCGCGTCGTCCAGGGTTCGCGACCATTCCATGCCTCGCAGGCCGGTCAGTCCGGTGCCGCGCAGGATGTGATGCAGCACGGTCTCGGCCTGATCGTCTGCGGTGTGCGCGGTAGCGACGACGTCGGAGCGATGCCGTGCGGCTGTCGAGCGCAAGAAGTCATAGCGGACGTCGCGAGCGGTCTCTTCAAGGCCGCGTCGGGTTTGTTCGGCCAATGCTTGAACCGGAACGGTTTCGATGTCGCAGGGGACGTTGAAACGCTCACAGAGGCCCCGCACCCAAGCGGCGTCGGCGTCGGCTTCTGACCCGCGCAGTTGATGATTCAGGTGAGCCGCTCGCAGAGTCAGGTTCATTGCCGGTTGAAGATGCAACAACCCCCGCAGCAGGGCAACGCTGTCTGCTCCGCCGGAGACTGCCACCAACAGACTCCTCCCGATCGCCTCGCAACGTCGCAGGCCCGATTGCAGGCTCGTCAGAAAGATCGGCAATGCTTCTGACGTGGGAGACATCGTTGAGCCAGCGGTGTTGAAGTGATGCAGTTCCAAGGCGTGACGCGACGTCCGAGTTTATAGCCCGCGCCGCCAGAAACGACACAGGCGAGCGGGGTGGCGTCAGCCCCCCCAGTACGGTGATCGCAGAACCGGGGGGCTGACGCCGCCCCACTCGCCAAAAAGTCTGCTCGAAATGTCTGGCTGACGGCCCCGTCTGTTGTCGCCGTCGCGGCTTCGCGGCCGGCCCTGAGCGTTGGGCACGACTGCTACGACCGGAAGTCTTTCGCGGATTGCTCCGATCCCTGCGATGCGTTGAGTCGCGCTGACTGAGGCCATTTCCTCACGACTTGAGCGGATGCTGCCGGTCTTGCTGAAGTTTGCCGGATAGCCTTGAGCACAATGGGAAAGACCTTCGACTTTCGGCGACTGCGAGACGACGTGCTGGCGCTCGTGCTGCTGGGTACGGTGGCGTATCTCGGCCTGTGTCTGGTGAGCTGGGATGCGGCCGATCCTCCGGCAACGCAGACGTACCCGGTGCGGGAGACGGCTCATAATTGGGGCGGCAACCTCGGAGCCTACATCGCTTACGGATTACGAGCAGTCACGGGGCTGGGGGCGTACTTTGTCTGGCTCTCGCTGTTGGCGTTCGACATCCGCATGTTTACTCGACGAGAGGTCTTCGGCTGGGGCACGGTCGCGTTCGGCTGGTCGCTGCTGCTGCTGGCCGTGTGCGTCGGCTTGCAGTTGATGATGCCGGGGCTTGGCGGCGGGCAGATTGTCGGCAGCGGCGGATACGTTGGAGCGTGGGGAGTCGCGATGTTGCTGCCCGTGTTCTCGAAGGCGGGGTTGATGATTCTGATCGGCTCGTGCGCGGCGTCCGGGTTGTTGCTGGCGGGAGACGTGCTGTTCGTCGATGCGGCGTTGGATTGTATCGCCGCGCCAATGTGGCTGGTGAACTGGATCGCGTTTGGCCAGGCGAGCGCTCCGGTCAAAGAGAAGGTCGCGAAGAAGAAGCCCGACGCTCCGCTGGCTGCTCGCGAGAGTGAGGAGGGGTTCCAACCTTCCCTCGAAGTGGTCTTGGCGGAGTCGGCCAAACCGACCAGCGCGGAGGAAGCTGCCGACAGTGCCGTCGGTTTGCTCGATTCGATGAATGCGGAGATTGCGGCGGCGCTCTCAGAAGTGTCCGCCGAGGCGGGTACGTTGGAAACGTGCTCCACGACGGGCGATGCCGAGCGGCTTCCGATCAAGGTGAATCCGCCGGCGACGGTGAAGTCGGAACGGGACCAAGTCATCGCGCAGCTTGAAGAGGGAAGCCAGCAGGCGGACGGATCGAAATACATCCTGCCGAGCCTCGACATGCTCGAACATCCGGTGGAGTTCCCGTACGAAGAGCTGGCCAAGAAGGCACAGATCGCGGCGGTCACGCTGGAGAAGACCTTCACCGAGTTCGGTCTCAACGTGAAGGTCAACGAGATCGACACCGGCCCGGTCATCACGCAATTCGAGCTCTCCTTAGAAGCCGGCCTGCGGTTGAACAAAGTCGTCGCGTTGGAAAACGACCTCGCGATCGCGCTCCGCGTGCCGGCCGTTCGCGTCGTCGCGCCGATCCCTGGCAAGAACACCGTCGGCGTGGAAGTCCCCAACGAAAAGCAGGTGATGGTCCGCCTGCGCGAGTTGATCGAAGCCTGCCCCGGCGACATCGAGAAGAAGCGCATCCCGCTGTTCCTCGGCAAAGACGTCAGCGGACGGCCGATGATCATCGACCTCTGTAAGATGCCGCACCTCTTGATCGCCGGCCGCACCGGCACGGGCAAGAGCGTGTGCCTCAACGCGCTGATCCTGTCGATCCTGATGACTCGCAGCCCGGACCAGGTGAAGATGCTGATGATCGACCCGAAGATGGTCGAACTGTCGCCGTACAAGCGCATTCCGCACTTGATGCACCCGGTCATCACCGACATGAAGAAGGCCGAAGCAGTGCTGGCCTGGGCCGTCGAGAAGATGGAAGAGCGTTACGACCTGCTGGCTCGGATCGGAGTGCGGCATCTCGACAGCTACAACGCGATGACTCGCGACGAAGTCTTGCGCCGCTGCGGTCTGACCGCCGAATGCGCCGAGGCCGACACGATCCCCGAACAGATGCCATACATCGTCATCATCGCCGACGAGATGGCCGACATGATGATGACCTCCGGAAAGGACGTCGAAGGGCACATCATCCGGCTCGCTCAGAAGTCGCGAGCGGTCGGAATCCACCTGGTCCTTGCCACACAGAAGCCGACGGTCGATGTCATCACCGGCCTCATCAAGTCGAACCTGCCCGCTCGCATCGCGTTCCAAGTCGCTAGTCGCACCGACAGCCGCGTGGTGCTCGACGAGAACGGAGCCGACCGGTTGCTCGGCAACGGCGACATGCTGTTCCTCGTGCCGGGGACGAGCAATCTCCTGCGCGCTCAAGGCACCTACGTCAGCGACAACGAGGTCAATCGCATCATCGACCACTTCGGCGATCAGGCCCCGCAGTACAGCGCCGAGCTCGCTCAAGTCGCCGCGAAGAGCCTGCTGTCCGGCGACGGCGCTGGCGACGGCAGTCCTCGCGAGAAGGACGACCTCTACGAACCGGCCGTCGAAATCATCATCCGCGAAGGCCGAGGCAGCGTCTCGTTGCTGCAACGTCACCTTGGCATCGGCTACGGCCGAGCGGCTCGGTTGATCGACTACATGGCCGAAGACGGCATTGTCGGCGACTACAACGGCAGCCAAGCCCGCGAGGTGCTCTACAACCTCGAACAGTGGGAAGCCATCAAAGCCTCGCGAGTGCCGATGGACGCAGCGGTTTGACGAGCGTTACTCAGTGCCACACAATCGCATCATGTCGACCACTAAACGAGTCACCGTCTATTTGGATCCAAAGCTGCATCAGCGTGTACGTCGCCAGGCGACGAAGCTGGATCAAAGTGTTTCGTGCCTCGTGAACGAGGCGCTGCGTCGTGCGCTCGCGGAAGACGCTGTCGATCTTGCTGCCTTCGAGGAGCGAGCCAGCGAGCCGAGTTTGCCATTCCAGGATGTGGTGCAGGACTGGAAACGCCGTGGCAAGCTATGAGCTGCTCATTAAGCCGTCCGCCGCGAAAGAGATCGAATCACTACCGCGCAGGGATCGGCAACGAGTCGTCGCCAAAATCCAATCTCTGGTGACGTGATCCACGTCCCAGTGGGTGCATCAAGCTGAGCGGTCACGAACAGTACCGCGTCCGGCAAGGTGACTACCGCATCCTCTACGAGATTCATGACCGAGCGTTGGTGATCACACTGGTGAAAGTCGGCCACCGACGCGATGTCTATCGCGACTGATGTCTGACAGCACTGAGAAATCTTCGGGAAAATCTGAGTGCAATTCGCAGACGTGCCGATATCATCCCTCGCTCTTGCGAGAGGAGATCAATCATGGCACGCCAATCTTTTAATCGTGTTGTCCGGGCTTGGGAATAATTGCGCCCGTGATTCGTGCTGACTTTCGGTGACGCTTTTGCGAACCGATTGTCGCTCGCCCCGTGCCGTTGATGTTGTTTTCAGGCCATTCCACACGCGTTGCTCACCCTGACGTGTGTGTGCGTGAAACGTGTCTGGCTGCGCGTCGGTTCCGCTTTGGATTCCGGCCTGCGCTTGCGTTTCCGTGCGCGAAATCCGTTTTGAAATCTTACTGGGAATTCACACATGAAATCGCGAACAAACTCGCGCAAATCGAATTAGAAAGAGTTCTGTCAACAACTTGGAGAAGGTGATGGCGTTGATCCACGGCTGGCGGTTGGCCGGTCGGCGGATTCACGGCATCGAGATCAGAATCGCAAAACGGAACAACTCTGTCAGCAAGTGTGGCATGTGCTCGAAGCCGTGCTCACGGGCGAGGCCAGAGATGCGGACTTGCAAGGTTTGAGCGTCATCAGCGTCGTGCCTGCGCCTCACGCGGGGCGATTGCTGGTGACGGTGCAATCGTGGGCTGAGGAGGCTCTCAGCCATTGGTCGGTGATCGACGAGAAGCTGCGCCGAGCAACCCCGTGGTTGCGTTCGGAGTTGGCCGCGTCGATCTCGCGCCGTCGGATTCCGGAGTTGGTGTTTCAACTCGCTGGGCCGAGCGAATCCACCAATGCGGGTCGGGACGGAGTCCCAACCTACGGGGATTCGGGAGAGGAGGTGCGCGATGCGTGATCGCAAACTCCCGGATCATGTTTCGTGTTGGTTGGCCGAGCCGTTGCCGAGCGACTGTCGAGTCGCGTTGCAACGGCTCAGCACCGACCGGCTGACGAAGCTGGCCGAGCGGGATGGCCGAGTTCAACTCGGTACGTTGGGACGCGGCAATCATTTCGTGGAGTTGCAACGAGATGCCGAAGATCGGTTGTGGGTGATGATCCACTCCGGCTCACGCGGGATCGGACAAGCGATTTCGCAATGGCATCTCGATCGAGCCAGACAAGTCAGCCGTCAACGGTTGGCGTGTCTGTCAGCCAGCAGCGACGCCGGGCAGGATTACCTCCACGACATGGCGTGGGCGAGACGGTACGCGAGTGCCAATCGCCGCGCGATGTTGTTGTTCGTCGAGGAGGTCTTGTTCGAAGTGGTGGGCTGTCGGCTGGATTGGGCCAGCTTTGTCGAGACCGATCACGATCATCTGATTCGCGAGCAGCACTTCGGTCGCGAGCATTGGGTTCATCGTAAGGGAGCACAACCGGCATCGCTCAATAAGCCTGGTTTGATTCCTGGCTCGATGGGAACTCGCAGCTATTTGGTGCGCGGTCGTGGCTGTGCGGAGTCATTGTCATCCAGTTCACACGGAGCCGGACGGGCGTTGCCACGCTCGGTCGCTCGCCAGCAGATCGGGCAGCGGCAACTGCTGCGCGAGATGCACGGCGTCTGGTTCGACGATCAACGTTGCGATCAATTGCGCGACGAGGCTCCGTCGGCCTACAAAGACGTTCAAGCCGTCCTGCGAGCACAACGCGACCTGACAGCGATCGTCCGCGAACTGCGACCGATGTTGGCCTACAAGCGATGAAGGAGATCGCGCCAAGCGCCGTAGGATGGCCGCCCTCGGCCGTCCTGCGGTTCTTGTTAATTAACACCGACGTCGAGGGCGGCCATCTTACTTCGGCAGTCTTTCCGCCAGCTTCGTACAGATGTCGTAGAGCAGATCGAGCGACGCCTTTGCCTCCGCGCGGCTGATGGTCAGCGGCGGGCTGATTCGCAGCACCTTGCCGGCGAGAGCACCGAGCAGGTGGATGCCGTCGTCGCCGAGGCCCAGATAGCACGCTTCGACGATGCGGATGGCGACGTCATTGGCGGAAAGCGATCCACGCTGGACGCATTCGATGCCGTAAACAAGCCCCTCACGTTCGCCGCGGACTCTCGCGATCAGGCCGGTTTCTTTCAGGCGATTGAGTCCCGTGAAGAACTCCGCAGTCAGCGATCGTGTATGTTCGAGGATCGGGTTGGCCTCGAACTCATCGAGCGTTGCGAGGACCGCCGCGCAGCCGAGCGGATTGCCCGACCAAGTATCCGAGGCTTCGCCGTATTTCAGGCTCGCGATGAGGTCCGCTCGGCCGACCGCCGCGCTGACGGGAACGCCATTTCCTAGACCTTTGCCGAGCGTCACGAAGTCCGGCTCGATGCCGTAGGACTCGAAAGCGAACATCCGGCCGCAGCGGCCGAAGTTTGCTTGCACTTCGTCGAGAATGAACGCGATGTCGTGTGCTCGGCAGAAGCGTTGCAGCAGTTGCAGGTACGCGACCGGTGGGTGATAGCTGCCGCCACCACCCAGATACGGCTCGGTGATCAGGCAGTTGAGCCGGTTACCGTACTCGGCCCAGATCTTTTCAAGTTCGTTGACGTAAGACGCGGGATCGAACGCCGCACCATATTTGCTCGCGTCATCGCACTCGGCCATCGGGAAGCTGATGAACTTCACTCGCGGGTCGCGATCGTGATCGGTCTCACAACCGGTAACGGCACCGGCGAGTCCCTTCTTGCCGTGAAACCCGTAACGCGTGGCAAGGATGATGTCTCGCGATTCATCCCGATGCAGACAGGCCCACAGCGCTTTCTGCACCGCCTCGCTGCCGGACGCCGCCCACATCACCGTCTGCAACCGCCCACCGCCAGGTGACGCTTGCAAGCTCTTGACCAACCGTTCGGTCGCGCGCGTCTCGATTTCCGTGACCGCGTTGTACGCCGTCAGCGGCACAGCCGGATAATAGTCATCAAATCCGTTCGACGGCTTGAGCATCTCGGCCGACCAGCCCATGTAACCGGCCAACCGTCCGAGCCAGCGTTTCGGATTGTGTCCCAAATTCGCAACCAGCACGCCGGAGCTGTAGTCGTACAACCGCCGATTCTCCGGCGTCCAATGGAATACTCCCGCCGACTTCGCAAGCACCGCTTGGGTGGGAGTAAATGTCCGCAGTGAGAGCGCTTCGTATTCAGTGACCGCTTGGCGAGCGGCGTTGGATTGGGTTTCGTTTGGGAAATGGATGGGCAGAGTCATTCGGTGTCCTGTTGCATCAAATTTGCGTTTTGGAGTTCCGTAGAGGTCATGTTTGTGGTTGACGGACATGTCGGAAGGCATGTCGTCGAACACGCCGATGAACGGCTTCAGTCTCTCGTACAAAGTGCGACGAGACTTTTCATTGTAAGTCGACACTTCGCAGTCTACATCGATGCGCAAATCCAAGCTCTCTGGCTAGGTTAGCCCCAGCACCTTCTTCATCCGCGCCGTGATGTCGGCCAATTCTTTCTCGCCGCCGCCGCCGACTTCGCTGGTGGCCCAGCCGTCGTAGCCGATTTCGCCGAGGGCTTTCAGAACCTCTGGCCAGTCTTCGTCACCCTCGCCGATTTTGCACCAACTGTTTTTGTGGCTGTAGCCTTTGAAGTCGAACTTCACCAAACGCTTGCCGAGCTTCCGAATCCACTCGGCGGAGGACACGCCGTACTTGAGCATGTTGCTGCAATCGAAGTACGCGCCGGCCCACCGGCTTTTCAGATCGTCCACGAACGAGATCAGGTGCTCCGGCTTCGTAATGAAATTGTTCCAGACGGTCTCGATGCAGATTTTGACTTTGTGCTTCTCGGCCAGCGGCAGCGCCTTTTTGATTTCGGCTTGCGAGCGTTCGTAGCACTGCTCGAAGGTGACGTCGTCCTTCACGACGCCGGGGACCAGCAGCACCGTGTCGCAGCCGAAGAATGCCGCGTCCTCGATCGCGCCATTCAGAGCGGCCAGCCCTTTGGCTCGGACGTCGGCGTTGGAGCTCGACAGCGTGTCTTGCCAATGCCGGCTGTCGATGACGCCGTGAATCACGATTCCGGTCTTCTTGGCGGCGGCCTTGGCCTCTTCCTTGTTCAACCCGCTAGGACTGTCCACCTCGACTCCTTGCAGGCCGAGCTGCTTGATGAGGTTGAACTTGTCCTCAATCGAGCCTTCGTGCTTGATCATGCCGTACTTGACCGCAATGCGGAGCTTCGGCTTCTTCGCCTCATCGGCCAGAGCGAATTGCATCGGCAGTGCGGTCGCAGCCGACGCGGCGAGAGTGGATTTGAGGAAGTCACGACGTGGAAAAGATGCGGGCATGGGGCGTCTCCTGAAGTTTGTAGTCCCGCCGTCAGGCGGAACGCGAAGGCCGCCTCAAGGCGGAACTACGGACACTTGGGCCATGCTACCGCTCTCAATTACGACCCGCAACGAGCGTTGTTCGCTGATTGATACTGAGCCAGCACGACAGTCACGTTGTCTCTGCCGCCGTTGGCCAACGCAGTGTCGATCAATGCTTGGCATGCCTCCTGAACCGGTAGCGTACTCGTGAGAATCCGAGCGATGTCCGCTTCTGAAACCATGTCAGTCAGGCCGTCGGTGCAGAGCAGGAGTTGGTCGTTGTCTAGCAGCGGTACGTGGCAGGTATCGACTTGGACGTCTTCAAAGCTGCCCCCCAGGCAGTTGATCAACGTGCTACGGAATCCGGAACTGGCTTCGTCGATGGAATGCAGGATGCCGTCGGCGACTAATTGCTCGGCCAATGTGTGGTCGCGAGTTAGTCGATGCAGTCGGCCGCGTCGAAACACATACGCGCGCGAATCGCCGACGTGCGCGATGAAGGCATCCATGCCGATGGTCAATGCGCCGGTCAGTGTTGTCCCCATGCCGCGAAGCGGGCTGTCCGGGCCAGATTCCGCTTGCAGACGGCGGTGGATCATGCGGATGAAGACGCGAATCGACTCCTGCACTTCCAGCGATTCGGAATCATTCACTTTGAACGGCCACTTGAATGCGGAGCCGGTCAGTTCCCAACCCGAGCGGAGCGCGATCAAACTGGCCAATTCTCCGAAGGCCGCACCGCCCACGCCGTCAGCTACGGCCAATGCAAACGCTTCGTCGTCACGCGGCGGATACGTTTTGGGAGGCATGTTCGTCAGCAAGACTTCACGCGAACGGAAGCGACGCACGACCGAATAATGATCCTCGTTATTTGTTCGCACTTTTCCCGGATGCGTCAACGCTCCGAAGCTAACGTCGACCGCGGTTGTCTCCGAGCCGAAGTGTTTCGCCGCCAAAGCGTCCCATTCGGCTTCGGCTTGATTCAGTGTTGCGGTATCGGAGAAGGCGGACATGCTGCGATCTCTCTGTTGGTTCGAGCGGGACTCCTGCGAAGCTCTGTCCCGTGAATCAGCCGCCGGGCGCTAGCCTCGGTTTGTATGATGAGAACCGGAGCTAGTGCCCTACGGCTCATGCGATGTGCGTTACATTCGTTAGAACTCCGTCTGATAGCGCTTCGTCATGTCTTTGCGAATCGTGGCGGTGGCGTCTTCGATCTCTTTCCAACTGTTGTAGCGCACGGCTTTGGCTTGAGCCTTTTCTTCGGTGTCGATCTGCCCCTTGACGCTGGCGTTCGAGCGGGCGGAGGTGTACCCGTATTGGTCATAGCTGTATTGATAGTTGCCGTAGATGCTCGACTTTCTGACGCCCGACTTGATGCCACTGCTTCGTTCGGCCAGAGCCATAGTGCGGAAGGTCTCACCCGACGCTCGCCCCCCAGGCCAGCAGGTTGTCGTCGACATTCAGGATCGGCAGCGCGTCCACTTTGCGGCCATAACGCTCCATCCACACGGCGTGGTTATCGCGTGTGTCGCCCAGCGTCTTGCGGAGGTCTTCGATCAACACGGAGACCGATTTGAAATACGTCTTCGATGCGGCCGCTTTCGATGCCTCAGACGGCGACGATGAACTGGGCGTGTCGGGAATCTCGTCTTTGAGCGTGCTGAACTTCGTCGAAGGGAGTTCCAACAAGCTGAAGACTCGGCGGAGCGCATCGGTTGAGAGTGGGCCTTCCAGGACGATTGACTTGCTCTCGGTCTTTGCCGTCCATTGATCGAGTCCCGGCAGTTTGGCTCCAAAGCCATCGAGCGTCTCCAGCACCAGAGCTTTGGCCTGCGTGCCGAGCACCTGCGGGCTGTCGCTGAAGTCCACTCGCAACGTCCCGCGAGCCGACTGGGCGACCGCGATCCGCAGTGTGAGACCTTGGATTCCGGCGACCAACTTTTCGATCGGGTCCAATTTGGCCGACAACGTTTTCAGCGCGGGGGACGCCTGCAAGCGTTCTCGCAAACGGTGCGGCTGCGGCACATCCTTCAAGTCGATGGCCATCACGATTTGATTCATCCGATCGACTTGCTTGTCCGCAACCAAGAGATAGCCAGACGACAGCATTCCTGTGCTCTCTTTGGCCCAGCGCGATACGAATTGCCGATTCGCGGGAAAGATGACTCCCAACTGTTTGGCTTCCAACGCGACGAAGTAGGCGTCACTCGGTGTCCACGCACAATCGATTCCGCCAATCTTGTCGACGTAGCCCCCTTCCGCCCGAGCGATCGAACGCATCGACAACGGCTCGGTCAGGTTCATCACGGCCAATTGCCATTCGACGTTCAGTTCGCCGGCAAAATTCAACTGCGAAGCCACGACGATCCGACTCGCTTCCGGCGGCAGCATCATGGGCCGCTCGACAAACGCCGCTTCGTGCTTCTTTTGCCAGCCTTGGGTTTGAGCCATTGGAGTTCCCTCCAACGCCGCGACATCAATCACCATCAAAGCATTCGCTCCCGCTGGCACGCACTTCAAGACTTCATCGGCAGCGAACGACCGACTGACAGGGGCGAACAGCGCGAGCAGGACAACGGCAATCAGAATGCGGCGCGGCATGGTGGGGATCTCCAGAGAGGATGTGAATTCGGCGAACGCCAGTCGAAAGTGTGTGTATTCCAAGAGTGGTCCAGCGTCTTGTGAGCGTGACGCGGAAATTTGTGGTGGGTCTCGATGACTCGACCCACTCGACGTTGTGCGTCAGAGAGGCAAGTATTAGCGGGGTGGCAGGATGGAAGCTGCGTTTGCTGGGTCGAGGATGATTGTCGAAGACGGTTGTGCGGAGATAACAGCACCAGGAGGTGTGGTGGACGGGAGATTGGGGACGTAGCGACGCCACCAATACCGCGCATCAGCCTCGGTCCAAGAATTGGCTGTGGGAATACGATCCAGCTCGGTAATGATGTCGTACGCGGTGGCCGGTCGGTCGGCGGGAGCTTTCGCCAGGCAGCGCAGCAGAAGTTGTTCGAATTCCTGAGACACCGGTTGCCCCAGTCGTTTCGAAGGGGGTTCGGGAATCGACTGAATTTGATGCTTCAGGACGTCGAGCATCGTCTCGCCGACGAACGGCGGTTCGCCGGTCAGCAGGAAGTAGCCGACCGCTCCGACGGCGTACAGGTCGGTGCGCGCGTCAACGGTTTTGGGGGACTGGTAGGCTTCCGGCGACATATACATGGGAGTGCCAACCACTCCGCCGGCTTTCGTGACCTGCGACTCACTGGCACTGTCGACCAACTTGACCAAGCCGAAGTCGAGCAATTTGACGACGTCGAACATCCCTCCGCGCGCGTTGAGCAAGATGTTCGCCGGCTTCACATCGCGATGAATCAGTCCAATCGAATGCGCCTCGGCCAACGAACCGCAGACCTGCTTCAAGATGTGAATGGCACGACCTTCCGGTTGGGGACCGTGCCGAGCGACAAGCGTCTGCAAATCCAAGCCGTCAAGGTATTCCATCGCGTAATAAAAGACCCCTTCCGGGGTGCGGCCGTAGTCGTAGATCGCGATGGTGTTGGGATGATTGAGCTGCCCAGTGAGCTGCACTTCGCGTTCAAACCGCGCGATCGACTTTTCGTTGGCCTTGGAGGAGTCGAGAAACTTCACGGCCGTCGGCCGCAGCAACATCGCATGCTTGGCTCGATAGACGACCCCCATGCCCCCTTCGCCCAGTTTCTCTTCGAGCGTGTATTGGCCAAGCCGCTTAAGCTCCAACGCGTCGAGTTGAGCCTGCGCAGCCAATCGGTTCGCCCGCACCATCGACACGAGCATTGCCAGCGATGCGATTGCCAGCAGCGCATACAGCCCCCCAAACGCCCGGCTTATGATGGTCAGCGTCTGATTGGCCTCCTTCACATCCACCTTTGTCGCGATTCCGAAGCCCTCATCGTCGAGCCATTCCCACGCCGCGACAACCGGCACGCCACGGTAGTCCCGATGCCCCTCGATGCTCACGCCGTCGCGTTTCTCACTCGCCTCAGCCGCCATGTGAGTCAGTGGTTGCTCGGAACGCGGCAGTTTCGGCCGCAAATCTTCGGTCATGTTCACGCCCGGATCTCGCAGGGAAATGTTGAGCGTCGAATCTTCGTCGTCCTTGAGTAGTCCAATTCGGCGAAGCTGCTTGTCGAAGCGACTGTTCGTCAGCATCACGCCTCGGCGATCGAAGGCGAATGTCTCTCCCGTTCCACCGATCCGAGCAATCTCTAAGATTCGGGTGAATTCCACTTCCGGCTGAATTCGCAGGCCCAACGTCGCGATGACTTCCTGGGATTCACTCCGTATCGCAGCGGTGGAATACATCACCGGCACACCCGCTCGCTCGACCCCGTCCCGATCCGGCATCACGGCCTTGCTCTTGATGGGGGGCAACATCATCGGGTCTTCAACCAGGACGTGCTCGCGGATGAATCCCATCTCGGCCTCCGTGAGCTGGACGCCAACCAACTGGTCGTAATTCGATGCGACGATGCGGCCGCTTTTTTCGAGAACGACAAAACCGTTGTACTTGTGAGTCGCGACCAGCGGATTCAGAACACGGCGCAGGTCGGCCGCCTGTGGCAGGCTGAGCAACTCCACTCTGGTAGCGTCTGGCTTCGCACCCGCCAGCAGCGAATCGATCGTCGCTTTGATTTGCTCGTCGGCCATCGCCGAGGCCGCGATGTTCTGCTGTATCCGCACCCAATTCCGTACCGCTTCTTTTTCGGCCTGCAAAGTCGTCTGTAGAACAGACGTCAAATTCGCCTGCAACGAGGATTCGACCTTCATACGTAGCAGCCAGCCCACCACCGCTAGGAATGCCAACACCATCAAAGGCCGCGCCCACACATGCCGCCGCCAAAAGCTGGTAATCACCTCATGAGTCGTTTTCAGTGGGTCTGTCACCGGATGCCCTTTCAAAGTTGATTGAAAACATCGAATCCGACTGACTAACGGCCCCGGCGTCCTCGTGGCGGAATCGGCTCGGCAAACCAGAATTATCTGACCCCAAAGAAGCCGGGCTACATGGATTCACTCAGGTAGCACTTCACACGAGGCAATGGGTTGGGTCGGCCAGATAGAACATCGCGGCCAAATCGTTGGGGTGATCCAAGGAGACCAGAGGTCCCGGGGTAATCACTTCCATCGGCACGGTCTCGACCTTCTCGCCGTTCCGTGCGATGAACTGGCCGATGATCAACGAGGTGCGGTGAATTCGGCAGACGGGGTTCACCGTTGTTGCCGCCAACACACCGCTCTGCACCGCTTCAAGTCCTTCCTTCTGACCGTCTACCGCGACGATCTTCATATCCTTGTGAATCGTCCCTTTGATGGCCGGTGCGGAGGCGAGCGCCATGTCATCGCTGTGAAAGAATGCGCCGGCAATCGGCTCCTTCTCTTGTTCGAGTAGCGACTCGAACGTGTTGCGAGCCTTCTCCTTTTTCCAATCGCACCAGCGAACCTCGCCCCCCACGACTTGTACGTCGGAGAACTTCTTGACGATGTTTTCAAAGCCTTGCTTGCGTCCCTGTGCTCCGCTGTGTGCACTCAGCCCGCCGATGTGAATCACCTTTCCTTTGCCGCCGATCTTCTCCATCAGATAGCCGACGCTCTTCTCCGCCATGTCCACATGGTTGGGAGTGACTTCACACCAGACGCCGGTGTCGCGCATCTTGTCCATGTCGACCAGCAACGTGTCCATCGAGATGACTGGCACACCGCGCTGTTTTAGTTTCTTCACTGGAGCCGCCAGCGAATCAATCTGCACCGCTTGGAAGCAGCAGAAGTCCCAAGGCTTGTGGACGATCGCGTCGATCTTGTTGCGTTGCTTTTCGGGATCGAACTCACCGTCAAACCATTCAATCTCGATGTCCAGCAATTGGCCCCACAATTCGGCCGTGGTCTTGCCGAGCGCGCACCAACTGCTCTGCAATCCCGCGTTGGAAAACGCCGCTCGCAGGCGTTTGCGTCCAGGCTGGCCGGCGCTGCTTGCGTTGACGGGAGCTTGCTGATCTCGCTGCGAGCAGCCGGCGATCCCCAAGCCAACGCCAATGCCAGTTCCGGTCGCGAGTCGTTCCAAAAAGTCACGCCGTGTCGTGTCGCTCATGATGAATGCTCTCCGCAAAAGAAGAAGATGACAGGAGGGGAGACATCGTGACCTGTGCGAATCAGAAAGACAAATCCGGTCCTCCGCCAATCCAGCAGGAACGAGGACGGGGCGTGCTGTGTCACGTCTTGATTCTTGGGGTCAGTCAATCAGCCGCAGGACGCTAGCCCCAGTTAATGCCGTCCCAACCGGGGCTAGCGCCCTGCGGCTGATGCGCTCTGCCCCAACTCATTGTCGTTGCGCAGCGCTCGCACACAATGTGCGTCTTGCGTCCTTGACGAAGGGATTTCACTTTTCGGTGTTGGACGAGCTCGCAATGGCGTGGCGACCGGTTGGACGGTTGGCCGGCGCGTGGGAACTTCGGCGGCGGAACCAAGACTTGGCCTGTTGTCCGACAGAGAGATTCGTGGCCGGCAGCTTCGCGTCGTTCGTGGGGGGATCGGGAGGTGGTGGAATCGGACTTGGTCGCTTGGGACTTGGCTCTGGCTTGGAATCGTCTTTCTTGGGAAGCAGTGGCAACAAGTCTTCGAGTGGCTGCAATTTGATGTCGTCATAGGGGACGTTCGGCAGACGCTCACGCAGATTGGTCGGAGGTTGCAGGTCGAAAGCATCTTCGGACGGCTTGTCCGAGATTGGATATCGATCCGCGTTCTGCGACGGCCGCAGATCCTTCGGATAACAAACGTCTTCGACGAAGTATCCCAACGGGCCGACCCAGCCTGAACGTTCTTCGTAGAAGACGATGCCGTGCGTTTCGAGAATCGTGCCGGTCTGGCGTTCCAGCGTGGCGAGTTGCGTGTTGTATTGAGTGAGTGCGCTCGCTTCCGAGGAGACGGAGTTGCCCCAATCGACCAGGGCCTGCAAGACGTTGAGCAGGATCGCCTGCCCCGTGCGATATCTCAGAAGTTGAGCATCCAAGTTGACTCGCGCCGCCTGCCGAGCGTCTCGAAAGGCGAGGTACTGCTCGTAGAACTGGTCGAGGCTGCGAACGCTTGTGGCAAGCTGATGGCCAGCATTGTGCAGGCCTTGTTGCAGGTTGGCACGATCGCGCGCGATGAGCAGTTCGCGACTACGCAGTGCGGCACGCGACTGACGCAATCCCAGCGGCACCGAGAAATTCACTCCCAACGTCCAATCGGTGAACGCTCCGGAATTCGACGACAGCGACGCACCGTTGGGCATCCTCCCCTCGAGACCATTCCAGCGATACAGACCGACGGCATCGACTTGCGGCAGTGCGTTGTTGCGAGCGATCTGCCACTGTTGTTCGTCGGCCTCCAGAATCAGCTTGAGTTCAATCACATCGGGCCGGCGTTCCCCGGCGAGTTCATTGATGAGTGGCCAATCGGGAAGAAAGCGTTCGGTATTCGGTGGCGAGTTGGGGATCAGTCGCACTCCGTCGGACGGCACCCAGCCCACGATGTTTCTCAGCGCGGCTTCGCGCTGAATCACATTGGCTTCCGACGTGACCAGATTGGCTCGAAAGTTGGCGAGCGTGAGTTGAGCCTGAGCCAAGTCCGCTCGATTGTCGAGTTCCTTCGCCACGCGAGCTTTGATTCGCGTCACCGCGACGGTCAGTTGGTCAACCTGCTGTCGACGAGCCCACACGTCCGTGCGTGCTGCCACCAGCGACCAATAGGCTTCGATGACTCCACGAACCTGCTCCTGCATGGAATCCTTGAACTGAAAGTACGACCGTTCGGTCTCGATGCGAGCCAACACAATCGGTGCGAGGTTGGCCCCGATCCGCCCCCCTTTCAACAACGGCTGCGTGTAGCCGATGCTGGTTGATGATCGAGTCTGCGGGTTCAAAGGAAACAATCCGGGATTCATGCGGAGCGGATCGACGATGACGTTCAAGTCCCAGATTCCCCCCAACGCATTTTCTTTGGAAAGGTTCGTGGTGGAATTGAAGTTGTCTCTTCGCAACCCAGTGATCAGTGATCGCATGGGGTCAAGCGAATCAGGACTCGCCGACGGCGTTTCCACTCGGTTCCAATTGTTTTTGATTCCCAACGTCGGATCGAACCGTGCGTTTTGTTCGTCAATGCCGTTATTCGCGACGGCTGGGTCGTAGATCGTCCGACCGCTGGCCGTGGCCGTGACTCCGGCCAGCACGCGCACGACCTCTGTGTTTTGCAGCGCGGTGCGAATCGCTTCATCCAGCGAAAAATAGAACGGCTGCAAGTCCGGCTGCGGATCGGAAACCTTCGAGGGCTGCGGCGACTCCGGGATGGGTGTTCTCTGAAGCTGCGAAGGGTCTCGAACGGAGATCGAGCGCTGTTCCGGAAAGAGCGTCGGCAGCACGCGCTGTGCTTGCGCAGAATCTGCCGCAAGCGCAAGACAGACCGGCAGCAGAAGGATCAGCGACTTGCGAACCATGCCGGAGTCCAGACTGACAAAGCGATATTACGTAGAAGTGTCCCAGCGGCTGCGAGTCTGTCCGAATCGCAACTTGTTCTGGCATCGGCTCGTCACGCGGAGCGATGACGGCTACGTAGTTGCGGCTTCGCCGCGTTAAAGAATTCCAATGGTTCATCGTCTGCCGATTGGGGGCTGCTTGCGGATTACTCTGGAAGTTCCGCCTGAAGCGCTTGGGTAGCTTGGTGAAAGTCGGTGGTGTCGCAAACGACTCCGCCGTCACGCAGCACGATGATTCGTTTGGCGTGGCGAGCCACGTTTTGATCGTGCGTCACTAGGATGACCGTGATGCCCGCTTGCTCATTGAGTTCGCGGAACAAGGCGATGACTTCGCGGCTGGTTTTGGAATCGAGGTTCCCGGTCGGCTCGTCCGCCATCAGGATTGCTGGTTCGTTAACGAGAGCGCGCGCGATCGCGACACGCTGTTGCTGTCCGCCAGAGAGTTGCGTCGGATGATGATCGAGCCGCTCGCCAAGCCCAACCAGCTTGAGCTTCTCAATCGCGCGGCGATGCCGTTCGGAAGAGGAGATGCCTCGCGAGTACAGCAGCGGCAGCTCGACGTTCTCGATCGCGGAGGTTCGCGCCAGCAAATTGAAATTCTGAAAGACGAAGCCGATCCGCTGATTGCGAATGCGAGCACGCTCGTTGCCCGACATCGTCGCCACTTCCTCGCCGGCCAGTTTGTAGCTGCCGCTCGTTGGGCGATCCAAACAGCCCAGCGTGTTCATCAGCGTGCTCTTGCCCGAACCAGAGGGGCCGATCAGGGCGATGTACTCCCCCTTCTCGACGGTCAGATGCGCGTTCTTCAGGGCCTCGACTTTGACCTCGCCCAAATCGTAGACCTTGCACACATCACGAATTTCAATCAAAGCCATTACGATCCCCGTCGTGTTCGCCGAAATCCGTACCGCGACCGTTAGGGAGCGGTCAACGCTGACCGCTCCCTAACGGTCGCGGTTCGGAGAGAGGTCTCACTCTTGGCCGCCTTCGACCGGATGTCCGAAACGAAAACCGATTCCGCTGGGTAATTACCGATCCGCAACTTTGCGGTTTCTGCTATCCCAACAAAACCGGGTTGATCCCGTCATGCGATTTCTTATCAAACTGATTGTTGTCTTGCTGATTCTGGCCGGAATTGGCGCTGCCGCCTACAAACCGATGGCCGAATCCTGGGCCAAGCGCAACAAAATCCTCTGGCGCACCGCGACGGTCGAGCAGGGGGACATCATCTCGGTCGTAAACTCGACCGGGACCGTCAAGCCGAAGTTGCGAGTCGTCATTGGGTCGTTCGTGTCGGGGCCGATCAAAGAACTCTTCTGCGGGTTCAATCAAGAGATCAAGGTCGGCGACCTGCTGGCCACGGTCGATCCGACTCTCTATCAGGCGAACGTTTCGCGCGACGAAGCCTCGCTGGCGAGCCGTGAAGCAGACGTGTTTCGCGTCAAAGCTCAGTTGCAGCAGGCGATCAACGACGAGAAGCGAGCGATCGCCTTGCGAACAGAAGACGAGACCTTCATCGCCCAGGCGGAAATGGACAAGTTCAAGTTCTCGCGGTTGTCGTTGGACGCGCAGCTCAAGGTCGCCGAAACCGCGGTGGCTCAAGCCCAGGCCACGTTGGAGAACTCGCAAGCGAATCTGAACTACACCAAGATTCTCTCCCCCGTGGATGGCATCGTCATCGAACGAAAAATTGATCCGGGACAAACGGTGGCCGCTCAGTTTCAAACGCCGGAACTCTTCATCGTTGCTCCCGACATGCGGAAAGAAATGCACATCCACGCCTCCGTCGATGAGGCGGACATCGGCTGGATCAAGTTGGCTCAGCAGAAGAAGTATCCGGCCACGTTCACGGTCGATGCGTATCCGGAGAAATTGTTCAACGGCACGATTCTGGAGATCCGGCTGGCGGCGACGACGACTCAAAACGTCGTGACCTATCCAGTCGTCGTCTCGGCCGAGAACCCTGATCTGGATTTGCTCCCCAGCATGACCGCGAGCCTCTCGTTTCAAGTCGATCATCGCGACGACGTGATCAAGATTCCCAACGCGGCGTTGCGGTTCTATCCCAATGCCAAGCAAGTTCGGCCGGCAGACATTTCTATTCTCGAAGGCCAGGCCCAGGCGAATCCCAACGACGAACAGGAAGAGGCTCAGCAGTCGGAGAAGTTGCTGTCCGCTCAAGAACGTGCGCAGCTTCGGAAAGATCGCCACCGCCGACATGTCTGGGTCGCGGAGGGCAACCTTCTGCGAGCCGTGGAGGTCACGACCGGCCTCAGCGACAGCCGATTCACCGAGATGGTCACGGGCAATCTCCAAAAAGGAGACATGCTCGTTACCGGCGTGCAAGCCCTTCCGATGGGGCCGCCGCGATGAGCTTGCTCCTCACTCTCCGGGTCGCATTGCGAGCTCTTGCGAAGAACAAGATGCGTGCGAGTCTGACCGTCTTGGGCGTTGTGATCGGAATTGCGGCCGTGACGACGATGGTGTCGCTCGGCCAGAGTGCCAGCTCGCTCGTGCAGGGTCAGTTCGAGGCAATTGGCACGAATGTGATCGTGATCTTTCCGGGCAACCGGCGGCGCGAGGGACTTTCTCAGGCCACCGTCACGTTGACCGCTCGCGATTCCGCCCGGATCTCGGAGGATTGTCCGTCGATACTCGCAACATCCCCGATCGTCGGAGCCTCTGCGAAGGTCATCTACGGAAACTCCAACTTCAGCCCGCAGGACATGCAGGGAGTCGGCAGCGATTATCTGTTGGTTCGCAACTGGCCGCTCCGCCGAGGTGAGTTCTTCACCCAACGCGACATCGCCAGCGCGAACAAGGTCTGCGTCATCGGATACACGCTGGTCGCCAAACTGTTTCAAACGACTAATCCGATCGGCGAGAGCATCCGCATCAAGAACATCCCGTTCCGAGTCATCGGCGTGCTCGAAAAGAAGGGAGCCAACATGGTCGGCCAGGATCAGGACAACATCGTTCTGATGCCCTACACGACGGTTCGCAAGCGGCTGAGCGGTTCCGAATTCGACAACGTCAACGCGATCATGGCGTCGGCCCGTTCGACGCTGTTGATGTCCGAAGCTCAAAACGAAATCGACCAACTGCTGGCCGAGCGGCACCGCATCCAACCCGGCGAGCCTCGCGATTACGTCGTCCAAAACACGACCGAGATCGCCAACATCTTCGGCGTAGTGACCGGCACGCTCACGCTGATGCTCTCCGCGATCGCGGGCATTTCGCTACTGGTCGGCGGTGTCGGGATCATGAACATCATGCTGGTCTCCGTCACCGAGAGAACTCGCGAGATCGGCATCCGCATGGCGGTGGGAGCCAGCTCCGGCGACATCTTGCGACAGTTCCTGGTGGAAGCGGTCTTGCTGTCGTGCATCGGCGGCGTGATCGGCTTCTCGCTGGGCATCGGAGCGTCCATCGGAGTCGTCTCGCTGATCAACGCATTCACCAGTGGCACACCCTGGAAGCACGAAGTCTCGATCATCGCCGCCGTGGCAGCGTTCATCTTCGCCGCCGCCGTCGGAGTCTTCTTCGGCTACTACCCCGCCCGCCGAGCCAGCCGCCTCGATCCCATCGAAGCCCTGCGGTATGAGTGACGCTGAGGCAATCACTTCCCGGGTTCTCGAAAAAGGCTGCGTCCGCTTTCCGTCATTCCTGCGAAATGATCCACGATGGCTCAATAGGCATTTCGAAGGGAGAGCCAGTTTTACAGAAGCGCTCGACATAGGCATCAGGATCTTCAGCAGTTCCGGTCACGAAGACTCGCCCCGTGTCTTTTTCAAAAATCAATGGTGCGTTCCCAAACAACATGTCATTCATGTCGTTTGTTTCTAAGGCACGTTTACGATCGTAGAAAAACATCCATCCGGTTTCGAATTCAATCGTCGCACCGTCAACGACTTCAATCGCATCGTCACCCAAAGCATCCGGATGCAGTTGCCGAAGAATTGCCCGTACTGCCTCGGTTGCGTCAAATTTGGAAAACATGTTGATAGTTCCCAGTGAGAAATGGCGTCAGAATCCCAATTACCGGCGATTTCCCCAGAAACGTCTCCTGACACCTTTGCGCTGCCCTATCTTCTCAGGTTTTTTTGACGACTTCGCCTGTTGTGTCGGAAACAAAGATGCACACGCAGTGCAAGGAATTAACCTCATCGGGCGGCTCTTCCAGATTCAAAGCCACTGACCAAAATGGCGGTGACGGAAACTTCTTTCGGATGCGATCGGGGATTTCGGCCAGAGTCGCGTCCGTGAAAAGCGCCGCGTTGACGACATGTGTCAATTGCGGTCGGTCGCATTGGACATGAGCTATCGCGATTGTCTCGGCTTCTGATCTCGTCATGATCTGCTTCTCCGAATTTTACATTGTGTCAACAACGGATCAGGCACTTCGGAATTTCGGAATCGGCCGACGGAAAGCTGACCTACTTCATAACCACTCTCTGCCAATTCCGAAATTCCGAAGTAGATAACCCCGGATCGCTCGCCAAACTCGTTCGACATTTTTGGTTCGTCTGCCGATAGTTCGTCCGTTCTGAAACGGACGGACCCGACGCTTTCTATTTTCTGACGCCGCATGACCACGATCTCTCCCGCGATTAACGCCAACCACCTGGAATCTCTCCGTAGTCGCATCGCCGAAATTCGCGAGCGCGGCCGGAAACAATTTGAGCATGGCGCGGGGGGCGCGCAGACGGCCACGGCGTTGTCGGATGGCTTTCGAGCGTTTGTTGTCGAGCAATGGCTGGAAGCTTTGTCGATCGTTTCGCCGGAGGTGTCGGAGAAGTTGGCTCGGCGTTCGGCGCTGGTTGCGGTCGGGGGGACGGGGCGGGGCGAGTTGGCTCCGTATTCCGACATCGACTTGATGTTTTTGTACGAGCCGTCGGTTGGCGAAGAGTTCAAGCAGGTCTCGAATCGCTGCCAGCACAGTTTGTACGACGCGCAGTTGGACCTTGGTCGCAGCGTCCGCACGCCGCAGGAAGCCATCGCGATGGCTCTAGAGGATTCGACTGTCGCGACGTCGTTGCTCGAAATGCAGTCGCTGTGGGGGTCGTCCGATTTGGTCGCCAAGCTCAAGCGGAAGTTCGAGCGGACTGTCGTGCGACGTCGGCGGCGAGCCTTCTTTGAATCCGCCATCGCCAACCGCGAAGCGGAGTTGCTCAAGCATGGCGGAGCGGTGCAGCAGCTTGAGCCGGATATCAAATGCTCGCGGGGCGGGCTGCGCGATCTGCATCTGCTGCGCTGGGTCGGCTTCGCCTGGTATGGAGCTCCCGGTATTGACTCGCTGCGACTCAACGGGGCGCTGACGAGCGAGGATGCTCGGCATCTGATTTCCGCGCAGGAATTCCTGATGAAGATTCGGATGGACCTGCACTTCGCGGCCGGCAAGCCGCAGGATCGGCTGACTCGCGAGGAGCAACTGCGGATCGCCGAGAAGCGTGGCATCGAAGCGACTCCGGCGCAGCTTCCGGTCGAACGCTTCATGCAGCAATACTTTCAGCACACGTCCCTGATCTCGGCGGTGGTCACGCGATTTATCGCTCAGCATCGCCGGCAGCCGCTGAAAGATTGGCTGCTCGATCGGCTGTTGATGCGGCGACAGGATGGGCATTTCTTGATCGGTCATTCACGATTGGACGTCTCGCCGGGACGACTGGATGCGGTGTGTTCTGATTTGCACAACGTCCTGCGGCTGTTTCTGACGGCGGCGCGGCAGAACGTGTCGATCGCGCCGCGAGTGCTCGAACGCATTCGCCAGGCGGTCCCCAAGCTGGGCGGGAGCGTCGATCCTGAATGCTCGCGGCTGTTTCTGGCGATTCTCGAACCGCGCGGAAGTCTGGGGGCGACACTGCGGGCGATGCACGACACCGGCGTGCTGGAGATTCTCTTGCCAGAGTTCGCTCGTGTCCGCTGCCTGCTGCAATTCAATGCCTATCACAGCTACACCGTCGATGAGCATACGCTGCGAGCGATGTCGATCATCGAATCGTTTGAAAAAGTCGACAATCCGATCGGAGCCGCGTACCGTGAGGTCAAACTCAAATCGGTGTTGCACCTCGCGATGTTGCTGCACGACATCGGTAAGGGGGGAGTCGAGGACCATTCGGATGTCGGACGAGGCATCGCCGAGAAGATCGCCGTCCGCTTCGGTCTGCCAGAGACGCAGCGCGAGATGCTGATGTTTCTGGTTCACAAGCATCTGGTCATGGCGGATATTGCCTTCCGTCACGACATCGCTGACCCCGGTGAACTGGCGAGATTCAGCCACCTGGCCGGCAGCCCCGAGCGGTTGACGATGCTCTTTGTGTTGACCGTCGCGGACATCTCCGCTGTCGGCCCGGAAATCTGGAATGATTGGAAGGCGGGGTTGCTCACCGATCTTTACGACCGGTCGATGCTGATTCTCAGCGGCAAGCACGCGCAGTTCCTGGAAGAGGAACGGCTCGTAAAAGTCCGCGAGCATGTCATGAGGACGTTGATTCCCAAAAGCGCGGCGGACGAGGAGCGGCAACAACTCGCCCACTGGTTCGATCAGCATTTGAAGCAATTCCCGCCGCACTATTTGCTCGGCACGCCGCGCGATCGCATCGCGTCCGACTTGGAAATCATCCGCCGCTTGCAGCCGGGACAAATCGTGGTCACGGCGAATCACGATGCCGGGACCGATACCGTCGAGTACCGCATCGTACTCGATCGGCAGAACTCCGAAGGCTGCTTCCACCGCATCGCCGGCACGCTAACGTCACAGCGGCTGGAGATCCTGTCCGCTCAGATTTGTACGACGACCGAGGGCATCGTGGTGGATGTCTTTGATGTCCGCGACACGGACTTCGCCGGCCCGGTGCCGAAGCACCGGATGGACGAAGTCGGCCAAGTGATCGCCCGCATGCTCCGCAAGGAAGTCAAAGTCGATGAGATGTTTCATCGCTCACGCCGCTTCGATTGGGGGACGGTCAAGCCTCGAATCAGCGATCTGTCCAACCGCGTGACGATCGACAACGATTCCTCGGATCGCTGCAACATCGTCTGCGTCTTCGCGCACGACCGGCCGGGTCTGCTCTACACGATCAGCCGTGCGATTTTTCGGTTGGAGCTGTCGATTGACCTGGCCAAGATCGCGACGCATCTCGACCAGGTGCTGGATGCCTTCTACGTCACCGATCGCGCGGGGAAGAAAATCACCGACGCCAGCCGGCTCGCGTCGATCCAGCGCGAACTCAGCAACACGCTGGCCGAATTCGACGCCACCGGGCACAAGCGGTTCGTGAGCTAACAAACGCTCGTAGTGACCCGATTTATCGGGTCGGGTCGGGTCGGCAGTGCCCGCGACCCCATAAATGGGGTCACTACGAGCGCCGGCGGACGGTCGTACTATTTCTTCTCAACGACCCAAATGTTGCGAAAACGAATTGGATTGCCGTGATCTTGAATGTAGATCGGGCCGGGTTCGGCACCCTCAGCGACCGGCGCGGCGGTCGTGGCCTTCGGCAATTCGACGTCTTTGTGAATTTGTACGCCGTTGTGTGAGACCGTCAGCTTGGCGTTGCTGGTCTTCTTGCCGTCCGCATCGAAGCGAGCCGCGGTGTATTCGACGTCGTAGGTCTGCCAAACGAGCGGCGGCAGGCACATATTCACGTCGGGCTTCTTGATCGTGTAGATGCCACCGCATTCATTGTGCTCACCAGAGAGGCCGAAGCTGTCGAGGATCTGCACCTCATAGCGGCCCTGCAAGTAACAGCCGGAATTGGCTCGGCCCTGACCGCGACTGGCCGGCATGTACGACAGCAAGAATTCCATGTGCAACGAGAAGTCCTGAAACTTCTGCTTGCTGGTGATGCCTTGCGACATCAGGCCATCCACGAACTTCTTGGGATCGGTGAAAGCGTCGCCCGACTTCCCATCGAGCAGAACGACCGCCCCTTCCGGTGCCTTCTTACCAATCGTCGGGCTCTTGCGGTCGACACGCTTCATCTCGCCGAGTGACTTGCCATCCGGATGCTTGATGGTGGCAACTCCGTCCTTGATCGTGGCCGATCCCTTCTCTCCATTGAACGTCGCGACGCCGTCCTGCACGCTTCCATCGACTTCGAGTTTTTCGTTCTTGTCCCAACCAGCTCCCGGTAATCCACCGGCGTAAGCGACCGCGTGGAATTTCCCGTTCCCCAGCGCGATCACTTGCAAACCCCACTTTTTCTTATCGTCCTGACCGCCGAGTTGCCCTTCATACTCGCCTTGAATGGCGAAGTCCGAATCCTTCTTCGCGTCCTCGACGGTGATCGCGACGATCCCCTTCGGGGCCGCGGCGCTCGCGACCGGCGAACGATCCGCAACACACCACGCAGACGCGACGACAACGCTAAAACCAAACAGAACGGCAGGACGAATGAATGCTCGCATGAGGCAGGCTCCCTGTGAGGGTTTTGGAATCGAATCAACGGGGCGGCATTGTGGGTCCAGCGCATCAAAAAGGCAAAAGGCTGACACGGGCTCGGCACGTCCGTTTTGAAGTTTCAAATTCCGTACGGAAAGGGGACGCACAGTCTTTTTCACGACGTGTTGAGCACTGGCCGAGACCACCCCACGCGACACAGAGTTTGATCCTCTGGCAACCTGACCAATGCCGAGCCACGGCTGAAAAACTCGACTCCATCGCGGAAGGCCAACCCTCACCAAGCCTGTCAGGGGGTGGCCACTCTTGCTCGTCTGAGTTGCACATGATTGGATGACGAAGAATCAAGACGGCCGAGGGCGGCCGTTCTCTGTTTACGTTCTCAGGAGTCATCGTCATGCCGAAATTTCTTGCCCGCAACATGTTTGTCGTATTAGTGGGAGTGGTCGTTCTGCTTTCGGCTGGGGCAGAAGTCGCCCGGGCCGAGCATGAAGGGAAGCTGCAAATCCTGTTGCTTGGCGACAGCACGACGATTGGAAGTGTCTGCCGAATCACGCATCGCGAGGGACCGCACTTGGAGGACGTGATTCGTTTGCTGCTGGCGACAGAGAAGGATTTGCCGCCGACCAACGTCATCAATCAAGGACGCGATGGAGAGTTCATTCATGGCCTGCTGACTGGTGGACGCTACGAACGCGAGATCGCCAAGTTGCCGGGCATAGACTACGTCTTCGTTCGTTACGGTTTGAACGACAACAGCAAACGCGAGGACTTCGCCAAAAACTTTCCGCAGGACTTCCGCGACTTGATTGCTCGGCTGCGTAAGGATTTTCCTCAGGTCAAGATTTTTCCCACCACGATCATCCCCTATCTCACACCGGAGAATGATGCGCGAATCAACGGGCTGATCAAGCAAGTGGCCGAAGACGAGAAGTTGCCGCTGTTCGATGTCTACACGCGGTATCAAGCGGAACTGGCTCACGGGCAGAACATGCTCAACTACCGTCGCTACTCGCTCGACAGAATTCCGGAGCAGCATCGCGAGTGGGTCAAGCCGTTCGTTCAAGGAGGCTCGGTCGTCGTGATGGATAATCGGCTCGACGCCCACTTTCGCGACCTGCCGGGTTGGTTTGCCGACCGGCATCCGAATCTCGCCGGTTATCACGTGATCGGTGATGTAACTGCGAAGTTTCTCGCCAAGCAGATTCGCGAACGGCCGAAGTCGTCCAAGTGACGTTCGTCGCTCGACGCGGTCTCAAAATACAGCACGACGCGCGAGCGAGTGGTCAACATGCCGCAAAAGACAACCACTCGCTCGCGCGTCGTGCTGGTTTTGAAACTGCCTCTAGGCGATGAGTCCCGGGATCACTTTACCGCCGCTGACCAGCGGAACGGGACGTCCCAGCGGGTCGTCGTATTCTCGATCCGCGTCAATCCCCAGCAGCGTGTGGATCGTGCGCAGCAGATCGGCAACGCTGATCGGGTCGCTGGTCGGATACGCGGCCTGCTTGTCGGTCGAGCCGATGATTTGTCCGGGCTTCACTCCGCCGCCGGCAAAGAGGATGCACTGGGCCATCGACCAATGGTCTCGGCCAGCTTGGGCGTTCACGCGCGGAGTGCGGCCCATCTCACCCATCATCACGACCAGCGTGCTGTCGAGCAGTCCGCGTTGCTCCATGTCGGTGATCAGCGCGGCGAACGCTTTGTCGGCCGGCGGGATCAGGTCATTCACCAAGCTGGGGAAGCAGTTGAAATGCACATCCCAACCGGGACCGTCGATGCCGACGAAGCGACAACCCGCTTCGATCAAGCGGCGGCCCAGCAATGCGGATTGTCCAATCTGAGACATGCCGTACGACTCACGCACGTTGGCTGGCTCGGATTGAATGTCGAACGCCTTGCGAGCCTCCGGCGACGTGATGAGGTCGCGAGCCTTTTGGTAATAGGTGCTCATCGCCGCCGCTCGGCCGGTGCGCGGTTGGCGTTGTTCGAGTCCGGCGAGCAGTTTTTGACGCAGCGCCGTGCGTTGGCTCGACACGCCGTCGATTTTGGCGAGGTCGCGAACCTCGAAGTCCGGCTGGCTGGGATCTGCTTCGATCACGAACGGTGCGTACTCGGCACCGAAGAAGCCTGGCCCACCGGCCGACATCGGGTGCGGCATGTTGATATACGGCGGCACGGTTCCGCTGCTGCCGAGTTCTCGCGACACGATCGAACCGAGCGACGGATAAAGTTCGTTCGTCGGAATCGGATACTCGCCATCGGCGAACGCGGCGCGTCGGCCGGTCATGACGTAGTGATACCCGGTCGCGTGGCCGTTATCCGCGTGACTGTGGCTGCGCACGACGGTGAACTTGTTGGCGATCTTCGCGCAGTTCTTGCAGTGCTCGGTGAAGATCACACCCGGCAGCGCGGTCGAGATCGGCTCGAACGGCCCACGAATCTCGGCTGGGGCCTCCGGTTTTGGATCCCACATGTCCTGTTGAGGAGGACCACCTTCCAAAAAAATGAACAGGCACGACTTGGCCTTGGCCTCACGAACTCGTTCGGACTTGTTGGCTTCCTCCGCTCGCAGAAGCCGAGGTAGCGTCAGCCCACCGAAGAGGCCGGTCGCTCCGAGCCGCAAGGTTTGTCGGCGAGTAAGGCCGTCGCAGAATCGATGACCGACGGATGGCGATTGGAAGCTGAGCATGGTTGGCTCCGATTGTGGAGTGCGGTAAGTCATCACCGCATTGAATCCAAGGCGTTAGTGATTGTAGAGAAATTCCTTCGTGTTGAGCACCGCCCACAACACATCCTCAACCGCTTGATGCCGGTTCGCTCCGGCGGCCTCGAAGGCAGAGGCCATCAGAGCTTTTTCTTCAGCGGTGGGGAAGCGGGTGAGAGTGCTCAGGTAGATTTCATCGACCAGTTCGTCGTTGGACTTGGGAGTCGCACTGAGTTTGCGGGCCAGGCCGTGGCGATGAGTCAGCTTGGCGTGGACTTCGGGAGAGTTCAGCAGGTGCAGCGCCTGCGAGATGCTCGGCTCGTTGCTTCGTTCACATTCGCAGACGGTGGCTCGGACGGGGCGGCCGAAGATGCGGAAGAAGTAGGACGGCATGCGGTTGTCCCAGACTTGGATCGAGCGGACTCCATCGGGCCAGCCGTTGAACTTTTCGGGAACGCCGGTTGTTTGGCTGATTGCGTCGAGCAGCACCTCGGCCGGCAGCGTCTTCGGTCGAGCGTGTGAGAAGTGCTGGCGGTCATCGCGATTCAAATCGGTTCCTGATCCGAGCTGATAGGCTCGCGACAGCAACAGCGTGCGAGTGAATGCCTTGAGGTCGTACTTCACTTCTTTGAGATGCGCTTCGAGCGCGGCGAGCAGCGGTTCGTTGGTTGCGGGATTCGTTGCGCGGTTGTCGTCGATCGGCTCGACAAGGCCACGGCCGAAGTAGTGCGACCAGAGGCGATTGGCGATCGCCTTTGTGACGAATGGGTTGTCGGGAGCGGTCATCCAGTTGGCGAGTACGACTCGGCGGTCGATAACATTCGTGAAGTCGGCCGTCGTCGCACCGAGCGCTCGAGCCGGGACGAGTTCGCCAGTGCGCGGATGCTTTTGATCGGTTCCCGCACGCGCGACGATCGCATCGGTGCCGTCCGGCAATTTCTTGACCACTGTGCCGGAGAAGAATCCGGCGAGGCCGGCATAGTCGTCCTGGCTCCAGCGTTCGCTGGGATGGTGATGACACTGAGCGCACTCGATCCGCACGCCGAGAAACAACTGACTGATTGCTCGGCTGGTGACTTCCGGTGAGTCGAGCGATTTGAAGAACGAGGCTGGACTTTCGCTCTGCGTTGGTCCCTGGATCGTGAGAATCTCATGGACCATTTCGTTGTAGGGCCGGTTCGTGGTGAATTGCTTTCGCAACCAGCGAGTCAATCCGACCGTTCCCTTCGGAGTGATCTTCAGCGTGTCGGCCTTCAGCAAGTCGGACCATTTCATCGCCCAGTACTCGGCGTACTCCGGGCGTTGCAACAGAGCATCGACGAGCTTTGCTCGTTTGTCGGCTGACGCATCGGCGATGAATGCGCGGGCTTCGGCAGCCGTGGGGAGCGTGCCGATCACATCGAGGAACGCTCGCCGAAGGAACGTCGCATCGTCGATCGGTTCGCTGGGGGGAATGCCCAGCCGAGTCAGTTTGTCCCAGACATGCTTGTCGATGAAGTTGTTTTCCGGAGGCCGAGCGAATGTGCTGCCCGGTCGAGGCATCACAGCTCGGCAGACGGCGACATGTCCGAGATACCGGACGAGGATGGCCGACTCGCCGGGCACATCGCTGGCCTGCAACAACCCACGCGTATTCACGTCGGCGATGTGGGGCGCGTTCGAGATGTAATCGGCTTCGACCGTCGCACATCGCTTGCCGCCAATATCGTCAATCGCAGTAACTCGAATCTGTTGCGTACCATTTGCGGCGATGACGACTTGGGCCGGTTCGATTTCGATGCTGACGATTTGCCGTTCGATCGGTTTTCCGTCTGACGGAGGGACGACGAACGAACCACCTTCGGCGATCCAGCGGCGCAGGCGGTGTTCGGCGGGGCTGCCTGGTTCGATCTTTCGCCCGCCTCCGTGGGGCATCGTGGCGGTCCCCTTCAGCAGCATAAGACTGGCCGAGGGATTGGTCAGATTGAGACGTCGCCCCTTGGCCTCTTTGAAAATCGCATCGTGGTCGGCGGCAGCGTCGAAGCCGAACAGGCTCAGTTTGAATCCGTTCTGGCCTTCCGCCTTTCCGTGGCAGCCGCCGGCGTTGCAGCGGCCTTTGGTCAGGATCGGGACGACTTCATAACTGAACGAAACTGGCACCGGCTTCTGTAAACCGGAGACGGTGATCGGCACGTTGAGGGTCTTGTCGCCGAACTTCACGGTGAGTTGCGTCGCCCCTTCCGTCGCGGGCCGCAGCAGTCCGTCGGCAGTGATGCTGGCGATGGCCGGAGCCGCGATCTCGTAGCGAGCTTCGCGAGTCACATCGCGACGGCGTTCCCCCTCGACCTCCGTCACGAGGATTTGCTGCGCCCCTTCCGGCCGGTCGAGCACGATCACGGACGGGCTGACCTGCAACTCCGCCGAGTGAGCAAATCCACTCAGCGACAGTCCCACGACGATCAAAGCAGTTCGAACGACACTCATAGGGCGAGATTCCCCGAAGTCAGTAACGAAACGTCGGCATCGTTTTATGCCTGTCGGCAATTGACTGCAACACCGCTGTCAAAACTGGTGTCTGTCTCGACGATGACTGGCGACGCTATTCGCGCACGACCGTAATTGAGGCGGGGAGCATCGTCTGCTTGTCGGTTGAGAGATAATACGGCAGCGGTTGGCTGAAGGTGAAACTTTGGAGTTGCTCGAACATGCTTTTGCGAGCCGCCTCGGCGGTGAATTCCCCTTTGACACTGATCGTTCTGGGAGCAAACCCAAAAGCGTGCTTCCAGAGCGATTCGTTCTGGTTGGTGGCCCATTCGAGGTTGAGCAGAGCCTTCGTCCCGACGACGGAAGAAGTGGCACCGCCGCCAATCGGGCCGCGCATGAAGGAATCGAACTTGCCCTCCGCGACCTCGTTGTACGAGACCTTGAAGACGATCGGTTGATTGTCCGCTAACTCAAAGCCGGCGGCTTCGAGGATCTCGCGGTAAGTCCCTTCCAGAGTCTTTTTCGTTTCCTCAGGAGTCCCGAAGAGGAGCTTTTCGACTTTCACATCGAGGCTCACCTTTTGGCTGGGCTTGATGAGCGCATCGAGGGAGTTGTTCGTCGAGAGCGATTGAGCCAGCGACAAGAACTTCGCCTCGAACGGCAGCAGCGAGAATTTCGCCTTGCCCTGCTTGCCGGTAATCATGAGGAATCCGCCGGGGACTGGCATCCGGCGATTGGTATTGTCGAGGTTGTACTCGTTGGGTGCCGTGAACATCGTCCACACCAGACGCCCGCTGACGAGATCAATGGCCACGGTGCCTCCCAAGAGCAAGCCGCTGGCGTCGGGGAACCAATCAATCGTTGGGCCCGTGTAGAGCAGGCCCGGCACGAGATTCCTGAAGCTAGCGGGATAACGATGCTCCTGCACTTCGTTGCCGGTCGCGGCGTCGAGCACCGCGATTCGGCACACGTTGTACCCACCCATCGCGACCGCGATCTTGTCCCCCGACGGAGAAAACCCCACCGCTTCCACCGAGTCCGTCCCCTTGCCGCTCATCAGCTTCTTGGCGACAAGCTGACCGGATTGCGTGTCGTAGACCACCAGCTCACCACGCACGGCTCGCGAGTAACTGGCGAGGTATCGCCAACCTGGCTAAAGACAGCATTGCGAGGTTCCAACAAATTGTCGTCGTGGGATTGCAGTCGCTCGCCTGAGCTGAGGTTGAACACGCGCAGTCGATGCGGGGCATTCTTATCTCCCTGTTTGCCAGTCGTGATCGTGATGAGGCGATCGCCCGGAAGAAAATCGGCGAACGCCAGGTTCATGCCCGCGTCATCGGCTGAGATCTGACGCACAAGCTGACTGGTCTCCAACGACCAGATTTCCAGCTTCGTGTTGTTTTCCTTATCGACGGCCTTGCCCAACAGATACTTGGCATCGGGACTCAGCCGCCTTTCGGGCGCGCTTAGCGGCCCAGTCTTGCCATTGAAGGTTTGCAGCTTCTGGCCGGTGGTGAGATTCCAAACCTGGCCACCGCGCACTTCGGCTCCCGCTTCGAGATCCATGACGAACGGACTGAGCGACGTAGGAAACAAAACCTCGGAGGCACTCCCGAAGACGTCCACTTTCGCTTTCCAACTTTCAGGCCACTCAATCGGCTGAGGAACCGGGTCGGCCTTAGCCGCCCATGCGACACTCACTGGTGTGCTCGGCGTCGCGGGAGCATTCGCTGTCGGTGTGCCGGGAGCCGGCGGAGTCGCTGGGTTGGCATTCGGCATCGCGGGTGCTGCCCCGTTGGGTGGAGCTGGCTGAGCGACCTCGGCTGGTTTGTCCGGCCCACCCATCAGAAGGAAGCCGACCACGATCACGACAACCAGCACGCCGCCGCCGATTCCAATCAGCAACCACGGAGCCTGAGATTTCGCGGCCTTCTTCTTTTTCTGACCGGAAGCTTTGCGTGGTCGCGAAGCCGGTTCTGGTTCCAGTTCTTGATCGTCCGACGGCACGGTGAGCACCTCTTTGCATCCCGGACACCGCACTCGTTTTCCAGCCTTCTCATCGCTGACGGCAAAGGACTTGGAACACGAGTCACACTTCACGCGAATCGACATAAGGTTTCCCAAAAAAGATCGTCCGAAGATGAGAGCAGGGTAGGCCGCGCCGCAGGGAAACTCAATCTTCTCTCGCCGCAAGTGCAATCGCACCGTGGACGACAACTTCTTCATCCAACTCCGCGGGGACCAGCCGAATCGAGTCGGCCAGAGGCGGAAAAACAAAACGCCGAACCTGCCGACGCAGCGGCTCAAAGAAGAGCTCCTCGCCCATCAGCGAGACCCCGCCGCCGATCACGACCACATGTGGCGAGAGCAGCGTCACCAACTGCGCGATCCCCCAGCCGAGCGCGACGTGAGCCTGATGCAGCGCGGCCTTCGCAATTTGATTTCCGTGTGCGGCGGCTTGCGCGATTTGTTTGACCGTTAGTTGCTCAACATTGCCAAGACATCGGCAAAGCAGGTCGTCGGTGTCGTTCTCAGCGGCGGACCAATCGACGTCGATGTCTACGGGAGCGAACCCACCGTCCGCAATTAGCGGATGCCGAGCGTGTCCGGTGACGAGCGCCCGCGCCGCTGCTTCGATGCCGGGGCCGGCAGCGAGCGATTCGACCGTTGCGTGCGGATCGTCGGCCAGCGGGCCGGGGCGTAAATGACCAATCTCGGCGATGGCGAGTCGCCCGGCTCCTTGTGAGTGCCCGTCGATGACCAATCCACCGCCGATTCCGGTGCCGACAGTGATGTAGAAGACGGTGCGGTGCCCGCGTCCCGCGCCGTAGGTCGCTTCGGCCAGCGCGGCGACGTCGCAGTCGTTCCCCAATCGAACCGGAACTCCGAATGCTTCTCTCGTCCAATCGACGATCGGGAAGTCGGTCCAACCCTCGACTTGATGGCTGGTGATGACTCGGCCGGTCGCCGAGTTCACGGGACCGCCGAAGCCGTAGCCGATCCGTTGAATCGGATATTTGTCGAACAGCAGGCGTCCGGCTTCGAGAATCTGTTCGCGAATCGCGTCCGCTCCGCGCGTGCGTTCGACGGTTCGCCGTTCCAGCGCGATCAGCGGCGAACCATCTCCGGTGCCGACTCCCAATTGCAGTTTCGTGCCGCCGATTTCGATGCCGAGGAACATGGCCGTCTCGCTGAGGAAAGTCGTTTGTGGACTGTACGATCGACGCGCGAGTTTGGGAAATCGGCGGTCGGCCTTCAGCGATCGGCTGTCGGCCGGAGACGGATTCGGTATTCTGCCGCGCGTCACTCACGGAAGGAGACCGATCGTGGATTTGGATGCACTTGCTCAACACTGTGGCGAATGGTTGCGCGGCACGGGGCCGGAGTCGGACATAGTCATGTCCAGCCGGATTCGGCTGGCTCGCAACCTCGCCGACTTTCCGTTTCCCAGCAAAGCCGATGAAGCCGCCAAGGCCGAGATCGTCGGACTGATCCGCGACCGAGCCACCGCGCTGCCGCTCCGGCACCACTTGGAATTCATGCCCGTCAGCGAAATGAACTCGCTGGACCGGCAGTTTCTGGTCGAGCGGCAGCTCATCAGCCGCGAGCACTCCGAAGCCGCCGGCCCGCGCGGCGTTGCCGTCAGCGACGAGGAAAGCGTCAGCCTGATGATCAACGAGGAAGATCATCTGCGGATGCAAGTCATTCACAGCGGCTTCGCGCTGGACGATTGCTGGCAAGAGATCAATCGCATCGACGACCTGCTCAGCCGCGAAGTGACGTTCGCGTTCGACGATCGCCTGGGCTATTTGACCGCGTGTCCGACGAACGTCGGCACCGGAATACGAGTCAGCGTGATGCTGCACCTGCCGGGACTGGTGCTGACGAAAGACCTCCAGAAAGTCTTTCAGGCGTTGCAGCGGCTGCGACTGGCGGTGCGCGGCCTGTACGGCGAAGGGAGCCAAGCGATGGGAGACTTTTATCAAGTCTCCAACCAAGTCACGCTCGGCCACAGCGAGGAATCGCTGATTCAGATGGTGCAGGAGGTCATCCCGTCGATCCTGAAGTACGAACGTCGCGCCCGCGAAAGCTTGCTGCACGACAACCGCGAGGGGCTGCACGATCAAATCTCGCGAGCGTTCGGCATCTTGAGCAGCGCGCAGACCATCACATCCGAGGAGACGCTGCATCTGTTGTCGAGCGTGCGGCTGGGAATCAACCTCGGCCTGATCGGCAAGTTGGAGATTCCGACGATCAACGAACTGCTCATCACAACGCAGCCGGCGCATCTGCAAAAGGTGCGGCAACGTCAATTGGAATCCGCCGAACGCAACGTTGCCCGCGCGACTCTGCTAAGGCAACGGCTAGGCACGCGACCGCACGAGCAGAACTGAGGTGAAGTCGGAAGGCGGAGGGCGGAAAGAACACACGGTCTCCTCTTTCCGACTTCCGCCCTCCGAATTCCCCCTTCCCCCTACTCCGACGGCTGGCCGGTGAAGTAGTTGGGTTCGTTGCCGGGCCGCCATTTGATATTGCAGCCGATGCTCGGCCGCTGGCCCTCTTCGATCGCTCGTCCTGCCAGAACGGCATCACAGGCGGCTCGCAGATGTGAGCCGTTCACGGGGACTCCGTTCGTCGGACGGCTGTCGTCGAACTGCCCGCGATAGACGAGCCGTTGATTGCTGTCGAACAAGAACAGGTCCGGCGTGCAGGCCGCGCGATAGGCTTTCGCGATCGACTGCGTTTCATCGAACAAGTACGGAAACGCATAACCGGCCGATTCGGCTTCGGCTTTCATCTTGTCGGGCGCGTCGGCTGGGTACGCCTTCGCATCGTTGGGGTTGATCGCCACGATCGAGATGCCTTGGGCTTGATACTCGCGAGCGAACTTGGCGAACTCCGGCCGGATGTGAACCACGAACGGGCAGTGGTTGCAGATAAACGCGACCAGCAAGCCCTTCGAGCCTTTGAAATCTTTCAGCGAGACCACTCGCCCATCGACATTCGGCAGCGAGAAATCAGGAGCCGCAGTTCCCAGCGATAACATTGTCGAAGCAGTTTTGACCATGATGTCTTCTCCTTAAATGGGACGTTATCTCCGTCGCTTGTTCATCGGTGAGGCGTCTTTTGAGGCCGAGAAAATCCGTACCGCGACCGTTAGGGAGCGGCCCGCGTTGGCCGCTCCCTAACGGTCGCGGTACGGCAATCGTCTCAGCCATGATCCCTAGAGGTATCACTGGAAATGTCACCGCAAAACACACTGGATGCCATCCCCATGTACCGTGGTTGGAGTGTGCCGATTCGGCCAAGGCCTCGCAAGCAGTCTCAAGCCAACTGCTTCTTCCGGAAGAACCATTCCGAGGCGTCTCGGTAGAACTCACCAGCGATGGACTTGGCGAACTTCTTTCCGTTCCAAACACACTGCTGACGGAAGATCGTCCAGCGGTCCCCTTCGGCCAATGTGGCGGCGTGCGAGGCGGTCGTGTGGTTCACGATCGGTAATCGACCGGCGATGCGCAGATCGCCAAACGGAGTCCAACGGCACGTTGGCTCGCTGGTGAAGAGGAGCTTCAGCCCGGCTTGCCGCGCGGCGATTGCCACTCGGCGTGAAAAGAAACCGCCCGGAACCGATCCGCACCAGATCGGCGTCCCCAAGATGTCCTCCAACACAGCAGCGGACTCAGACCACTCGCGAAGCAATTCGACCTCATTCAGCTCGTCGATCCGCAACGGGTGCGAGCAGGAATGCGTGCCGATGACATGGCCTCGCTGATGCAGTTCCCGAACCTGTTCGGCGGAGAGGAAGCCTGGACGGCCAATGCAATCGGTCGTGATGAAGAAGTGACCGCGCCAATGCAGCGATTCGAGACGCGGAGCAATCTCTGTCAGTGCGGTGATTCCGCCGTCATCGAAGGTCATTAGGCATGGGCAAACATGGCTCATCTCGCCGGACAAGACTTGCTGAGCCGTCGCACAGCGAATCGACGAACGCGAGCCGATGGCTTGCAAGTGATTCTCGAACACCGTGCGAGTCAACTTGTAACGATTGGCAACGACGC
>SXKJ01000058.1 GCA_005778115.1 Planctomyces sp. | reverse complement strand
GTAGCCCGACCATGAATGGAGTGCATTCCGTAAGTATTCATATAATACGGAAATCGACTACTGCATCCAATGCCTGAAACAATAACAATATTTTCTTTTGGAACTCCAATTGTCGGTGGAAGGCGTTTGAAGAGCTCCGCGAACTTGGCTGGCTGACGGGCACGAAAATGCCACGCATGGTCGCGGTGCAATCGACCGGTTGTGCTCCGATCGTGACGGCGTTCGACAAAGGGGAACGCTTCGCCGAGCTATTTCCGAACGCGGCGACGATCGCGAGCGGCATTCGCGTCCCGGCCGCTGTTGGCGACTTCATGATCCTCGACGCCGTGCGAGCCAGCGGCGGACTCGCGATCTCCGTCGAAGAAGAACGCATCCGCGAATGGATGGAATTGGCTTGTCGTCTCGAGGGAATCGCCGTCTGCCCTGAAGCGGCGGCGTGTGTCGGCGCTTTGGAATCGCTGAAGGCGAGCCGTTGGATTCGGCCCAATGACAAAGTCGTGATCTTCAACACGGGAGCCGCTCAGAAGTATGTCGAAGCGATTCGTGGGGAGCTGCCGAAATTGGACGTGAGCGAGCCAATCGACTGGGAACGGCTGGCGAGGGGCGAAGCGATGATTCCCCGATGTAGCCCTGGCCCTTGTGGCCTGGATGATTCGACTCATGAGAGTCAACCAACCCATGCGGGATCGGGCGACAGCGAAGCCTCGGTCGGGATGCCCACTGAGACTCCGCAAGCCGACGAATTGATCGCCAAAGCGTCAGAGGAATCCTTGCTTATCGCGAGCCCTCCGGTGGAGGCTCCGGAAAGTTCGCCGGAGTGACCTTCTTCGGACGACTTATTCGTTCGTCAACAAGGCTTTCGTCCGGCATCGTGCCGTCGCGAGCCTCCTGATTCACCAGCATCTGCCCAACCATCGTGGTGCCGGGAAAATTCGCGAGCACATAGGTGTTGCGAGCATCGAAGATTTGCAACTCGGTTTGTTGGGCACCGCCCAGCACTTGGCCGGATGCGCTCGCGGGTTGTAAAGCAACTTGATGCGTGCCAGCTGGGAGTTCGATGCGTCGCACTTGGATCTTGTTGGGGAGCAATCCCCAGCAGCGAGTGTCGGCATTCTCGGTCGCCTCCCAGGCGACTCCCGCAGCGTCGATGGCGAGCTCGGCGAGTGGATTGTCGACTTGGCCGAATTCCTTCGCGGCGTAGAGCGAGCCTTTCTTGACCGTCCGCCGCACGACGGTCCGCGCGAGAACTTGCGGGAAGATGGCGGCGTATTGTTGAACCGCTAACTCGCCAACATCGGTGATCGTTTCGGTCAGCCCGGATGGTTGGCCATCGACCGTGACACTGACCGATTGCACTTGGTTGGGCGGGACGACGACGACGGGGACTTTCACCGGGGCGAATGTCGGTGTGACGCTGTGCTTACCGACCGCCGACAGGATGTGATCAACGATCAGCATCGCGGCTTGAGTCGGCACTTCGTTGCGCTCTTCCTTGTACGGCCCCCGTCCGACGAGCGTGAAGACATAGAGCACGCCATGCCCCGGAGCCGAATGCCGGCCGGTGGTGACTCGTTCAAGATCTTGTTTCGCCGAGCCGAACTCCGGCTCCCAATTCGCAACGAGTTGGATCGAGCGCTTCGCCTCGTCGTAGTCGCGCAGCGTCGATTCGCGGAGCATCCCGTTGACGTAGGCTCCCAACGCGACGCGCTTGTATTCGAGCTTTGAATTTTTGTCAGCATTGTCGCCGGCCGCTTCGATGATCTGCCGCTGCTTGTCGTTGACTTGCAGAGCATAGGCGTTCGCATCGCCGCCGTCGTGCATCAAGTTGCTCAGCGCGAGGAACGCTCGGATCAGAATCTTCTCGTAGTCTTCGCCAGCATAGGCTCGGCGCGTGTCGTCGGTGAGATAAGACGCGGCACCCTCGGCGAGATCTTTCTGTTCGAGGAAGTCGAAGCGGTCGCGGACTTCGCGCAGCGTTCGCTCGGCGACGGCGGGCTTGCCGGAGGTGAGTTCAATCATCGCCCGTTCGAGCTTGAGGACGTCCACCTCTTTCGCATGGCGCTTCTTAGGCAGTTCCTTCGCAATGATCTTTTCGCTGGCTGCGAGGTTGCCGGAATAAAACCCGTTGCGGACATCGCGCACTCGATCGGCATAGCTCGAACAACCGGAGGCGAGCAGCAACAAAACACTAACCCGAAGCGTCAGCGAGGGCGAATGCTTCACACGCTTCGCCACACGGGCATCGGTGAAGCATTCGCCCTCGCTGACGCTTCGGGTTAGTGACGCACACATTTCTGCTCTCAAATCCCGCGATTAGCGAAACAGCTTGTCCGTCAGCGAGCGGCGGTAGCCTTTGCGGATCGACGCCGATTCTTTTTCGTAGTGGCCGTCGTGAATGTTGACCAACTCCAGAGTCAGCAGGTAATCGCGCTGGTAATCGCCGTTCTTCTGCGTCGTGCCAGAGGTCAGCTTGGCGTATAGCAAGTAGTCGAATGGCTGCTCCATCTTTTCCATGACCGCTTGGAAGTTGCGCTGGTTTTCTTGGACGAATAACTCATCCGGTCGTAGTCGCAGTTGCTTGAGTCCGTTCTCGACATAGCGGCGGCTCAGTTGTTCGTACTGACGCGACTCGTTGATGGCCGAGTCGATCAATTCGTAGATCTGTTCGCGGAAGTCGCCGATCTCTTCGGCGGTGCAGTTCTCGACGCCGATGAAGCAGATCTTCTTGCGTTCGCCGACGACCATCGCGGCGGGCTGAATCTCGCTGGGGGTGCAGGCGCGGCCCAACAGCTTGGAGACCGACTCTTGAATGAGCGGCTTGTAAGTCTCCGCTCCGGCGGCGTGGCTGCCGACCGAATCTTTTTCGCTGTCTTTCATCACTCGTGCGGTTTGATAACCGCGGCAGCCGGCGATGCTGCCGGCGACCAGGGTGACACCAAGACTCAAAAAATTTCGTCTGTCCATGAGGGAATCCCTTCCCGAAATTTGACGCGACTCTGTCGCGCGCGACCGCTCGCCGACGCGAATCCTTTCGCGTCTCATTAGCTCCATCGTCTGACGGACCAAGAAACTAAAACCAGAGTGCCAATCGCGCGGGATCGTAAGAGTCTTGGCCAAGTGCGCGGAGGCGAGATTCTGGATCACGGTCTATCCAACAGTGAAAGCAGCGAGGCATGGAAGACTGGGCAAGCCGGGCGAGTGAGGAGAAACCGTTGCAGGGTGGGACCAGCGGCGCTTCGCCGCGCCGGCCCACCAGCCGAAGGACGGCACCATCAACGAATGAGCTTGGTGGGCCGGCGCTCGAAGCGAGCTTGTCCCACCCTACGGAGCTGCTCATGGACTGGCATCTCACGCCAACAACTCATTCACGATGCGGCACGGTTCGACACCGGTCAGCTTTTGGTCGAGTCCCTGATACTTGTAGGAGAAACGCTCGTGATCGAAGCCGAGCAGATGCAGCACCGTCGCGTGGAAGTCGCGGATCGGGACCGGGTCTTTGATGATGTTGTACGAGAAATCGTCGGTCTCGCCGTGGATCGTGCCCCCCTTGGTGCCGCCGCCCGCCATCCACCAGGTGAAGCAGCGCGGGTGGTGATCGCGACCGTAGTTCTGACGCGAGAGGCCCCCTTGCGAATAGATCGTGCGGCCGAACTCACCGCCCCAGATGACCAGCGTGTCGTCGAATAGGCCCCGTTGCTTGAGGTCTTGGATCAAGGCGTAGCAGGGCTGATCGACGTCACGGCATTGATCGGGCAGCCGGCCGGCGACGTTGGCGTGCGTGTCCCAGTTATTGATGTAGACCTGCACGAATCGCACGCCGCGCTCGACCAGTCGCCGCGCGAGCAGCACTGTGTTGGCGAACGAGCCGGGCTTTTGCACTTGATCGCCATAGAGCTTCAACGTTGCCTCGGATTCGGTGGCGATGTTGGTCAGTTCCGGAACGCTGGTCTGCATGCGGAACGCCAGTTCGTAGTTCTCGATGCGAGTCCGCGTTTCCGGATCGCCGATCTGTTGCAGCGTCAGCTCATTGAGCTGCTTGAGTCCGTCGAGCGTCTTGCGGCGGATCTCGGTGGAGACGCCGGGCGGGTTGTTGATGTAGAGAATCGGATCACCCGCGCTGCGGAAGCTAGTTCCCGCGTGCTCACCCGGCAGATAGCCGGATTGCCACAGCCGTGCGGAGATCGCCTGCACCTGCTCCGTGTTCGTCGGCTTCGCGACCATCACCACGAACGACGGCAGATCGTCGTTGAGCGAACCCAGTCCATACGAGGCCCACGCGCCGAGACACGGCCGGCCGGTCACTTGGTTGCCAGTTTGAATGAAGGTGATCGCCGGCTCGTGATTGATGGCCTCGGTGTTCATCGAGCGGATGAAGACCATGTCATCGACCATCTTGGCCTTCCACGGCAACAGCTCCGAAAGCCACATGCCACACTCGCCGTGCTGCTGGAACTTGAACTTCGATGGCGCGATTGGAAAGCGAGCCTGCCCGCTGGTCATTGTCGTCAGCCGCTGGCCCTTGCGGATCGATTCCGGCAGGTCTTTGTCGAACCAGTCACTCATCACCGGCTTGTAATCGAACAGGTCCATTTGAGGCGGGCCACCAACCATGTGGAGATAGATGACTTGCTTCGCCTTCGCAACGTGATGCGTCAGGTTCGTTTTCACCAGCGAATCGGCCGACGTCCCTTCCGCCGCGCCAGCATCACGCCCCATCAGTGAGGCCAGCGATGCACAGCCAAGAGCCTGCGAGCCTTGTGAGAAGAAGTAACGCCGCGTGATGTTGCGTTGATATTCCTGAAGCCAGTTCATGATTCAATCTCCGAGTAAGACGTCATCGTGCCTCTGCCGGCAGATCCACGAAATAAGTTTTGCCGTCGGTCGCCGTGGCGGCAATGCGAGCACCTGCTGCGACGAAGTTTCCGCCGTAGGTGATTGTCGGTAGTTTCGATGAGAAGACCGGCTTGCCGGCGGCGATATCCCAGATGTTGACGGCTCCGGTATAGCCGATGCTGAGCACCTTGTTGCCGGCGGCGTTGAAGCGGACTCGATAGACGTCGTCCTTGTGACCGTCGAGCTTCTTCACCGGATCGGGCGAGTCGATATTCCAGACAAAGATCGGCCGGTTGGGGCCGAGGCCCACCCCGCCCGCCGCGATCGTGCGGCCATCGGGGCTGAGGGCCACGGTGTAGACCGGGAACTCTGGGCCTTTGAAGACGCGCAGCTCGGCACCGTTTTCGAGGTTCAGCAGTTTGACCGTCTTGTCTCCGCCGGCGATGACCAGCGATTTGTTGTCGGGGGTAAAGACCACTCCGTAGACCGGTTGTTGCTGCGTGGTGATGACTCGCAGGGCGGCTTTCTTTTCGACGTCCCACAAGCGGACGGTCTTGTCGTTGCTGGCGGACACGAGTTGCTTGCCGTCGTTACTGAAGGCCAGTCCGTAGACGTGCGAGCCGTGGCCGCCGAGGTTGGCCGTGAAGGTCGCGGCGGCGATGTTCCAGGTCTTCGCCGTGCCGTCGGCCGAAGCAGAGACCGCCGTGCGATTGTTCGAAGCAATGACCAGCGAACCGATGCCGGCCGTGTGACCGGTCAGCGTCTGAGCGATCGGGCGCAGCGGCGCGTCGGCCGGTTGCGGGTTCGGTGGCGTGGGGTCAACGGCACGCAGCGCGTTGTCGGCTCCACTGGCGAGCAGTTTCGTATTGTCGGGGCTGAAGGTTAGTCGCGTGACTTCAGAGGGAGTCTCGAAGCGAACCTGAGCTTGTGCGCTGTTGAGGTTCCAGACACGAACGCTTTTGTCGGCTCCACCGGCGGCGATTTGCTGAGCGTTCGGGCTGATGGCGACGGCGATCGCTCGGCCGGTCACTCCCACGAACGGGCGGATCAGCGTGCCGGCATTGCTGTCCCACAGTTTCACGGACCCATCTTCGTGAGAGGTCGCATGCCACGCGCTGTTTGAGGCGATCACGAGATCGTTGAACTTCTTGTCGTCCGCGACGAACATCCCCTGCACCGAGACCGCATCGACCTTGATCGTCTTGTCCGCACCGCCCGAGACGATCGTTTTGTTGTCCGGATGAAACGCCGCGCCACTGACGGCCCCGGCATGTTGCACGAAGTATTGCGTGAGACGTTTTGCCGTCAGATCCCAGACGCGAACGCTGCCATCGGCGCTGGATGAGACGAGCTTCGTGACGTCACGGCTGAAATCGACACCGGTAATCTTGTCGGCGTGTCCGGCGAGCGCGGCAACCGCCGCTCCGTCGGCGATGCTGAAGACTCGGACTTGTTTGTCGTTCGAGCCGACCGCCAGTAGCAGGTTATTGACGCTGACCGCCAAGCTGGTCGCGGCGTCCGGGATGTCGATCTTGCGGACGAGCGCTCCATCGGCGGCGTTCCAGATTTTGACCGACTTGTCGTGACTCGCGGTGAGGAGGTTGGCTGCATTGGGCAAGTAAGCGACTCCGCTGACGGGGCCACCGTGCGGCGCGAGTGCGCGGACCTCGGCACCGTCGGCTGTCTTGTAAATCTTCACGGCTCCGGTCGCGTCACCGACAGCAATCTCTTGATGATTCGGATTCACGGCGACAGCGGTGATTGCTCCGGCTTGAGCGGCGAACGCCTTCACGAGTTGGCCGTTGTTCGCGTCGAACAACCGAGCGATCTTGTCCACACAGCCGGTCAGCACCCAGGCTTGATTCGGACTGAAGGTGATCGCGGTGACGGCTTCGGGATGTCCGTCGAGATTGCGAATCGGCTGCCCGTTGTTGCGGTCCCACAGTCGCGCGGTCTTGTCGTTCGAGCCGGTCGCGATCCAGTTCCCATCGGGACGTAGCGCAATGGCGTTGATCGCCTCGCCATGTCCCGCGATGTTGACCAGCGGCGGCAACTGCACCGGCCAGCGTTTGACGAGCCCGTCCGCTCCGGAGGTCAGAAAGAAGCCGTTGTTCGGAGCGTAAGCTAAACCGGTGATCTCACCGGCGTGTGCTCCGAGCACTTGCTGAGCAACACCATCGGCGAAGTTGAACAGTCGGACGACGCCGGTCGCATCTCCGGCCGCGACCTGCATATTGTCTTTGCGAAGATCGACGCGCGTGATCGCCGCCGCACAGCCGGCGATGTCACGAACGGATTTGCCATCGGCGGCGGTCCAGACTTTCAGCAACTTGTCGGCTCCACCGCTGACGACAAACATCCCGTCCGTTGTCATCGCGGCCGACGCGACTGCTCCTTGATGCCCGGCCAGATTCAGCACCGGCGCGTTGTTCGGGATCTCCCAAAGCCGGATCGTGTTGTCGAGTCCTCCCGATGCGATCAGCTTGCTGTCCGGCGAGACGGCGATCGACAGCACCAGCCCCGTGTGACCGAGCATTGTCCGCGTCGATTGCAACGAGTTCGCGTCCCACAGACGCACGGTCTGATCGAAGCTGCCGGTGACGAGCCACTTGCCATCAGGCGAGGTCGTGATGTCATAAACCGGCTCGGTGTGTCCGACCAGTTCGGCCGCGAACGTCGCCGCGATGCAGAGGACGGCCAGCGATGCAGACAACCCAACAAGCAGCTTTCGCATGATGAATTCTCCGGCGGAGTTTTCGTTATGGGCGGGTGGAACGCTCGCCAGTCTGGGCACCACCCGAAGTCACGTCAACAAACCATCCGGCTGAAAGCTGTGGGACGAAAGCTGATGGCTGCCATCCGAAATCCAACGGTTCACGGATTGAGACAACAGCCATCAGCTTTCAGCTCACAGCCATCAGCCGGACTAATCGACTTTGCCGACGGGCCTGATGCCTCGGCCTCGCCGATTCGTGATCGAATCGCCGAGTTCTTCACGAGCCTTCTCGGCCAGCGCTTGAAGGCGACGAACGACATCGGGGTTCTGCTTCGCGACGTCGTGTGCTTCACCCGGATCGTCTTTGAGACTGAACAGCGATTGCTCGATGCGACGCACTTCATAGCCGTGTCGGCTGGCGATGCCGCGAATGCCGGACTCTTCGATGGACTTCGGCTGCATCTTCTCGAAATTGGCGGGCTTACCCGCTCGGCCGGGTGGGCCGGCAACGGTCAGATAGTCGTGAGCGAAGTGTAGCTTCCAATCGCCACTGCGGATCGCTTGCAGTTCGTCGCCGGAGTAGAACAGCAGCGACTCGTGCGGCGTGCGCGCGTTCGGTTGGCCGGAAAGGATCGGCCAGACATCGAGTCCGTCGATCGAATGCTTCGGCAGCGGCGCGCCGGCAAGCTTGGCGAGCGTCGGCAGCAGGTCGATCGAGGCGACCGGTTCGTCGCAGGTTCGTCCGGCGGGAACCATCTTTGGCCAGCGCATGAGGCAAGGAGTGCGGACTCCGCCTTCAAACGTCGTCAGCTTGCCTTCGCGAAACGGCGACGCGGTGCCGGCATGTTCGCCATAGGAGAGAAACGGGCCGTTGTCCGAGGTGAAGATCACGAGCGTATTGTCTTCAAGCCCCAGCGACTTCAACGCGCCGATGATGGCTCCGACCGACCAATCGAGTTCCTCCACGGCGTCGCCGTACAAGCCGCGAGCGGATCGCCCTTTGAATTTCTGCGATGCGAAGATCGGCACATGCGGCATGACGTGTGGCACATATAAGAAGAAGGGTTGCTCGCGATGACGTTCGAGGAACTGAATCGCGTGCTCGGTCAGCCGCTGCGTGAATTGCGATTGATCGGGATCGAGTTCCGCCGTCTTCTCGCCATCGATCCAAGGCAGCGAGGGGATCGACTTCACCACCGGATGCAACGGGCCGTTGTCGTTGGAATACGGAATGCCCCGGAACTCTTGAAAGCCGTGCTTCAGCGGTGAGAACTCCGACCGATGACCGAGATGCCATTTGCCAAAGATGGCGGTTGCATAGCCACGCTGTCGCAGCAACTCCGGCAGCAGCACTTCGTCCACATGAATGCCGACCTTGCTGGTGTGATTGAGCGCTCCCGACAAGCCGACTCGATTCGCATAGCAGCCGGTCATCAACGAAGCTCGCGAGGCGGTGCAGACCGGTTGCGAGACGTAGAAGTTGGTGAAGCGAGTCCCTTCGGCCGCCAGCCGGTCGATGCTGGGAGTGCGGATATCTTTCGCGCCGAAACAGCCGACATCCGAGTAACCGAGATCATCCGCAAAGATCAGCACGATGTTTGGCGGAGTGGGCAGATCCACCGCAATGCTTTGAGATGTCGCCGCAAACCCAAACGCCAGAATCGCAACGAACACACGGTGAGCAAGCATTGGTAGGGTTCCCTGTGACGCAGATAGGCGGAGACTTCTTGATGGTTTACCGATCGACAGGCAATCGCGAAACCGTCACGTCCGCACGTTTTCGCGGGTCGCCCAGCTTCGCAGAAGCTGGGTGCCGCATACACAAGAAACTTGGGATCAGCGCTGACTCCAGGGTTGGGGCCGTTAGGACAATTGAACGTCATTCGCAGGTTTCTAATGCTGCGCACACAGCTTGATGCAAGCTGTGCCACCCGTGTCGGCTTACAAACTGTGCAACTTCACAAACTGGCTTGCGCTGCCACGACGGTGGGTGCTCAGCGAGAATTCGTCTCCCTTGAAATCGCAGGCTGGTCTAAAACCGACTCCTTATCCGTCGGCGCGACGGGCTTCATTCAGGGAAGGACGAGTATGAATCAGTACGTTTCGAGCATCTCCGGCAGTCGCTTGGCCATGTTTCTGCTGGGAGCCACGTTGGCTCTCGGCTTCACCTATTCGGCTCATCTGATGTCGTCAGCGATCGTCAGCTTTAAGCATCAGAACACGATCAAAGTCAAAGGGATGGCTGACAAGGTCATCACGTCCGACTCGGCCAACTGGACCGCGACGTGGACCGTGCGTTCGACGACGCTCAAGGAGGGCTACGCCGAACTGGAGAAGCAACGCGGCATCGTCAAGAAGTTTTTGAGCGACGCCAAAATCCCCGATGGCGAATGCACCTACTCGGCCCTGACGACGCAGACGGTCTTCAAGCAGGACGAGCGTGGGCACACCACCAACGACGTCTTCGGGTATGTGCTCAGCCAGTGGGTCGAGGTCAAATCGAAGAACGTCCGTTTGATCGAGACGGTCTCGAAGAGCATCACGGAACTCATCCAGGAAGGGATCGAAATCCAGAGCCACTCGCCGCAGTTCATTTTCTCCGGCCTGGAGGCGCTCAAGCTGGAGTTGCTCGGCAGTGCGACGAAGAACGCCTACGACCGCGCGACGGCGCTCGCCGAGAACAGCCACGGCAAAGTCGGAGCGTTGAACTCGGCATCGCAAGGAGTCTTCCAGATCACGCCGGTCGATTCGACGGATGTCTCTGATGGCGGCGAGTACGACACATCGACGATCGACAAGAAAGTCAAAGCGGTCGTCACGCTCGAATTTCACATCGAGAAGTAACCACGTTCGCCAGAATGTGGGAAGGCTCGCGTCGCCCACGTTCTGGCGAACGTGGCTACGTCCAAGCCGATCACTTCTTCTTTTTCTTCTTGGTCGGTGCGGTCGCGTCTTTGCTTTCCGAGATTAGCCCGTCGAGCACTACTTGCAGTTTCTCACGAGCGGCTGTCGCTTCGGCGGTTGGCTTCGTGACCGCGGCTTGCTCAAACGGAGCGTCGCGCATGTCGAAGAACTCACCGTCGTTGTTGAGCTTCCAGCCGACGTCGCGGACGTAGCGTTTCTCGCCGAGTTGCACATAAACCCAATCGCGCGGTTGACCTTTTTCACCTTTGATTGCGGCGGCAAAGCTGTGGCCATCGATCTTCACGCCGTTCGGCAACTTCGCGCCGGCGACTTCGGCGAACGTCGGGAACAGGTCACTGAAGTCGATCAGGTCTTTGCGGACGCCGCCGGCCGGAGTGACTCCCGGCCAGTTGACGATCAGGGGGACGCGGCTGCCACCTTCGAGGAGGTCGCTCTTGTGGCCATCGACTTTACGGCCGTTAATGTTCTCGTGAGGCACGCTGCCGTTGTCTCCCGTGAAGACGATCAACGTGTTGTCGCGCAGCTTCAGGCGATCGAGTTCAGAGACCAATTTGCCGATCAGCTTGTCGAGGTACGCAATGTTGTCCTCGTAGAGACTTTGCTTCTTGCCTTTCGAGTCGGTGTCTGGGGTGCGGAGGATAGGACCGTGAATCAGTGGCGTCGGGTAGTAGACGAAGAACGGCCTCTCGCGATGTCGCTCGATGAAATCGACGACAAAGTTGTGCAGCAAGTCGGGACCGTACTTCCCCTCGACATCTTCCAACGCCTTGCCGTTGAGGTTGTAGTCCGGCTCCCAGTAACGCTCGCCTTTTTCTTTGGCTTCCTTCTTCGCCTGCTTGTTCTGTTTTTTCTTTTTGGGAGCCGCATCATCGGCTTCGGCTTCGTCGTTTCCGCCGCGTGCTCCCCACGTCAGGAATTCATCGAAGCCCCAGCGCTCGGCATCCGCCTTGGTTTGAAAGTACTGCAACTGCCGCCACTTCCCGGCCACGGCGGTCGCGTAGCCCGCTTGCTTGAGCACTCGCGCGATGCAGACCTCGCGATCGGGTGAGACGGCGGGTCCGGTTCCATTGGTCAGCATCCCGGTGCGAAAGGCGTAGCGGCCGGTCATCAACATCGCTCGCGTCGGCCCACACAGCGGTGCGGAGAAACAGTTCTCAAACCGAGTGCCCCCCTTCGCCAGCGCGTCGAGATTCGGCGTCTTGTGAGCGCCTCCGTAGCAGCCGACTCCGGGGATGCCGAAATCATCCGCCAGGATGAAGACGATGTTCGGCCGCGGCGGCTTCGTGTCGGCGGCCGAAAGAGCGGTGATTTGTGTGAGCAAGATCATCGCTACGCAGCACACAACGAATCGGTATCGAGCGATCATGGCCAATTCCTCGCGAAAATGAGTCATGGGCGAGTTTACTGCGGACACAAACTAACCCCAAGCGACAGCGAGGGCGGGCGCTTCTGAGGACGCGGATTTCGCGATCGTTAGTCCGTGAAGCGTTCGTCCTCGCGGGCGCTTCGCGTTAGTGTGGACTCACTTTGTCGGGGCATTGTTTTGAGGGTGCCAGCCGCTATCCTCTCGGCCCCTTGAAATGCGTTCCCTGAAGGAGCTGACGATGAGCGCGAAAGCCAAAATTGCCAAGGTCGATGAACCGGCCGAGCAGAATCCCGTCCTGAGCAATGCCCTCGGCCAGATCGAGAAGGCGTTCGGCAAAGGGACGATCATGAAGCTGTCCGACAAGGTGTCGGACATGAAGATTTCTGGCATCCCGACCGGAGCATTGTCGCTGGACTTGGCGATGGGCGGCTTCGGATTTCCGTGCGGCCGAATCATCGAACTCTTCGGCCCGGAATCGAGCGGCAAGACGACGCTCGCTTTGCACGTCATCGCCAACGCTCAGAGAAAAGGTGGAGTCGCCGCCTTTATCGACGCCGAACACGCGCTTGATCCCGCTTGGGCCAAGAAGTTGGGGGTCAACCTCGAAGAACTGCTCGTCAGCCAGCCGAGTCACGGTGAAGAGGCACTGGCGATCGCCGAGATGCTCATTAAGTCCAACGCGGTCGATTGCATCGTGATCGACTCGGTGGCCGCACTGGTTCCGAAGTCAGAACTCGATGGCGAGATGGGCCAGTCCCACGTCGGCCTGCAAGCCCGCATGATGAGCCAGGCGATGCGCAAGCTGACC
>SXKJ01000057.1 GCA_005778115.1 Planctomyces sp. | reverse complement strand
GCGTTTCGCCAGAACGCGGGAAATCGGGAGACGCCCGCGTTCTGGCGAAACGCGGCTACGGGCAGGCTTGCAACGACGGTTGTTCTCGGAATCATGGCGTGTTTTGTAGCCATCAATTTCGTGCCGGAGGTTCCGAAAGGGTTGCTGGCTTACGGTCGGACGGTCGAGCAATGGCCGACGACTCGCGAGTATTTCTTCGTCGGCGAGGGTCTCGATTCGCCGGTGGTCGTCTCAGAATCGGAGGCAGGGTTTCGTTGCTTCCATGTGGCAGGCAAGGTCGAGGCCACGAACAGTCCCAGCGACATGCGCACGCAACGGTTGCTCGGACATCTGCCGGCGATGGCTCATCCGGAACCACGCACGGTGCTGGTGGTCGGCTGTGGCAGCGGGATGACGACGGGCGCGTTTCTGTTGCACCCGACCGTCGAGCGCATCGTGCTCTGCGAGATGGAATCGAATGTGATCCGCACGGCTCGACAATTCTTCGCAAAGGAGAATGGCGGAGTGCTCGACGATCCCCGTTTGAAAATTGTGATCGACGACGCTCGGCACTTCTTGGCGACGACGCGTGAGAAGTTTGACATCATCACTGCCGATCCGATTCACCCATGGGTGCGCGGCGCGGCGTCGCTGTACACGGTCGAGTTCTATGACTTGTGTCGCTCGCGATTGACGCCAGACGGAGTGGTGACACAGTGGGTGCCTTTGTACGAGTCGAATTCCGCTGCCGTGAAGTGTGAGCTGGCCACATTCCTGCAAGCCTTCCCGCGCGCGAGCTTATGGAGCGGTCAGAACCTCGCGAACGGTTATGATCTGGTCGTGGTGGGGACGATCGGCGATCAAGAGATTTCGCCGAGAACCATCACGCGGCGATTGCGCTCAAATCGACCGTTGCAACGCGCGCTGACGGAGATCGGACTGCCGAACTCGGACGCCTTGCTGGAACGCTTCGCTGCGGACGGCGCGAGTCTGTCCGATTGGCTGCGCGACGCTCAAATCAATCGTGACTGCAACTTGCGGCTACAATACCTCGCCGGTCTGACGCCCGAATCGCAAACGGCTCAGGAGATTTTTCAGGCGATGGTCAGCCAACGTCGGCCGATCGGCTGGCACACGAACTAATCGCTCGTAGTGACACAATTGATCGGGTCGTTCCCAGCATCAGTCATTGGGGCACTAGAACGATCCCATCAATGGGGACACTACGAGCGCAGGAATCACGTCATGTGCCGCACGCTGCTGTGGTCGATCGCGTGGATAATGTTGGGATCGGTGCTCGCTGCCGGCCGAGCTGATGATTCCGAAACGTCGACGCGAGGAACGACGGCGGACAATGCGTTTCTGCCGACAGGTGTCGCCGATCGCGGTTGGCCGTTCGTGCGTGGAGCGGCGTTCGACGGCCATTCTCCGGAGAACCATCTTGCGAACGAGTGGCCGAAAGCGGGACCGCCGGTGTTGTGGACTCGCGAGTTGGGGCAGGGATATTCGGCAATCATTGCGGTCGGACGGCGCTGTTTCACGCAAACTCAGACGATCGCCGGGCAGTTCGTCGTTTGTCTCGATGCCGACACCGGCGAAACGATTTGGGAACATCGGTACGACCTGCCGTATGAGTTGGTCGGCGTGTATCCCGGTCCGCGCGCGACTCCGACGTTCAGCAACGGCCACGTCTATTTTGCCGCGCCGAGCGGATTAATCGGATGCTTGTCGGCCGACACCGGCAAGCGTTTTTGGTCGGTCAACGTCGTCGACAAATATCACGGGCAGGGAGCGGAGTTCGGCTATTCCTGTTCGCCAACAGTCGTTGATGGGCTTGTCATCCTGCCGGTCGGAGGACCGGGAGCCAGCATGGTTGCGTTGAGCGCGGCGGATGGTCGCGAAGTCTGGAAGTCGGGTGATGATCCCGCGAGTTACACGCCCGCTTATCCGATCTCGCGCGATTCGAGATGTCGCAAGGATACGACGAGCACTACGCCTGGCCGATCTACCGCGAGCCGCTGCTGTGGATTTCGCATCCGTTCAAAGCCGGTTCGATTCTGTTGGAGATTCCCAGTTTCGCCGAGGACTCATCGGTTCAACGCCTGTCATCCATCCGCCGCAGTCCACTGATGTCGAACGATATCCTGTCGAGCGTGTTTGTCGGCGAACACATCTACGGTTTCGATTTGTTCGAGGCTCAAGCCAAAACACACCGCGCGTCTCGCGGCATATTTCGTTGCCTCGACTTTCAGTCAGGGGACGAGAAGTGGTCCGTCGGAACCGGACGACCTCGGCGAGACAATGGAACGCTTGAGACAGCGGCCTCCGAAATCGGTCAGTCGGGAATCGTTGTCGCGGACGGGAAATTGATTCTGTTGAATGAACTGGGCGAGTTGATTCTGCTCCGCGCGACGGGCGAACGTTGCGAGGAACTCGCGCGGACGTCTGTGCTCAGCGGTGAAATCGTCTGGACGCCACCGACGCTACATCGCGGGCGGGTCTATGTCCGCAATCACTCGCGAGCGGTTTGCATCTACGTTGGCGAGCCGCCGTTGCTGAATGCGAACCGTCCGACGCTCGCTGTGACCGACATTCCTCAGCGGCGCTACCGCGATTGGGCCACGACGTTTTTAGCGATCGAGCCGGAGTTCGCGTTCGACATTCCCTCGAACGAATGGTTGGTCCGCTGGTTTGTCGTGGGAGTTGGATTGCTGTTGCTTGGACAGTTTGCCGGACTTCTTGTAGCCGAAATCGTCAGACTTCGGAGATTGCGTACGATGGCCTCGAGCTCTGACGAGTTCGGCTACGGCGTCTGTACGTCGCGGATCGTCGCTTTCGTTAGTGGCTGTTTGGGGACGACGTTTCTCAGCGGCTGGACCAACGAGTTCATCTTCACTTGGCCGGTGTCACTATTCGTGGCCTTCGAGATCGCCGCCAGTCAGCTACGGTCGCGAAGTGTCTCGGTGAGCGGTCAACAGCGCTGGCGCGAACGGTTCGGCCTCGCGTTCTGGTTGCTGGCGATGCTGATCTACTTTCTGATCTGCCGCCGGCTGAGCTTGGTGTTCGAGTGGGCGTTTCTCATCGGCCCACTGGGGGCTTGGCCGGTGCAACTCTGGACGAATCATTGGCGCAAGGGGCATCAGCCAGTCACTTGGCGCGGGCGTGTGTGGCTCGCGACCTTACAGGTGTTGGCGTTTGCCGGATTCATCAGCGCGGCAGTGCTGGGGCTGAAGTGGAAGTATTGAGCCGATTTGAGAACTCTGGCTCTCCGCCATTCGTGTTGAAGACGAATTCGTGAGCCGCAAGGCGCTAGCCGCGGGTCGAGGAAAAGAACCCGCGGCTAGCGCCTTGCGGCTCACATGGCACCGAAATCAACACAAATGGCGGAGAGCCAGAACTCTCTCATCACCAGAAGTTCTCTCAATCAATAGATCGAGTTCACGACGAAAACAGGAAGAGGTGCGAATGATGCGAAGCAGAGCCGTTTGGCTGGCTGTTGTGATGTTGCTTGGTGCCGTCGTTCGCACGGATGCGTCGCGAGCGGATGAGATCCCGGATGGTCTGCGAAAATATGTAGATCGGCCAGAGTCGGCCTATCGCTGGGAAGTGCGTGAAACACTGACTCTCGGCACGAGCGTCGTCTATGACCTGGAACTCGTCTCGCAGGACTGGCAAGGGATCGTGTGGGAGCATCAGTTGCAGGTCTATCAGCCGGCGAATGCGAAGCCGGCCACGACCATGTTGCTCTGGAATCAAGGGGGCCGTGCCAGCGAAGGGAGCATCGCCTTCGGCCTGGAACTGGCTCAGAAGATCGGCACGCCGGTCGCCTTCTTGTACGGCATCCCCAAACAACCGCTGTTTGTAGGAAAGCGAGAAGACGCTCTCATCGCTGAGACCTTCGTGCGGTATCTCGAAACCAAAGACGAACGCTGGCCTCTGTTGTTTCCGATGGTGAAGAGCCTCGTCAAAGCGATGGACGCGCTCCAGGAATTCGGCGAGCGCGAATGGAAACTCCCTGTGAAGAGCTTCATCGTCACGGGCGCGTCCAAGCGCGGCTGGACGACGTGGCTCACCGCAGCCAGCGAATCGCGCGTGAAAGCCATTGCACCAATGGTCATCGACACGCTCAACATGAAAGCTCAGGGACCGTATCAACTGAAATCGTTCGGGCATTACAGCGAACAGATTCGCGACTACACCGAACGTGGATTGGTCCCGACTCCAGAAACGGCCGAGGCCCAGCGGCTGTGGGCGATGGTCGATCCGTGGGTCTATCGCGAACGACTGACGATGCCCAAGTTGATGATTAACGGCGTCAATGATCCGTATTAGACGACCGACGCGCTGAATCTGTATTGGGACGATCTGCCGGGCGACAAATGGGTGACCTACGCCCCGAACGCCGGACACAATCTGGAACAGCGGGGCGAGAACGGCGAGAAGGACCGCACTCGCGCCGTGAATGCGTTGGCCGCTTTCGCCAAGCACAACATTCGCGACAACCCGATGCCGCAACTCCGTTGGAAGCACGACGACGCGAGTGGCCAAGCGCGGCTGACCGTCGACTCCGATCATCTCCCCAAGGCCGCGCGATTATGGGTCGCCTCGGCTCCCACTCGCGATTTCCGGCTCGCCCGTTGGAAGGACCAAGCACTCGATTCCGGAAAGTCGATCGTTGGCAAGGCCACGCCTCCCACGACAGGTTGCGTGGCGTTCTTTGCCGAACTGGACTTTGAGATCGACGGCCTGTCCCATCAGCTTTCCACTCAGATGCGAATCTTGGAAGCCGTGAAGTAATCTCGACAGCTTCGGATGTAGTGAACTTCGGCAAAACCTCGGCTGAATCGGCGTTGTCCACTGGCGGCCATTTCGTCACCTCGAACCGGAATAGGATGACTCAGGATGCCTTGGCTGATCTCGTTGCTCCTGCTGTGCGCGGACCCTGTCGCAATCGAATCACCTCGGCACGAGGCCGAGTTGATTTTTCCGTTACACGCTCAGCACAACCACGCGCCGGGTGTCGTCGAGTGCCCCAACGGCGACTTGTTTGTTTCCTGGTATCGTGGTTCGGGCGAACGCCGGGCCGACGACGTGGCGGTGTTCGGCGCTTGGAAAGCAAAAGGAGACTCGAAGTGGAGCGAGCCATTTGTGCTCGCCGATACGCCGGGCTTTCCCGATTGCAATACGGCGCTGTTCATGGACGATCGGCAGCGGCTTTGGCTCTTCTATCCCACGATCCTGGCGAATAGCTGGGAGTCGTGTCTGACGAACTTCAAGGTCTCGTCGCAGTTCGCTCCGCCCGGTGTGCCGAAATGGGATCGCGAGGGATTGATCCTGCTCAAGCCGGATGATTTTGGTGATCGGGCAAAGCAGCAACTCGATGAAGATTTGGAGCCTCTCAAGCTCGTGCTGACCGACAAGTTGAAGAAGGAAGTGGAGCAGGTGCGCGAACGACTCGGAGAAAAACTCTATCAGCGACTCGGCTGGCAGCCGCGCTGTAAGCCAACGCAGCTTCCCAGCGGGCGTCTGTTGCTGCCGCTTTACACGGACACGTTTTCGCTTTCGATCATGGCCATCAGTGATGATCATGGTCAGACATGGCGAGCCGGCCAACCGACGCTGGGCTTTGGTGCGATCCAGCCAACCGTGCTGCGTCGCAATGACGGGACGCTGGTCGCGTACATGCGTGAGAATGGACCACAGCGGCGTGTGCGCGTGGCTGAATCGAAAGACGATGGAGAAACCTGGGGCAAGGTCGGCAACAGCGAACTGCTCAATCCCGGTTCGGGACTGGATGGCGTGCGACTGGCGAATGGCCATTGGGTGCTCGTCTACAACGACACGCTCAACGGCCGCAATCGGTTGGCGGTGTCGCTGTCCACCGACGAAGGCCGCAGTTGGAAACAGACTCGTCATCTCGAAGATCAGCCGGTCGGCTCGTATCACTACCCGGCGATCACTCAAGCCAAGGATGGCACTCTGCACGTCGTCTACAGCTACTTCGTCGAGCAAGGCAAAAGCATGAAGCACGCCGCCTTCAACGAAGCCTGGATCACAGCGGGTGATCCAAAATGATCGTCAAAGTAGACGAGTCACTCCGTGACTCGAAGTTTCCGGTCACGGAGTGACCGGTCTACTTTCGTTTGACCTTCACGGTGCAGGCGGCGATCCGCGCCAGCGTGACTGCACCGCAAACCGGCTCGGAAACAATCCTCACGTCTCCGGGCTCGGCTACGGTTTGTTGGAGGCGGTCAAGCACGCGCTGCCGCAACGTTTCTTGTTGTTCCAAGACACTGCCGGCAAGCGCGAGCGTGTATTCCCCCACAGGCAAGCTCAACGGTTGGATCAATGCGGTGACCATCTCGGCTAGGTCGATGGCCGCCGTGTCGACGATCTGTTGCGCGACGAAGTCACTCATGGCGGCATCAAACACGACGATGGCCAGCGAGGCGATGCGTTCGCGAGTCATGTCGGGACAATAAACCCGCTCAATCAAATCTTGCGGTGCCGCGGCGCCCAACTGTTGCTGGAAGCGAGACAACAATTCGGTGCTCGGCCCGCGACCGTCGGCGGCTTGTGTCGCCGCTCGGAGCCCAGCCAGCGCGAGCGCATACGCGCTCCCTTCGTCGCCGATCAAGTAGCCCCAGCCGCCGCTCCGCGCGACATCGCCGGCACGGTTGCGGCCCCATGCCAATGACCCGGTCCCGGCAATCAACGCGATGCCCCAGTTCTCCGAAGTGGCGGCGGCGATGATCGGTTCCGCATCGCCCGTCACTCGCGTGATCTGTGCCAGGCCCCGCGCATCGGCCCATTGCGTCAGACGACTTTGTTCGGCGGGACGCCCCGCTCCGGAAAGGCACAGACTCGCGGCAGCCACACGGCCACGCGGCACATTCGCGTCCGCGAAGGCTGAGTCGATCGCGGAGTCGATGCTGGCTTGAGCCACCTCAAATCCGGCCGCTCGCGGATTGCCCGGGCCGGCGCGGCCACAGCCGAGCACTCGTCCCGTTCCGTCATCGATCAACGGTGTGAGCCAAGCGACGGTCTTGGTTCCGCCGCCGTCCACTCCAATCACCAGGTCGATTAACGAGGTCATCTTCAAACTCACTTCCGGTCGAATGCTGCTGGCACGTTTTCTGAAACAACAAAAAGTGGGATAACGGCTATCGGCGTTCGGCTAACGGCCATCGGCCGAACTCATCGCAATGCGTAGTTGTCCGTTGGCTTGCTTCAAAATCTGTCGGGCGATTTCCGCCGTCACGCCGTGCTGGTGAGCGACGACTGCTGTCTTGAGTTCGCCGTCACACTTCGACAATTGCTCGGCGGCTTGCTCTTCGGTCAGGCCGGTCAGGTCGGCAACGATGCGGCGCGTGCGAATCACCAACTTGGCGTTCGTGGCCTTGAGATCGACCATCCGATTGCCGTAGGTCTTGCCGAGCCGCACCATCGCTCCGGTGGTGAGCATGTTGAGCACCATCTTCGTCGCCGTCCCAGCCTTGAGTCGCGTCGAACCACTGATGATTTCGGGACCAACAATCGGAGCGATCATCAGGTCCGCGACCGCCGCAAGCGCACAACTCTCGTTGCATGCCAGACCAATCGCGAAGGCTCCCAATTGTCGGGCGTGTTCCAGTCCGCCGATGACATAGGGCGTTCGGCCGCTGGTCGCGATCCCAACGACGACATCCGCGCGAGTCAGGTTGATCCGACTCAAATCTTCGACGGCGAACTCTGGATGATCCTCGGCTCCCTCGACCGCTCGCGTCAGTGCGGTTGGGCCACCAGCGATCAGGCCGACGACCAATTCCGGCGGCGTACTGAACGTCGGAGGACACTCGGTCGCGTCGAGCACTCCCAGTCGGCCGGACGTGCCGGCTCCGAGATACACCAGCCGACCGCCGTGACTCAATCGCTCGGAAATAATCTCGATTGCCTGCGCGATCACGTTGGAGTCACGGCCCACGGCCTCGGCCACTTTCGCGTCTTCGGCGTTCATCAGCCGGACGATTTCCAGCGGTGAGAGCGTGTCGATCTGCTCCGAAGCCGGATTGCGAGCTTCGGTCGTGAGCTTGTTCATGCCGGGTTCTCGGTGTGAGTTTCCTCTTTCGATCTCAGGCGATTCTAATGGCCGCGTCCAAGAGCACGCGACTTTCGGGCGTAGCCGCGTTCGTCAGAACGCGGGCTTTCACGGCATTTGCCCGCACTCTGACGAGTGCGGCTACGGTCTTACACCTGCCCCACGGAGTCCCCATGACTTTACCGTTAGGCCCCATCGACATCGCCGTGCTGGGAGCGTACCTCGCTGCGGCGATCGGCATTGGACTGAAGGTCGGTGGCAAGACGAAGAGTCTCGAATCGTATCTACTGGGGGACCGCGATCTCGCGTGGTGGGCGATCCTGGGTTCGATTGTCGCCACTGAGACGAGCGCGGCCACTGTGCTGAGTGTTCCCGGCGAAGCCTATGGCGCAACCGGCATGAAGTTTCTGCAACTGGCGTTGGGCTACATCGTGGGCCGCGCGATCATCGTCCGTCTGTTGCTGCCGTTGTATTTTCGGGGCCAACTTCTGACCGCGTATGAAGTGCTCCAACAGAGGTTCGGTGGTGCGACGCGACAAGCGGCCTCATTCGTGTTTCTCGTGACTCGGAATTTGGGAGATGGACTGCGTTTGTTCCTGGCGGCGATCGTGCTGCATCGGCTGGCCGAGGTTCCGATGGCTTGGAGCGTCCTCATCATGGGAGTCATCTCGACCGCCTACACGTTTTGGGGCGGGATGAGATCCATAGTCTGGAACGACTGCGTGCAGTTCGTGGTGTATATGGTCGGTGCCATTGCCGCCGTGTTCGTGATCGCTGGCCACATTTCCGGAGGCTGGTCGGAGCTGTTCCGGTTCGCAGCCGAGCACGACAAGTTTCGCGTGCTCGACTTCAACCCGGCGTTCAATCAGGACTACACGCTGTGGGCGGGCGTCATCGGCGGAGCGGTGCTGACGATCGGCACACATGGCACCGATCACTCGATGGTCCAGCGCTACCTGAGTGCTCGCAGCCAGTCCGCCGCGGGCTGGGCGGTGTTTCTCAGCGGCATCGTCGTGTTTCTTCAGTTCACGCTGTTCTTGTTCATCGGGATCGAACTCGCCTGCTACTACGCTCAGAATCCGGGACCGGTGTTGAAGAAGGATGAAGTCTTCGCGGACTTCATCGTGCATGTCTTCCCGCAGAACACCGGCTTGATCGGACTGATGCTGGCGGCGATCTTGTCGTCAACGCTTTCCAGTTCACTGAGTGCATCCGCCGCAGCGTTGGTCAACGATTTCTATTTGCCGTGCCGCAAGTCGCTTCCCACGTCCGAGCATCTGTATTTCGTCACGCGCGGTCTGACGATCGCGTTCGGCGTGGTGCAAGTCGCGATCGGCATCGGAGCTCAGTTCCTCAACGACTCCGTAGTCAAGAACGCGCTGACGATCGCCGGCTTCTCAGCGGGTCTGTTGCTGGGGGTGTTCGCGCTGGGAGTCCTCACACGACGCGCCGGTCAGACGTCGGCCCTAGTTGGCGGCGCTGCCGGTTTGGTCGTGTTGCTGGCCGTCAAATTCGTGCTTCCCGGACAGGGCGTGGCAATCGCCTTTCCGTGGCTCGCATTGATCGGAGCCAGCACCACGTTTGGAGTCGGTTGCTTCGTCTCGCTGTTCGTCCCCCAACAAACACCTCCAGGAGCCACGTCGTGAAGACAATAGAGCGTAGGGTGGGTCGAGACCGTAGGGTGGGTCGAGTCATCGAGACCCACCAGAAAGATTGCCGTTTGTGGTGGGTCTCGATGACTCG
>SXKJ01000056.1 GCA_005778115.1 Planctomyces sp. | reverse complement strand
TCGGGTCGAGCAGTTGAGCCACCGTGTTCGCGAACCAGACCGCGAACGTCGCCGGTCCCATCAGCAGCGAGATCGCCAGCAGCGGCCCGATCCACGGCCGATCCAGCAGTGTGATCGGCGGCTCGACGCGCCAGCCGGTCGCCAGCGTCGGCGCTTGCTTCGAGAACTCGGCCGGTTCCGTCAGCGCGATCCGCAGCCGTTCGCGCTGTTCCACCGTGAGCGACCGCGCATCGACCCCGACAAACGACACACCCGCGTGAGGGTTGAGTTCTTCCAGCCGTTCCGTTGCCGCGACGTTCGCGACTCGATCAATGAACGTGACGACGACGACTCCTTGCTTGCCCGCCACCAACGGCCACAGGTCTTTGAGGTCGTCGTCCAGATGCGTCCCCGCTGCGACGAGGATCACGGTGTCTTGCTCGGCTAGCGATTGCAGCGCCTCGCGCGTCGTCGCCGAATCCGATTGCCGCTCGATCCCTGGCGTGTCGATCAGCGTCCGCTCGCCCCACCGATACGCCGAACACGCCAGCGTCGTCCCCCGCAGGTTCGACACCTCCGGCCGCTCACCCGTCAGCGACGCAATGAGCTGCGACTTGCCGACGGACTCTTTGCCAATGACGACGACCTGCGGCGCGGTCCCGCGCGGCGTCCCATTGTTTCCCAAAATCGGTAGTGCCTGAATCATGCGATTTTTCCTGTGTTGTTGATGTTGTTGTTGCCACACCGGCCAGGCAACGCCGTTAAGGATTTGATCTCGATGCGAATGACACCAATACAAGCCCGAAGCGCGAGCGAGTGCATTGGTGGTTTGAAGACATGCACTCGCTCGCGCGTCGGGCTTGTATTGGTAAGCCTCAACAGACGCACTCGTCGCCGCAGCATGACAGGTCATCTAGAAACATGCCGTAGTCGCGGTACTCTTCCAGCGACTTCGTGTCGATTTCGAGCCGTTCGCCAATCGCCTGCGCGACGACGGCGAAGCGTTGCCGGTACTTGTAGATGAAACAGAAGACGTAGTTGTCATGCCGCAGCATCGGGCCGCTGAGATACAAGCCCGGCGTGATCGTCGATTCGTCCAATTCGTTGACGAGCGGGAAACCATCATCGCGCCACTCGAACAGGTCTTCGATCAGCCGCGTGCTGCCGGAGAAGCCGGTCGCCAGGATCGGGCGACATGACGTTTTCCATTCGCGCTTCTTCGTATCGTGGATGACGTAGCCGTCGGCCGTCCGTTCGACGCGCGTCACGCTCACGCCGTCGCACAGTTCGATCAAGTCGTCGTTGCCATCTTCGGCATCGTGCAGCCGATCCCAAGTGAACGGCGACAGCGTGCTGCTGGGGTCGCTCTCTTCGCTCTCCCAGCAGCCTTGCTTGTCGAGCACTCGCACAAACTTCCCTTGCCGAGCCAGATGGATCGCCGCATCCATGCCGCTCTCGTACCCGCCGATGATGATGGGATCGTCCCCCTCGAACTTCTTCCACGAGCGAACGCGGCTGTTGTGCAGACAAAGTTCCGCTCCGGGAAACGGCCGCAGGTTCGGATATTGAAACTCACCCGCCGCCCACACGACCGTGCGAGCGCGGATCATGCTGCCGTCCGTCTCGACATCGAACCCGCCGTCATCGCGCGGACGGATCGACTTCACCGCGATGCCGTCGCGCACCGGCAGCTTGTGATGTTCGACGATCGCTTCCAAATACTGAGCGTACCTCGCTCCGGTCGGATGCTCGGTCGTCAGCGTGAAGGCGGGCGACGAATCGAACGTCACCGAGTTGAGATCGACGATCCGAATCGAGTTCGACGGAAACGACGGCGTGATGAACCGCATCTCCTTCGGCCAGCGCTTGAACGACGCCCCGACGCCGAAGCGATCGACAATCTCAAACCGCTTGAGTCCCAGGTCTCTCAACGTCTTCCCCATGCCGATCCCCGCCGCCCCCGCGCCGACGATCAGACATTGAAGTTCCTTCGTCCGTGATTTAAAGACTGCCATCGTGTGTTCCATGAGCCGCTGGGCGCTAGCCCCCGGTTCGAGAGTCCATCGACGTTCCGAACCGGACGCTAGCGCGTTCCGGCTGATGTGTTGAACCTTGACCAGCCCTCAACCCCTACTTCCTCAACCGCAACCGACTCGCACGGTCTTGCAGCACGCTGACATTGCGAGCGTAGGCCGTCGCGGTTTGCTCACTGATCCAACCGCCGACCCACAATCGCGCGAGGTCTTGTTCAAAGGTCTGCATTCCGGCCGCGCTACCCGATTCCATCGACGAATAAATCTGATTCCCCTTGCCGTTCGCAATCAAGTTCGCCACGGCCGGAGTCATCCGCATCACTTCGCTGGCAACGACACGAGTGCGTCTCGCCGTGGGGTAGGCTTCCAGCCTGCCATTGGCTTGGCCTTCATCCAATGAAGCTTTCGTCGAAGATGGCAGGCTGGAAGCCTGCCCCACGAGGCGGCCATCGGCCACGAGCAGGTGTTGCACGACGACCGCTTGCAGTACGAGCGAGAGTTGCCGCCGCACTCCCGGTTGCTCTTCAGCGGGAAAGACGGAGACCAACCGTTCGATCACGCCGACGCAGTCGCCCGCGTGTACCGTCGTGAAGACGAGATGCCCGGTCTCAGCAGCCGTGATCGCCGTGCGGATCGTTTTGATTTCCCGAATCTCACCCACCAGGATCACATCCGGGTCTTGCCGCAGCGAGGCGACCAAAGCGTCATCAAACGTCGCCGCATCGGAGCCGACTTGCCGCTGATTGACCAGCGAGAGCCGCGACTCGTGCAGATATTCGATCGGGTCTTCAATCGTGATGATGTGCCCGCGCCGCGTCTGATTGATGCGGTCGATGAGCGTCGCCAGCGAAGTGCTCTTGCCCGACCCCGTCGGCCCGCCGACCACGACCAACCCATGCGCGAGGTCACACAACTCATACAACGAGTCCGGCAATCCAAGTTCCGCGAGCGTCCGAAACCGATCCTCCAATCGCCGCAGAGCAATCGACAGCGCATCGCGTCTCCGAAAGACATTCACGCGAAACCGCGTCCCATCTTTCGCCGACAAGGCTCCGTCCGCCGAGCCAATCCGCTCGAGCGATTGTCTCGACGCGCCCAGCGGCAGCGACTCAACAACCTTCGCCAGCCATTCGTTCGACGTGGCTCCCAGTTCGGTTTGCGGTTCGAGCACCCCTTGCACGCGCAGATACGGCGGCAAGCCGGCAGACAAATGAATGTCCGAAGCGTCTCGCTCGCGGCACAGAGTCAGCAGTTTGTCGAGCCAGTCGTCCGACGTAGCCCTGTCGCTCCGCGACAGGGTAGCCGTCGCGCCATCGGCGCTCGGTTCGCGTTCAGGGTCGTTTGAAGATTGATCGTTCATTGCGCGCTCGGCATTTCGTCTCGTGGAACGAGACGGCTAGATTCACAGCCAAACAAACAGGGTCCACATTCGCCAGTCCGTTTCGGGATCGACTTCGTCCATGTCCAATCGCAGGGGCAGCGCCAGCTTTTGATCGCTGAGCGTTTTCAGCGTGTCGGCGACGCTGGCGTACTTGGCGGCGAAGCGGACGCGGAACAATGTTGGCGGCCGGAAGCCCGCTCGTGTCTTCTGGCGATCGACCGCCTCTTTCAGCAGTGCCGGGACAACCTTGCCGTCAGCCGCTCGCGCGTCGCCCCCTTCCGTGGCCAAGCCCGCTTCGGCGATATGCAGTTGGCGAGTCCGCAGCAGTTCCATGAGCTTCTCGACCGTGTCGGTTGAATCGCGTCCGCCCCACAGCGCGACTTGCTGCTCAAGCTGCGACCGCAGTTCCGTGAGGCCACGTTGAGATTGTTCAATCTCGTGCCGCAAGGCCGTCAGCTTCGATTCCTGCTCGGCGATGTGAGCTTTCGTGACGGCGGACGCTTTGGCCTTTTCGAGCTTCGTCTGCTGAGCTTGCAGCGTTCTGTTCAAACTGGGATTCCAAAACCACGAGTATCCCACCAGCACGACGACGGCTGGCAGGAGCAGTGTGAGGAACGATGAACGGTTCGATGGCATGATGAGTTTCCTTGGCTTGTTTAACCGCAAGCCCATCGGGCTGCGCGCACGCCGTTGGCGTTGCGGTTAAACGAACTACCTCTTGGCGACTTTGTTCTCTTTCGACGGTGTCGGCGTGAGCGAACTGTTCGACGGCATGTCCTTCAAAACGATCGTGAACTTCCACGGGCCGCCGTTGGACAAGACGCTCGTGGAAGCTAATTCGGCGGGCGACACGAGCCAGCCGCACGCCTGCAACTCGCGCGACAGCTTGCGAGCAAAGCTTTGCACGCACGACGTTCGCAGGCAGAGTCCCGACACGCGCGTCTCGCCCGCTTGGCCTTCGATCTTTTGGACGACCAGGTGTTCGTCGCGGAACAGCGACAGCGAGGCTAGCAGCTTCGATTGCCGTTCGCTCTGCCGAGTCATCCCCGTGACGAGCAGTTCCACATCGCGGCGCACGTCGGCCGCTTGCTTGTGCAACTCGTCCCGCTCTTTGACGAGTTTCGTTTCGTCTTGCTTGAGTTGTTCCAGAGCTTTCGCCGGAGCTTGAATCCGTTCCAACTCGGCGGTCAGCGACTTCAACCGCCATTGACCGAGCCAATACCAGCCGCCGCAGAACAACATCGTCGCCGCCGCACACGCCACCATGACCGCTCGACGTTGAGTCGCCGACAACGGCGGCTTGGGAATACGTTGCACCGGGACGACGATTGTTTGAGCCGACAACGTCTCGGCCCACACGGTCAACCAGCGTTCGAGCGTTTGTTGGTCGGTCAGCCGCAGGACATTCGCGTCGGCCGCGTCCTCGCGCGAGGCATCGGCGATCAGCACTTCGTCGAATGTGCCGTCTCGGCGTTGTGTTCGCGTCTGAACGTCAACGTCCAATTCGCCACTCGCGAGGCCGCGAATCGAAACCGCGAGATCGTCCCAAAGCTCAAGTCGTCGCCAAGCACCGTCGCGCGGTGTGGCCGCATGGATAGGACGAGCGACTCCCGCCGGATGAGCGATTCCCAGCAAGCGGCCACTGTGTCGCCGCACGGCGTCTTCCGCCGCCGATTGCCACGAGTTCGGAATCTGCGTGATCCAGAATTGCGGCTCGGAATCGTGCCCCTTTGACGGCAATGCGACGTGCGATAGAGACGCTTCAAACGCCGCTTGCCCGGTGATAGCTTCGGCCTCAAACGCCAGCAATTGCGCGAGATCATCCGGCCCGCTGCCGGCCAGCATGTCGCGCGACATCGGCAGCACACTGGTCGTGGCTTCGGTGGTCAACAACCACACGCCGCGCACACGACGCGGCCCCAAGGCCAACGCCATTTCGACGAGCGTGATGGGGCTCTCATCCGCGCCGCGAGCTTGTTCCCAGCAGCCAACCAATCGCGGCGACCGCCCACGAAAGTCGGCTCGCACGATGCGGTCGCTGGTGATCAGCAGTAATGTTGTCATGGAAAAGTCTCGTGATTCGTTTCGCAAAAACTGGATTCAAAACTAGCCCGACGCGCCAGCGAGGGGTTCTTGGCTAACCGGGCTTCGATCACTCGCTGGCGCGTCGTGCTGGTTGTTGGTTCGGCACGCACCGCAGCACTGGCGGCGAAACCGCGCGTTGAGCAGATGCGCCACGACCAAAAACACTCCGCCAATCGGCGTCTGCCACTGTCGCCACGTCGAGGCAAACATGGCCGTCGCCGACTGTGGCGCACGTGGCTCGCGTGCGTCCGATCCCACCGCGTGCGCCGTCGCGGAACACTCTTGCCCCGTCGCGCAGAGCGGGCAGCTTGCCGACACTTGGCAGCACTGATTGTTGATCGCCGCCTCGCCGATCGCGCTCAACCCGATCAAGGCCAACGCCAGCACACCACAATGCCGATGCTGCAAGAAGCTCGGCAGGAACGCCCCGATCGCGATGACCAGCGAAATCCCTGCGAACCAGGAATGCGCGTGCTCACCACCGAAGAATGTCCCCGCCACGGACGGAGCGAACGCCAACAACACCGGCAGCGCCGCGCAATGCACCATGCACAACCCCGACACCACCAATCCCACTCGATCCCACATTTGCATTTCCTCTTGCCAGTCTTTGGCCCACTGCTGGCGTTCCGCCTTCGTCATCGCGGCGCGCCAGTCGAGTTGTTTCCGCCGCAATCGTGTCTTCAATCGCGCCATGATGAGTCCCGTCGCCGAAGTCCTGAGCGGCAAGGCGCTAGCCGCCGGTATCCCCAGCAGACCGCTGGCTAACCCCGGTCTCTCCACCAGACCGGCGGCTAGCGCCTTGCCGCTCACAATGACGCTCTCGCAAACATCAATCTGTCCTCGATCAACGATTTCCAACACGCTCCCTACGACAGGGCTACGGTTGATAATTCACGTTCAAACTGAGTCCTGTTTTGGGGACTTGCAGGTACTTGATGAGCACATGCCCGTCGATGTCCGCGCGCAGAGCGCGGAAGCCGATCGGGACGTTGTTGAATTGAAACCCGCTGACCGCTGTAACATCCGCGTCCGCCATCACCGCCAACGTCGCGGAGGTCGGGTCGGGATACAGCAGCACGATCGTCGCGGCGGCCGGCACGGCCGAGTTGTTCGTCAACGTCCCGCTGACCGTGACCAGGCCGGGAGTCGTGCTGATCGTCAGATCGTCCGAGTACGGGCTGACGAAATTCCAGGTCACCGACACGAGCGACGAACCATCCGTCGCGGGATTCAACTCAAACGGATTCGCCCAGCCGTCTCGCAAATCGGTCACACCGACTCCGCGTTGCAAATACGGACCACGCCAACCACACGGCAATCGCACCGCGCTGTAATCGGTCGGAGCCGCCGGGCCGAGCCGCGTCTGAAACGGAAACGTCGTCGCCAAGGTGCTGGTGGAATCCCACAACTCACGCAGTTGAGTCTCGGCATCCGCTCCTTGCAGGATCGGCACTCGGCCGACATCCGCCACGAAGCCGGTGATGAGCGGCGTGCCGTCCGTCTGTCGCAGGCCGTCCGTGCCGAGCATCGCTTCGTTCAATTGCGTCAGCGTGCGCGAGGTCGCGTCGTATCGCGCTTGATCCGCGACCGGCGACAGCGACTGCACCGCCGCGATGGTCAGCAGCGAGAGGATCAACAGCACAACCACCATCTCGACCAGCGTGAACGCCGCGCGAGGGTTGGCCGTACCGCGACGATCGTCGGGTGGCACGCCCTGACCATCGGGAAGGGCGTGCGATTCGGAACCGACTTCGCCAGCCACGCCCTTCCCGATGGTCAGGGACGTGCCACCCATTGGAAGCATTCGTCGCCGAACGCAGTTCACGCACGGGCAGACGAGTGCTCGGCCCAGCGGCAGCAGCGCGCCGGTGCTCCAGTCGCGAACGTACGACAGGAACCGGCCAAAGACCGGCAACATGTCCTCAGCGGAGTGTGAACGCGACATACACGTCGTCTCCATCATTCGAGTCGTTGAGCGCCGACGAGAACGTCGCCGGCGAGATTTCGATCGCGCCATTCGATCCAGCCGAGACCACGCGCACGTCTTGCACGCCGTTGACCGCGCCCGGAGTTTGAATCACGACCGGATGCCCCCAGGCATCCAACAGCGCGCGATCTCCCGTGTTGCCGTAGGCCGCCGCGAAGCTGGCGTGCGGCACGCCGACTTCATACGAGCCAGTCGCTTCACGCAGATATGGCCCGCGCCAGCCGAGCTTGTAAGTCGGGTCGAAACGAAACGCGGTGGTTCCCGTGCTCGGATCGACGAACAGGTCGTGAATCTTCGGAACTTGCTTGGGCGAGCGGTCGTCGTCCTGCCAGAACAACGTCACCGCGTTGCGGACCTCGGCCAGCGTGGCCTTGGTCGCCGTCTCGGTCGCATCGCTGACATGCTCGCTGATCAGCGGCACGACGACGGCCGCCAGTGCGACAGTAATCATCAACACGACAACCAACTCCAGCAGCGTCAGCCCGGTGCGTTGACGTTGTTCGGGACGAATGATTTCCGCCAGCGCCGTCGTCGTAGGGTGGGTCGAGTCATCGAGACCCACCATCTCATCATCAACGGGCAACGCCGCGAGGACTTCGTCCAAACAAAAACTTGCACCGACTCCACAAGTCCGCCAGTCGGGAGCGTTCGTCGCAGCAGGGGCGAGACGTTGATCCGAACTCTCACCCGTTCGGCGACTTTCCAGAGGCGTCGGCTCTGCGTGATGGTGGCTCACGGGGCGTGGCTGTTCGGTGTTGCGGGCTTTGGGAGTCGCGTGATTCATTCTCGGCTCCTTTGGCTCTGCGCGGTTTCGGAGGATTGTTGGTTCGTGGTTTGTTCGGCGGGTCTGGATGAGTTGGCGAAGAACGGAAACGCGATCGCGGCGAGAGCCGTGACAATCAGCAGCCGGACGAGCAATTCCGAAACCGGATTCGGTTCACGCGACCATCGCATGACGCCACCTCACACGTTGAAGAGCCGAGTCATTCCAGGTTGTTGTGGCGCACGCGGCTCGCGTGCGAAAATGTTCGAGCTGTTCTGTAGCCACGTTCGCCAGAACGTGGGTCATCGTTGCTGCTGTTGCCCACACTCTGGCGAGTGTGGCTACGACGCACGCGAGCCGTGTGCGCCACAACATTCGAGACACCGTGCCGCAGACCGGCAGCGCACCGAGACGAAGGGAGATGCCTCATGCACCTTTCTGCGATGTGCCGTCCGTGACGACCCCTCCGCCGCAATGCAACCACCAGCCACGACACTTTTCGGAAGAGAAGGCGGAGGACTCTCGCGAGTCCCCCGCCCGCATCGCCGGCCAGAGTGAAGATCACTCAGGCAATGCCGTTATCTATCCGAGACGATCTCGAAGTACTCGGCCAGTTCGTCACCTTGGCTGGCACCCTCAGGCGCGTAGACAGCGACCAACTTGGCTCGTTCGAGCGCGTCGGTCCCGTCGGTGATTTGGAACACGGCGAGAAAGCGGCCGTAGCTAGTATTCAGGTTCTCGGCGGCCGATTCCGGGAAGTGAACCGGCGCGGTCGTCATCGTCTTGCCGATGGCGGTGTTCTGTCCACCAACGCCGAAGACAACGTACTTGCCAGCCACGCCGGTTGCCTCCAAACCGAAACTCTGTTGTTGAGCCACTGTCAGGCCATAGACGACGTTGGTATCGGCTGGAGTCACGAATGTCGCACTTTGCGTGAACGTCGCGCTATCCTGGCCGTCGGTATGCACCGCGAGGCTGTTGACTCCAGCGTTCGCCAGAGCGTCGGCAGTATCCGCCGTCAGTGTCACCGTGGCCGTGACACCTTCCGGTGCTTGATCCCAGGTGCCAGCCGCCGCGAGGGTGGCATTGTCGCTCAGCGAATCCAGCCGAGTCGGGTACGACAGATACTGAACCTCATACCGCGCCACTGCGTTGGCGACTTCAGAAATGTTGCGGGCGGCCGTCGCTGTGTGAGTCCGAGCAACCATGTCGGCCACAGCCGGCACGATCATCCCGGCCAAGCCGACGAGGATCATCAACACGACGATCAATTCAATCAGGGTAAAGCCGCGACGAGACTTGGCTCGTGACGACATCGAACGAGAACACGCTTTCATGGAGTTCACCTTTTTACAAATAGAAACATGGGGGCTAGTCATCCGACGCGATCAACATGACCGCGCCGAGGAACTTCCTCCGACGTCCGAGGACGACGGACTCCGTTCGAAAACACTGGCGAGTGTCGAGCGGTGTTTGTCACAACGCTTCGCTCCCCGACCTGCGAAACAGGCCGAACGACACTCTGACATCCTCCGTTGACGCACGAGCGACATCAGCATCCTGCTGACGTTGGACCACGAATCCGTCTCGCGGCCCACAGACACTCACACCACAAACAAGCTGCTCAACAATGCGACCAACACTGACTGAGAAGCCATCGCCGCTCGCGTTCGCGACCACGAGCAACGGACCAAATTGATAGGTTGGGACTCTGTCCCGACCATTCGCTTGCGGTCGGGATGGAATCCCAACCTACTTGGAAGAAAAGCCCCGTCGCGCTGGGAACCGGTTAAGGACTGGTCGGACCTTGGTGACCGGCCCCAACACGCGACGGA
>SXKJ01000055.1 GCA_005778115.1 Planctomyces sp. | reverse complement strand
GCCGCCCCGCTCGCCTGAATTTCTCATTGAGACCCGTGTGAAGTAAAACTGCCAACGCTCCAAAACTCTTTCTCGCGAGGAACCTCTCATGCGACTTTGTCGAATCGAATTGAATCAATCCACACAGCTTGGCTTCTTTGAAGACTCGGCCGTGATTCCGTTAGCCACAGCAGCAACGAAGCTGGGAGTCCCCTGCCCTTCGCAGGATAGTTTACTGGCGGTCTTGCCCGGCGGTGCTCAACGACCAGCCGTGCAGAGCATTCAGCAACAACTCCACCAATTGCCCGCCGGCGACCTGGCCGCACTGCGAGTCCCCGCCGATTCAGTCAAGCTGCTTGTGCCCGTCCCGTCCCCGTCCAAGCTGCTGTTGCTGGCCGGCAACTATTCCAAGCACATCGAAGAGGGCGGCGGCAAAGCGACTGAACGAGCGCAGACATTTCCGTATGTCTTCATGAAGCCGCCGCTCACGACGCTGACCAATCCCGGCGATCCGGTGCGCATCCCGGAGGTCTCACCGAATCACATCGACTGGGAATTGGAACTCGGTGTGATCATCGGTCGCACGGCGAAGAACGTGAAAGAAGCCGACGCGCTCAACTACGTCGCCGGCTACACCGTCGTGAACGACATCTCCGACCGCAAATTCCGACCGAACCCCGGCCGCACTCAGCGCGAGAAGGACGGGTTCTTCGATTGGCTGCACGGTAAGTGGCACGACACATTCTGTCCGATGGGACCATGCGTCCTGCCGGCCGACGAACTTGCCGATCCGCAGACGCTGCACATGACGCTGAAGGTCAACGGCGGTGTCGAACAAGACGGCTCAACCGCCGAGATGGTCTTCCCAGTCGCGGCGATCATCGAGTTCATCTCATCGTTCGTGACGCTGGTGCCGGGTGACATCATCTCGACGGGCACGACGTCAGGAGTCGGCCACGCGAAAGGCAAGTTCTTGAAGGCGGGCGACGTGATGGAAGCCTGGATCGAACAAATCGGCACGCTGAGAAGTCCGGTTGTTTGATCGAACGCAATTTCAACGCAAAGACGCGAAGCCGCAAAGAAATCACCACCCGAACAGCACGCCCTCATTTCCCTTCTTTGCGACTCAGCGTCTTTGCGTTGTAAATCTCATCAAGCGTTCACTCGAGATGTGAACTGCCCGGCAATGTCCAGACCGACCAACTCATTCCAAGCCGACATGAGCCGTTGATAGATCGGCCCCGGCTGTCCGTCGCCGATTGCGACGCCGTTGATCTTGGTCACCGGGCACAATCCATACGGTGTGCTCGACAGAAACGCTTCGTCGGCGTTCATCACCGAATGAACTTGAATGTCCCGCTCGGCGAACGGAATGCCGAGCTTCTCGGCCAACTCGATGACGGTCGCTCGGCTGATGCCCGGCAGTGTGTTGCGTAATGTCGGCGAGACGATCGTGCCGTTCTCGACGATCAGAAAATTCGCGCCGCTGGTTTCGGTCACGTTGCCATCGAGATCGAGCAACAGCGCGAGGGCGTTTGGATCAGCCAACCGAGCTTCTTGATCCGCCAGAAAGTAGTGCATGCGGCTGCGATATTTCATTTTTGGGTCATAGCACTGCGGCGGGACGTGTCGAATGCTGGGAGTGACGACGTGAGCACCGGTCTTGATCCGCTCGGCCCAGAGGGCGAACGGCATCGGAAACGTGTGCATGCAAATCGTCGGCCCGGTTCGCACCGGCGTTCCCGGCACGGCCACATACGATCCGTATTCCCCCGCCGTCACGAATTGGATCAGTCCAAGGTCGTCATCCGCGGCGATGAGCTTGGTGTTGTTCGCCAATAACTCGCGCGACGTGGCGACGAGTTGTTCTTGAGTCATGCCGATGTCGAGCCGCACATACTTCAGCGAACGAAACAGCCGCGCGACGTGATCCTCCAACCGAAACGGCTGATGCCGAAAGGTCCGAGTCATCTCGGTGACCGTCGCGCCGAGCACGACTCCCGCGTCATAGATTTTCACACTCGCTTGCGACGCCGGGATCATCTGCCCGTTGAGATAAACAAGAGGGTCGATCATGGCCTCTCCCTGGAGTGCGGTGGCTCGACACCGCCCTCTATCCATTTGGAATCGCGATCCATAAAGTCCGAAAAGCGGTCCACTCTCAAAATGGGTTGCTGAGAAATACGTTCTCAGCATTCCAAGTCTTCATTCCAAACCAATGGAGGGCGGTGTCGAGCCACCGCACTCCAGGGTTAGGTTGTCTCATCCACCAGCGCCAGCAACTCGGCGACGTCGGCTTCCGCCCACGGCTTATCCATGATGCCCAATGGGGCGCGGGGCGCTCCGATGTCGATGCCATATTTGTGTCGCATGGCTGCTCGGAAAAACGACCAGATGGAACCGGAGGCGATGACTCGCGCGATCACTTGCTGGAACACCAGCATGAAGGAGCGGACCTTTTCGACTTGCCCGGCGAGCATCGCTAAACGAGCACGCTGACAGGCCGGGCCGAAGAGGTTGTAGAACGTCCCGATCGCGCCGATCGAACCGGACAACACCGCCTGACACATGACCTCGTCCGCGCCACTGAAGAGTTGCAGCCTGTCCCCCGCGTGCGAGTGAATCAGGCCGAACAGATACAAGTCGCCGGCAGTGATCTTCATTCCGGCAATGTTCGGCAGCGCGAGGATGCGATCGGTGTATTCCTTCGCTCCGACGGTAATCTTCTGAGCCAGCTCGATGTGATACACAAACAGCGGCAAGTCCGACGCGGCCCCGATGCGGCGGTAATGCTCGAAGACCACGTCGCCGGAGTGCGGGTAATAAATCGGAGCGACTGTCGAAACCGCATCGGCCCCGACCTGTTTCGCGTGCTTCGCCAGAGTCACCGCATCGTCGGTCGCAACCGCTCCGACATGCGCCATGATCGGGATACGTCCGGCGCTCGCTTTCACGCAGCGTTCGACGATCGCCTGCCGCTCATCAACGGTCAGCAACGGCCACTGCCCCGTCGAGCCGGTGACGTACAGCCCATCCATCCCTTGCTTCGCGAACAGATCGACAAGCTGCTCAACCACATCGAGCGCCGGTTTTCCATCCGCCCCAAACGGCGTCACGAGCGCCGGCCACATCCCACCAAGTCGACGAGTCATTGTTATCCCTTTGGAGTGCGACGACCCAAGTCGTCGCTTTTCAAAACGCACCAAACACACGACTAACAAAATCACGCGCAGCAGCGCGTTTTGAAAAGCGGTGACTCTGGTCACCGCACTCCAAAACTCACTTCACCGCCTCTTCCGCCTCGGCCAGCTTCTTCTTGAGCGGGCGATAACCGTACTCGTTGAGCACCGCGATCAATCCGCGATCGCTATTGCTGCGAGCCACCGCCGCCATCGCGTTCAAGGCGTTGTTGAGTGACTCAATGGCTTTTTCCAACTCGGCAATCTGTTTTGGAAAGTCGTTGTTCTTCTCGGCAATATTCGCGTTGCGGACTGCTTCGGTGAAATTCATGTACTCGTAGCCGAACTCACAACGTCTGGCCCAATACAAAGTCAATTGGCGACCTCCGTCCCGCGCCCGGGTGTTAGCTCGATACATCTCATTCATCGCGTTCAGATATTTCTCTCGGACCTGGAGCCACCATTCCGGTATCGGTTCGGTGGAATCAGACAGGACGGTCGCGGTTTGATGGTCTGTCGTTCCGAAAGCTTTGTCTGATGAATTCAGCCGATCGCTTGCCTCTTGAATCAACTCAACTGCCAGCTCAAAGCGTTGAGCCACACCCTCGCCGCAAACGGGGTCAAGGAGACTTTGGCAAAGCTCCACTCGGCTGAGTACGCGATCAGATGTCATCCGGCTCAGCCAATAGGCTGTCAGGTCGAGGTCGCTCAGTCCCCAACTGGTGACGATGAATCCAAGGTTGTGGCGGCTTCGAATTTCCGGGAGCTCTTGCTGAAGCCCAGCTAGGCGGATCGTCGGTAGTACGGATTGCATTTGATGCTGCGAAATTAGCGAGATATCCGACTTGGGGTCAGAAGGTTTGTCAGCCTTTGAAAACAAAACTGATGCGAGACGCCGATCACGCAACTCGGTCACGCGCACTGCGACGGTTGGATGCATGGCGGTTCGCAACATTCCTGGATCACTCAGCACTTGCACCAACTCGCTTGCCTCTCCGACGAGTAGATCTAAATCAACGGTGTCGATCTCAGGATAAGTCTTGAGGTATGCCCGCCATTGCGTGCGAGCGAGGTCGCGAGCGGCGGTATTACTGAGTGCTCCCAGTTGGACCATGACTGTGTGCGCTCTCCGACTTGCCTGGAATCCAGAGAAATCCAATCGCTTGCCGTATTCCTTCGGAAACTCATTGACCGGAAATTTCAACGTGACTCCCAGACCATACTCGCGGGCGGCGGCGACGACCGCCGACAAATGTTTCTTTCCTGCGATCAACTGCTCCTGGACCGTCTTGGTTCCATGGATACTGGGGTGTTCGAAGAGCTTTGCACCACCAAACGCTTTTCTTCCGGACGAGTCGCCAGCGACGGGAAATGTCTTCCCTTCCCAAACGATGCTGGTCGTCCGAGGGATTCCCGGATACTCGAATTCGACGAATGGCTCCTCCGCGCGAACCGGGATCACCACACGGTTGAACTTCAGCTTGGCCAATTGTCGGAGTACCGATTGAAACTCTGACACACTCCACGAGCCGGCGTTCTCTGGATGCCCGGTCGCAAAAGACCAGCCCCGTTCTCGCAGATGTGGCTCGATAACGACGTCATAATCCGTCAAACGAAACGATAAGGGAACGATCGGATCGAGATCGCCAAACAGCAACGACCGAATGCCGAGGCGATGCCCAAACTCGGCGACGGCCCAATAGGTCGCGACCGGGCTGCCGCCGACGATCAACAGGGCGGGGCGATTGTTGTGTGTCACCGATCGCAGTAGGTGCCCTTGGTCGGTCAACTTCTTGTCGCCGCTGGGCCAGGAGCCAGCGAACGGTTTCATGTTGGCGTTCGTCTCCGGGCTGCCGACGAAGATGACGTGCGGTGCATCGGCCGGCACGGTTGAGCCGATCTTTACTTCGGCTTCGTAGACTCGTTTGAGTTGGTTCGAGAGTTCGTCCGCTGCGAGTCGTTCCAGCGCGGAAACCTTTTCGCCAATGACGATGTCTACGCGTGGGCCAGCGAGCAACGGCGAGGCGGAAGACAGGGCTGACAGAAAAATGGGGGACAGAAAAAAGAAGAATACGCGGATGTTGACTCTCATTTTTCTGTCCCCATTTTTCTGTCAGACAATCCGTACCGCTCTCTGACGGTCGCGGTACGGTGATCTACTCTTCTCCGAAACAAAACAGCGACTCACGCCCGCGTACGAACAAGCAGCCGTCGGCGATTGCCGGCGTCGCCACGCACGATTCGCCGACGTCGTTGGTCGCGAGGATTTTTAGTTGCGGGCCTTGTTCCAGAACGACGATGAAGCCGTTCTCGCCTGCGACGAAGATCTTGCCGTCGCCAGCCACGGGAGAGGCGTAATAGTCGCCGATGTTGCGGATGCGGCTAAGTTCCCAATGGCTCTTGCCAGTCGCGGCATCGAATGAACTGGAGAGGCCCCCCTTCTTGACGATGAAGAGCTGCTCGCCGACGACGATTGGCGAGACGATGTTCGATGGGGACTTGTTGTTGATGTTCCACAAGACGTGCGTCTTCGTCACATCGCCGCGACCTCCGCCGCGCACGGCTTGAATCGTGTTGCCGCCGCCCGCTTGGTTCTTGGCGGATTGAAAAGCCGTGTCGACTTCCGCATCGGCGATGAAGCCGTCGCCGTTCTTGTCCGAAGCATCGAAGCGTGAGGCGAACTCTTTCGGGATCTCCGCCTTGGCCAGCTTGCCGTCCTGGTTGGTGTCGAGCCATTCCAGCAGAGCGAACTTCAGCGTCCGTTTTTCATCACCGTAACTTTGAGACGACAGGTAGATGATCCCATCGCGCACGACCGGCGAGGCCATCATCGTCCGCAGTGTCGAGTTGCTGCTCCAGCGTTCGGCCCCCGTGGCCGGGTCGTAGCCTTTGAGGAACCCGCTGCCGGAGATCACGACATCGGTTTGGCCGTTTGCTTCGCAGATGACCGGCACCGCGTAACCCCCGAGCATGTCCGATCGGTCGGCAGTCCATTTGATCGCACCGGACTTCGCATCGACCGCAAACAGCACAGGAGACAGATCGTCGTCCTGATTGAAGTAGACCGTGCCGTCATGCATGATCGGCGATGAGGCGGCTCCCCAGTCCATCAAATAGCTGGGGCTGGGCAGCGAGCGTTTCCACTTCTCGTCGCCGCTCATCGCATCGAGTGCAATAAGGCCCAGCGTGCTGAAGTAGACGTAAACCTGCTTGCCGTCGCTGACGGGGGTGCTCGACGCATGGCTGTTCGGCGGAGTGATCCGCGGCAGCTTGCCGGACTCGAAATCGCGTTGCCACAGCTTCTTGCCGGTCGCGGCCTCGAAGGCGAAGACGGAAAAACTCCGCTCGGCCGTCATCGCTGTTGTGAAGACTTTCCCGCCGACAACGATTGGGCAGCCAACGCCGTCACCAAGCTTCACAGACCACCGCAGGTTTTTCTCCAGCGAGAACTCCGTCGGCAGCTTCCTTTGCGACGTCGAGACCCCGCTCGCGTTGACGCCGCGAAACTGCGGCCAGTCTTCCGCCGCCGCTTGCGAGGCAACGAGGAGCATCAGCAAATGACACAGTCGGGATTTCACGGCGGCACCTCTTTGATTCGTAGCCACGTTCGCCAGAACGTGGGCCAATCCGCGCATTCCCCACGTTCTGGCGAACGTGGCGACGACGCTATTTTGGTTTCTCAATCCGATACGGCTTCGCCGGCAGCGAGAGCATGACCAGCGCTTGAGCCGCTCGTACTCGCGCATCGACGTTGTCGTCGTCGAGCATCTTGATCAACTGCGGCCGAAACTCAATCGCTCGGCTGTAGCCGGCGAACTCGGCCGAGTACGTTCGCACGGCGGGATCGTTCGATGTCAAATTTTTGCCGAGCGACTGTCTCGCGGAGGCATCGCCGAGACACGCGAGGGCGTTGACGAAGTACGCTCGCGCGAGTTCGTCGGTCTCGGCCGTAAGTGTCTTCTTCAATGGCTCGATGTCCGACGCATCGCCAATCAGGCCGAGCACCCAGCCGCAGATTTTCCGAATCTCGCGATCCTCGGAACCGAGCATCTTTCGCAACCGCTTCATCGCCGCTTCGTCCCCCTGCCGACCGAGCGCCGCAGCCGCCATCAGTTGCAGGCGAATGTTTTCCTTCTGCTCGAAGGCGGCTCGCATCAGCTTGCCGTCGCGGAGTTCGCCGACTTTGTAAAGACTCTCGGCCGCATGAACTCGGCCGTTGGATTGCTCATCGGCCAGCGTGTGGAACAACACGTCGAGCGGTTCGCGCCGACCCGTCCGCACGATCTCGCGAGCCAATCCACAACGCCGCTGATGATCGGCCTCCTTGGGCAGTCGCTCCTTGAGCAACGCATTGACCTCGGCACCCTGCCCTGCCAGCGTCAGCCCTTCGGCCGCGTGGATCGCCGGCCAAAAACTCTCCGGTTTGTCGCCAATGCTTTTCAATCCGCGCTGTAAGACGTCGAGACAACGCTCGCGCAGTTCCGGAGCCAACGCGATGATCGCTTTGCGGTCGACGTCATCGGCTCGAATCGCCAGGTGCGATCCCAAAAAGACGACGAAAAAGAAGATGACAAAGTGGCGACTCATGAAATCCTCCGATCCGCAAACAACGCCGCTCCGTTGTTGAAGAACACGTCCTCAACCTGCTCATCGCTCAATCCGCAGGCGAGAGCGGCGACTTTGAGCGTTCGCAACGACTCGATCCCGACCAGCGTGAACTGCACGTCGGCGTAGGCCGCGTCGAGCTTCGTGTTGTCCGGTGTGAGCCACAAAAAATTGTCTCCCAGCCCGACGCATCGGCCGCGAATGTGCGAGACCGGGAAGTCCGAGCCGTACATCAGGCGATCGTGCCCGATGACTTTGATGATCGCTTCGTAGGCTCCGCAGTCGGTCACCGCCGAGGTATCAAACCAGACGTTTCGCAACCCGCGCAGCGATTCGATTCCGACCACCGTGTGATGCGGATTGAAGCCGCGCGCGGCGTGAGCCAGGATCATGCGGGCGTTCGGATACTGCGTGGCGTAGCGCCGCAGGACTTCCTGATTCGACGGATCGGCCAACGCCTGCGAGCGGACGATGTGCAACGTGATCGACAGGCCGAGTTCATGGGCGACTCGCATGTGTTCGTCGGTCAGAAAGCTGGGGATGTGCGCATTGAACGTCGGCTTCTCGGTCGCGAACAGATGGTATGGCTTGAGACCCACGAAGCCGTCTCGTCGAACCGTTTCGCGAATCAAATCAGCGTCCATCGACGGATGAATCAGCATTTGGCTGAGCGCACCGGGACGCTTGCATTCGCTCGCCAAGAACGAGTTCGCGGCCTCGAAGTTGACCGTTGTCTGCGGATATCCGAACGCCAGCCCGGTCACTTCGCGGTCGGGCATGATCTCGGCGATCCGCTTTTGGAACTCGGCCCATCCGGCACTGGCCGGTCCCTTCGCAACCAAGCCCGGCGGCGGGCCGTTGAAGTGACTCAACTCGTATAGATGCAGGTGCGAGTCGAACACTTTGGGCGGCACGAATGTCGCCAACTCGCGGTCCCAAATCTCGCGGTCACGATCGAGAAGTTGCCAGTCCATGTCTGGGATCTTTCTTTTGGCCACAAAGAACACGAAGGATCACAAAGAAAAACCAGGAAACAAAAGCTGGTACGTACTCAAAATCATCGTCAGCCCTTTTAGTGGTCTTTGTAGCCAACTCTTAGACTCATGTCTTCAGTCCCATTTGTTGATGCTGTTCTTTGACGGCTGCCATGTAGCGGGTGAAGGCGACTTCGTCCCGCTGGCAACTGGCCCCTTTGAAGACCATCGCAAACGCTCGACGGTTGCGGATCGGTGAACGGTTGGCGTCAGCTCGGTGGATCGTGTTGCCGTGGTGCGCGACGACGTCGCCGGGGGCCAGATGGATGCGGACCTCGGCCGCGCGGTCGACATCGCCGTAGTCGATGATCCCCTGCGAGAAGCCCAGCACGTTCGACCGATTGTGCGGGCGGATCGGCGGCAGGTGCGAGCCGCGGACGTAGCGCAGGCAACCGTTTTCGTCATCAACGTCGTCGAGTGCCATCCAGATCGTCACGACGTTCGGCGGCGCGAGGCAGAAGTAATAGTTGTCTTGATGCGGCGGCGTAATGTGATTTGTCCCCGGCGGCTTGTTGAACCATTCCGGTCCCTCGCACGAAGCCTCTTCGCCGACCAGCGACATCGCCAACTCGCGCCATTTCGGCTGCCGAGTGTACGCCTCGAAGAAAGCGTCCTTTTGCATGTGCTGCATCTGCTTGAGCGTCTCCGGCCGCGATTTGTCATCGAAGAACGCATCGGCATCCGGCAGCGTCGGCACGACCTCGCGGATGTGGCGATCAAGCTGGCTCCGCAGTTCGGCAAACTCATCGGAGGACAGCAGTTGGCGGACGATGACGAATCCGTCCCGGTCGTAGGCGTCTTTGGGTGACATGGCAAAACTCTCCTGATTTGTCCGGCCGGTGGCCGTGAGCCGAAAGCCAATGGCCGATTTCCTTTTTGTCATTCAGAAAAAAGATTTCGGCTTTCGGCCGGTCAAGTGACTGATTCGTGTTCCTCTTTACTCACGATCTCACGCCAAGTGAATTTGAGGCCGGAGTGTTCTCCGCCCCGTTCGACAATCCAACCCAAGATCCAGGCGATCGACAAGCTCGTCAAGCACGGGGCGGCGATCGCCAGGAGGAACGTCGGAGCCTGCTCTTTGGGAACACCACGAATCTCCGGCCACCAACTCCAACAGACGGAAACGACGAAGCCGCACAGCACGGCCGGGATCGCCGATCGAGCGGTGCAACGGCGGAAGAACATGCCGATGATGAACAGCGATGACAGCGGGCCGACGAACATGTTGAAGAACTTGGGCATCATGCCGACGATCGTTTCGCCGATTGCCTGCACTCGGTTCGCCACGAAGTAAGCGTTCGCCGTGACCGCGATCGTGATAAGGATGCTCATCACGCGAGCGAACGTCAGATCGCTCATGATGCGAGGCCGGCCGCGCCGTAAGCGAGGCACAATGTCATTCGCGGCCACCGCCGTGATTGCATTCACGCCAGATTCCAGTGTTTGAATCGCGTCGCACAGAAATGCAGAGATGATCAGCCCCGCGAAGCCTGCCGGAAGCTGGTTGCCCAAGAAGTGCGGGAAGAGCTTGTCGGCTCCTTTGACCGCCGACAATCCGCCGGGGACTTGATCCGCGTGCTTCAAGTAGAACGCCAGCAACGCCAACCCGCACAGAGACAGCAGCGAGGCCATCGTCAGATCGACGAGGAAGTTCACGAAGTAACTCTTCCGAGCGTTCTTCAGCGAGGACACCGAGAAGTACCGTTGCAGCACGACCTGATCCGACCCGTGCGTGCAGACATTCCAGAAGAAGTGATTGACCAATGCGAAGACGATCGTCGTGCGAACGGTGATGTCCCAGCTAAACAGAGGCGGGAGATTGTTTCGGCCTGCGGTGTTCGCGGCGGTCTTCCACCAATCGACGGGACCGGTCCCATCCACGGCAGCGACGTAACCGATCGCCAACAGCACTCCGGCCAGCAGTAGCAGGCACTGCAAGACGTCGGTCCAAATCATCGCCTGGATGCCGCCGACCGCCGTGTAGATCGCCGCAATAACCCCCACCAGTCCGATCCACCAATAGATGTCCTCACCCGGCAGCCAGGCGAAGTCCGGACCTTTGACTCGGTCCAGCGCCATCGACGCCGCAAAGATCACCATGCTCATCCAACCCAGTCGCAGCAGCACGAACAGCGCCGCCCCAATCAATCGCACCGGATAACTGAATCGCAGTTCGAGGTACTCGTACGCGCTGGTCAGCCTCAGCCGCATGAAGAATGGAATCCACAGCAGCATGATCACGGCCATGCTCAGCGGTGCCGCGAGAATTCCCAGGAAGACTCCCATGCCGTTCTTGATCATCTCCCCCGGCATCCCGAGGTACGACAACGTCGAAAACAGCGTCGCGAGAATGCTCAGCCCGACCGCGAACCACGGCATGCGCCGACCGCCGACGAAGAAGTCATCGACGTCCTTCTGCTTGCGACCGAACCACACTGCGATCCCGAACGTCAGCGTGAAATAAAACGCGATCGCCGCAAAGTCAGGCCATTCGAGTCCAGAGTCCAATGAGAGTTGTGATTCGGGCACGTGGGGAAGCTCCAATTTCCAAGTCTCAATGTCCAATCAATGACTAAATCGCAATGTCCAACTCCAAACGAGCCAATTCCCATTGGGATTTGGGCCCTGGACATTCATTGGTCATTGGAGTTTGGACATTGGTCATTCCGGCCCCAGCCTATCGTACCAATCTCCGAAACGCATCTTGCTGGCGAGGGCATTCCAGGAACGATCCTGCATTGCCGCTGTCGATCATGCGAAGCACGATCGTGAAAGACTTCGTGCGTCGCTCGTCGCAACAGAGTGTGTGAGTTCTGGGCAACTCGCAACTCTGCGAACATCGCGCCAGCGACGGCGACGAGTCGCACTGTCTCGGTCATTGCGGTCTGGTTTCGAAAAGCTCCGCGAGGAACCTGAAGGAAACCTGAATTTCCCTCGAATGGTGCTTTCACAACAAAGTATGCGGCGACAGCCTGGGACCCGTTCGGGAGTTCGTTATCACGGTATTCACCACTTCTCTTTCGTCTTAGCGTGGAGGTTCTCATGTCACAACGCTCGTGCCGTCGTGGATTCACGCTGATTGAACTTCTGGTCGTGATTGCGATCATCGCCGTCTTGATTGCCTTGCTGTTGCCGGCCGTGCAACAAGCCCGTGAAGCCGCACGCCGATCAACGTGCAGAAATAATCTGAAGCAATTGAGCCTCGGTATTCAGAACTATCACGATTCGGCCAAGATGTTTCCCACGAATTACCACGCCCCAGGCTGTTGCAATGTGGATCAATCGCAAGTCTCCTGGCTCATGAACACCATGCCGTTCATCGACAAAGCCGAATTGTTTAAGGGATACAATTTCGGTTTCGGACTGTGCAACGACCCACGATTTACGGCTGGAACAACGCCGAATAACAATTCGATCGCGAAAACGGCGATCCCAGCGCTGATATGTCCCAGCGACTCGCACAACGGCACGATGAATACTCGTGCGAATGCGCCGGTCGCACCATGCGGAGGCAACTTCGGCGTCAACAATTACAAGGGAGTCGCCGGGGCGAACTGGGCGTGGGGAACCTGGGGAGCGGTGGTGCGCCGTGGACGGGCACACGCTGGGGCGTCACCAACAACGGATTGGATCGAGGCAACGGACTCTTCTTCCGCGGCAGCAATTGGTCTTACTCGACCGGTATGAAAGATGTCCGTGACGGAACCAGCAACACGTTTGCCATCGGTGAGGCCGTTCCGCGTTGGACGACACACACCTGGTGGTGGTGGATGAACGGTTCGACGGGGACGTGCGGCATCCCGCTCAACGCCAACGTGCAAAATCCCGCGTGCCTCACAGCGGCCTTCCCCAGCAAGATTGCGCAATTGGAATGCGCTTGGGGAGATTGGCCCAACAATTATTCGTTCTTTAGCCAGCATGTCGGTGGGGCACATTTCAGCATGGCCGATGGCAGCACACGGTTTATCAACAACATCAGCTTCGACACCTATCGCCAACTTGCAACCATCGATCGCAGAGAGCCAATTGGCGATTTCTAGCAGTCTAGGGGAGCATTCTTGAGGAGCCGCATCGTTGATTCTCCTACTAGGAAACTGCCAATGAAAACTCGATCGCGAACTTGTTGGTCATCTGCTGGAGTGGCAAGTGCCCTGCTAATCGTGGCTGTCGTTGCTCTCTCTGGTTGTGGTGAAAAGACCGGGACCATTCCGATCAGCGGCAAAGTGACCTATCAAGGCAAGCCGCTCGCGAATGCGCGAGTGACGTTTGCGCCCAAGGCCGGCGGGCGACCCGCAGATGGGATCACCAACGTTGACGGACAGTACAAACTCGGCACCTACATGGCCGGAGACGGGGCACTGCCGGGAGACTATTCCGTCGCGATTTCCCATTCCGATGTCGATGTCACGAAGCCACCATCGACCGAAATCACCGATGGAGCCGTTTACGAGCCGATGAAAGAAGATGTTGCGAAATCGAAGATCCCCGCGAAGTATCAGTCACCCGCTCAAAGCGGTCTGAAGGCTGTCGTGGAAGCCAGTGGGCCGAAAGTCTTCGATTTCGCTTTGGTCGACTAGGCATCGATCGGCTGCGGGCATCACCATTTCCGCCACCTATCGAACTAACCGCCGAAACGCATCTTGCTGGCGGGGACATTCGAGGATGGACTCCGCATCGCCGCTGTCGATCGCGCGGCGGACGATCGTAAAGACCTCACGAGCCGCCGCCGCTGTCTGTTCCAACTCCGCCGCTCCTTGAGCCGCGTTGAGGTAGAAGCTCGCGTAGCCGTGGCAGCCGCGCTTCGCCATTTCCTGAATGAACAACGTCGCCAAGACCGGCTTCAGATCGGGCGAGGCCGACGCGAACTCCAGATGCGGATGCACGGCCAAGCCGGAACATTTCACATCGAGCCCAGTCTCTCGAGCGACGGCATCGAGTCGCGATTGCAGCTCGCGCCCAAACGACCACAGTCCTTCCGATACGTTTCGACGTCGCAGTTCGCGAATCGTCGTCAGCGAGGCAACCATGCCGATCGGGTCGGACCAGTAGGTGCTGGAAATGAACATCCTCGCGGCCGGTTCCATGACGCTGTGCCGCCCGACGACCGCTCCCATCGGATAGCCGTTGGACATCGACTTCGCGAAGACCGCCATGTCCGGTGTGACACCGACGAACCCTTGAGCCCCCTGCATTCCGAATCGAAACCCGGAAGAGACTTCGTCGAAGATCAGCACGACGCCACGCTCATCACACAGCTTGCGAACCCCGGCGAGGTAACCGTCAGCCGGTCGCTCCGAACGGAGCGGCTCCATGATGATCGCCGCGACCTCCCCTTTGTGATCGTCGAGCAACTGCCCCAGAGCCGCGAGATCTCCAAACGGAAAGGGCAGTGCAGTCCCGGCCAGCGCCTTCGGCACACCGATCGGTTCGATGCCTGGGAACAAATGCGAATTCAAACTCTCCCCGGCCACGAGGTTCGCCGCCAAATACCAGTCATGCCAGCCGTGATAGCCGCAGAAGAGCACCTTGTCCCGTCCAGTTGCTCCGCGAGCGATCCGCACCGCAATCGCACACGCCTCGCCGCCGCATTTGGCGTAACGGACCATCTCCGCGCATGGAATCGTGCGACAGAGTTCCTCGGCGAGTTCGAGTTCCACCGCGCTGCTGATCGAAGTGGCGACTCCCTTGCTGATCTGCTCTCGCACCGCGTCGTCCACGACCGGATCGCAGTAGCCCAGAATGATCGCGCCGATGCCGCTGACCCAGTCGATGTACTCGTTCCCATCGACGTCCCAGATTCGTGCGCCGTTCGCTCGCGCGGCATACACTGGAGACACGCCATACGCATACTTCGTCGGCCGGCGGCTGAGCAACTGTGTGCCGCCGGGAATGAGCTCCTGCGCTCGGCGGTACAACGACAACGATTGTTGGACAACATGAGGCATCGCTCAGCCAATCTTTGATCACAGAATCATGTTCCACAAAATCATGATTCTGTGTCACATGTTTTTGTGATTGGACTTCGCATCGAAGGACTCGAAATCGAATCGCGCAGACAGAATCCGCCGTCCACTACCAGCGAGACACCGGTAATGTAGTCGGCATCGTCTGAGCACAGAAAAGTCGCCGCGCGGCCGATGTCCGAAGGGTGACCGATCCGACCCCACGGCAATTTTTCTCCTTCTTCCGCGATCATCGCATCGCCGAACGTTTCGTGTTCGCCCGGCGTGTCGATCCAACCGGGTTCGATGACATTGACGTTGATGCGGTGCCCAATCAGTTCGGCGGCCATTGTGAAGGCCATGTGATTCAGGCCGGCCTTTGCCGCGTTGTAGGCAACCGCGCGAGCGTACGGCCGCCGAGCATGGACGCTGGAAATGAACAGGATCTTTCCGCGACCACCTCGCTCGACCATGTGCCGCGAGACGAACTGGCTCATGTGAAATCCGGCGGTCAGCGTGCCCCGCAGCGTCTTGTCGAAGATCTCCGGGTCGTAGTCGAGAAAATCACCGCGGCGCGAATAGGCCGGATTGCTGACGAGAATATCGATCCGCCCCAGCGCTGCGATCGCTCGCTTCACGATCCCTTCGCACGAGCCTCGCTCAAACGCATCACCATCGACAAGCACTGCCCGTCGGCCCAGCGATTCGATTTCTGCGATCAACGAGGTCGTGTTGTCCGACGGCTGCCGATCATTGATCGCCACATCGGCTCCGGCTTTGGCGAGTTCCAGAGCACAACCTCGGCCGATGCCGCGAGCAGCTCCGGTGACGAGGGCGGCGCGGCCGAAAAGTTTCATGGATGACTCCCCAAGACTGAGCGGCACGGCGCTAGCCGCCGGTATTGCGGTCTCGGCAAGCATGCAGAAACCGGCGGCTAGCGCCGTGCCGCTCAAAGCCAGAATTCGTTGCCTTACCGACGTCGCTTCTTGAAGTCGTTGATCAAGCCGTTCGTCGAACTATCGTGGCTTGTGACCTCTCCTGTTCCGCTGAGTTCCGGCAGGATCGCCTTCGCGAGTTGTTTGCCGAGTTCGACGCCCCATTGGTCGAACGAGTTGATGTTCCAGATGATTCCCTGCGTGAAGATCTTGTGCTCGTAAAGCGCGATCAGATTGCCGAGCGTGCGGGGCGTGAGCTTCTGGAACAGGATCGAATTCGTCGGCCGATTGCCCGCGAAGCACTTCTGTGGAACGAGCTTCTCCAGAGCTTCTGGTGAGAGCTTGCTTCCCTTTAATTCAGCGCGGACCTCATCAGCCGTCTTGCCCTTCATCAGGGCTTCGGTCTGAGCGAAGAAGTTCGACAACAGGATGTCGTGGTGCTCGCCAAGCGGGTTGTGCGTTTCCACCGGCGCGAGGAAATCGCACGGGACCAGCTTCGTCCCTTGATGGATCAACTGGTAGAAGGCGTGTTGGCCGTTCGT
>SXKJ01000054.1 GCA_005778115.1 Planctomyces sp. | reverse complement strand
GGCGATGAACACCGGCCACGAGGGCTCGTTGACCACGATCCATGCGAACGACACCCGCGACGCACTCGCACGCCTCGAAATGATGGTGGCCATGAGTGGTTTTGAACTGCCGATCCCCGTCGTGCGGCAATACATCGCCTCGGGCATCTCGTTGGTCGTGCATCTGTCGCGGCTTAAGGGAGGCGTTCGCCGCGTCATGCAAGTTTCCGAGATCGTCGGCTTTGCGGAAGACGGCTTCCATTTGGAAGACGTCTTCGGATTCGAGCAAACCGGTGTCAACGAACAGGCGATCGCTCAGGGCGAATTCTACTTCACCGGCCATCGCCCACTGTGCCTCAATCGCCTGCGAGCGTGTGGAGTCCGCCTCTCGGACCACCTGTTCGACAAACGCCGAATTCCCGTCAGCACGTAGAGCACGCGGCTCGCGTGCTTCAGTCGGTGACAACACGCGAGCCGCGTGTTGCCACAACGAAGGACACCAATCGTGGATATCACGACCGTCTCGATCATCGTTTTCATGTCGCTCACACTGACGGCGTTCGCGGTCGGCATGTGGGTTCGCGATCTGCTGTTCGCCGGAGGTGGCGGAGCTGGCTCAGCCGCGATGCCGCGACGGCTGCGTCGTATTCCAAATGTCTTCGACGCCGTGCACGCGAAAGACTTGAGCGGTCGAATCGATCAAGGCTTCGAACGATTGGTCCTCGAATCCGGTGCGGCACTGACCTCAACGACGTTTTTCCTCGTGTTAATGCTGTGTGTGCGATCGTGTTCGGCGGCGGCGTAGGATTCTTTGAGGACGATCCGCTGGTCGGCATCGCCGGAGCGATGGTCGGCTTGCTGATCCCGTTGGGCTACATCGCGCTGCTGCGTTTGCGCCGCATGAAAGCGATTCGCGAAGAACTTCCGATCGTGCTCGACATGCTGGCTCGGACAACCCGCGCCGGCAAGAGCGTCGATCAAGCACTGGAAGTGTGTGCGGCGGAATTGAGCGGCCCGCTCGCCGCCGAATTCCGCCAGTGCAGCCGTCAGCTCGAAATGGGGCGTTCGTTCGAGAGTGTGATGAAGTCGCTCGCCGCGCGAGTGCGGTTGATCGAGATGCAGATTCTGACCACCACACTGGTCGTGCAACGCGGCTCCGGCGGCAATCTGTCCGAGACGCTCGAACGCATGTCGGCCGTGGTCCGCGACCGCATGATGGCCTACCGCCAAATGATGGCCGCCACCGGAGCTGGCCGAGTCAGCACCATGCTGGTCGCCACCATCGGCCCGCTGGCTTTTCTGTTTCTGATGTTGGTGCATCGCTCGCACCTGCAAGTGATGTTCGATGAACCCCTCGGACGCCTGCTGTTGTTCTTCGCGTTGCTGCTGGAGATCACCGGCCTTGCTTGGGTCTTCAAGCTGTTGCGTGAGGATGATTGACAAACATCGCTGGCGTGCCGAAGGGGGTAAGCCCCCGGACCTCGCCGGTGTCGTCCGGGGGCTTACGCCCTCCGGCTCGCATGACTGAAGTGGACCAACGCCATGACCAACAACCTGATGCCGATCATTGTTTACTTCACGACGACTGTCCTCGTCTTCGGCATGAGCATCGTCCGCTCACGCCAGCGAGTGCGGAACGTCGCCGATCTCGAATTGAAAGTCGGCCTCGGCCGCCCCAGCCGCTGGCGAATCAACCTCTCTGGTGCGATTCCGATGCCCGCAGCCGAACTTGATTCGTTGACGCAAGACCTCAAACGTGCCGGCTTCTACGGCAACAATGCCGTGATTGAATTTCTCTCGACCCGTAACATCCTGGTTCTCGGAACCGTCTTCGCCGGAGGCATCCTGGCGGTACTCGCCAATCCGGCAACGACGCTGCCGCGAAACATTCTGGTGGTGACCGCCGTCGTGACCAGCTTCGCCTATCTCATCCCACGCAATTTGCTCCGCAGCCAAGCGAACACCCGGCTGAACCGCATTCTCAAAGGACTTCCGGACGCGCTGGATATCATCCGCATGTGTCTGACTGGCGGCCTTCCACTGCGCGACGCGCTGCTGCGAGTCGCTCGCGAGATCGACGTCTTTCATCCCGATGTGTCCGTCGAATTAGAAGTCGTGCGCCGTCACGCCGAAGCCGACACGATGGCCAAAGCGTTGAAAGAATTCTCTAAGCGCATGAATGCCCCGGACGTGAATGCTCTAGCGAACTTGGTGACTCAGTCCGAACGGACGGGAACTCACGTCGCTGCCGCCGTGACCGAATTCTCCGACGGCATCCGCCGCCAGTTCCGTCAACGAGCCGAAGAACGAGCCAACAAGACCAGCGTCAAGCTGCTGTTCCCCGTGGTGATCTGCCTTGCTCCACCGGTCTTCATCCTGCTGCTGGGCCCGCCGGTTCTACAACTCCGCAGCTTCATCCGCGACGCCCACAAGCCCGGCGGAGTCCTCGAACTCCAACGTCCCGCTCCAGTGACTCCCAATCGTTCGTAAAACAAGCGGATGACCAACGACGCGGCAGTCCCTGCGGCAGAGATCACGGTCTTTACCGAGCATCTCCCAAATTTCTCAGAGGTCGCAGATACGGCATGGTTGCGGATTGAACCATCAAGTATCTGCTCGCTGCGAAGAAGTTCCCCAACGTGATGGCGTGTAGAGCATTGAGCAACATCGTCTAAAAGCCGGATCATGCTGAGTTCCACTCGCTGGCTCTCCGACCGATCGACGAGACCAAAGAAAGCGAATTGCGGGTCGTGTGCGGCGTGTCGATTAACGTTCGCGAGAACACCCGGGCCGACTGTTCTCGGCCGCTTCTTTTGTGAATGGTATCGAATTTGGCTGCCGGGCGCGTTTGATCGTTTTGCAGGTTTTGGTGCGGCCAGACCGATTCCTGGCGTCCACCACAAATCAGCATAGCTAAAGAAATGCCGATCGGGACCAGCCTGTAGGCTGGCCCCGAACTCGGTGATTCAACATGGTGATCGCGTCGGCGCAGAGCGGAGTTTGCAGGACTCAAGATTCAAGCGGCGAGGTCGCTTTGCCCTTGCCCTGGTCGTATCTCATCCGGATCTCAGACATTAACTGCGCGTTGGGATGTAGTTTTTCGCGCAGACGGATTTGATCAATGGCCTATCGAAGCAGTATCGACACCAAGATTCCGAGGCGACGTCGAAGAGTTCGTCGTAGTCGCGATAAGCTCGGTTGGACCAACAGTGGCTGCGGAGGTAGTGCCACAGGTTTTCGATGCCGTTGAGTTACGGAGAGTACGGTGGCAGCGAGATCAGCGTGATGTTCGCGGGGACCACGAGGTCGTTAGAGCGGTGGAAACCGGCTCCGTCCCAGATTAAGGCGGCGTGGACGTCGGGAGCCGGCGCGCGAGAGAACTGGTCGAGGAACTGGTTGATGATCGCCGTGTTCAAGACCGGCGAGAGGATCGCTTTGGCCTGACTAGTTTGAGGACTCGCGGCACCCAGCACCCAGAGGTATTCGTATTCGGTCTGGCGAACGGCTGTGGGTCGCCAGCCTGCGGCCCGTCTTCCAGCCGCTTGGCCACCGCTTGCCGCTCCTCCTCAGACAGCAGCGGGTCGCGGCCTTGCCCCGATCTGGTCTGCAACCCGGCGAGTCCGCCCGTATTGTACCGTCGCGTCCACTCCTGAACCGCGCGTCGTGACATTCCGATCCCCTTGGCAATCTCGGGAGCGGTATGCCTCAGCCGAGCCTGCCACACGATCCAAATACGCTTGGCCAACCGAGCCTCACGCTCCCGCTGAAAGAAAGTCTGCAATTCCTCCACCGAATGATGTTCGACCACGGTCATGCTTAGCCTCCTGCCATGTCGACGGTCAAAAAACATGACTCGAGGGCTGCGCAAATCTCATGTCGTAGTTGACGCACAGTTATTTTTTGTGATCCGGATCATCAGCCGTTGGCAGCCGTCTCAATGGCGGTTGGATGGAACGCGAAAAGTGGCCCCTCGTACATTGAGCGAAGCAGCGGAGTCGCGCCAGTCAATTCGGCGTCGACGGCGGTGCGGGCGAGTTCAAATGCGTCGTTAATCAAGCATTTTTGCAATCGAGGCAAATCTCTTGCTAATTCATACTGATGGTCAGGATGTGGCACCCAAAGTCACGAATTGGCGAGCCGCGAAGAATGTCTTACCCGCCCTGTGCGTCAGCGGAGTATTGCCATAGATTGACCGCGTGGCTTTTTCCCCTGCTTCACTTTAAATCGTGCCGCCATGCCGTCTCCATTGTTGGACCGCGAGGAATATATCGAGCAGGCGCACTTCTTCCGCGTCTTTGCCGAGCGACTGCGCGAGAACATCCCCTCGCAAGAAATCCTCGCCACGGTGCAGGAGGAAATCCTCAGCACGACCAAGCTGCCGATGGCGATTGATTTCTTGCGCAGCGAAATCCTGCTGAAGGGCCGCATCAGCGACGCGATGACTCGGCTGGAGCATTACTTCGCGCCGTACCAAGCCTTCATCATGGGGCAGGCCGAGGAAGAAACCAAATCGCGCTTCGACCAGTTCATGGCCTTGGAGATTCTGCAGCGCGAGGCGGAGTTCCGCGCGAACAATCCCAGCCCGCAAGGGCTGTTCATTTACCAGTTCGAGTGTGTCTCTCGAAACCGCTTGGGCTATATCGACGGTTTGAAAGCTCTGGCAGGCGACCCGCTCTACGATGACTCGTGGCGTGAGTGGTTCGGAGTTCTGCGGCGCGAACTCGGCACGTCCGATTTCGCCGACCTGCTTTATTATCGCTCCGAGCAATACGTCGCCGATCGTCGCCGAGCGAACCAAGATCCCGACTTCAATGTGCCCTACACGACGCTGTTCAGTCTCCGTGAAGGACGCATCGCGAAAGCGCATCGCAAGAAAGATCCGCTCTACATGTTCGCCGCCTTGCAGAGGCACCTTGGCTATCCCGGCGTCCCGAAATCCAAAGCCAAGTCGGACCAGCCGGTCATCCACCCTGTGCTCGAACAACGGCTGCAACAGATCGAGCAATCGCTGAAGGTGGTGCAAGCCGAGCTCAAGGGGGGCGTGGACTTGTCGAAATTCTTTAAGACGCCGAACGAACTGCCGTAAGCACGTCCGCCATTCGATGTCCTGCGGCATGCTCTGCTTGGTGAGTTCCTCGTGGTAAGCGAGAGATCCGAAGTTGCCGTGAGACAGGTTTTAGGGCAAGACAGACATTTGTCTCGACCCACCGGCGACGCGGCACCTCGCGGGCAAGCTGTGAGGAATGGCGAGAAGGAAGCAATCGCTCCTGAGTTCGGGATCGTGCCGCAGATTCGTCGCCAAACGCTGTGTGTCGCCCTTTGCGACGCATCCGGTTGCACCCTGGCAAAGTTGTTTTTTGGAAGGGTCGATATCTCCGTCAGAACCGGTGTGCCTTGCAACCAGTTTGCTGGCGACCGTTGCGCTTTCCCCGAATCGACTGCTCGCGACGAAGAAGACAGTCCCCATGTTTAGAAGTGTTTCCAGCAAGAAAGCTCCTGATCCGTCACCGAGATCGGAGAGGGGTTCGCAGTCGTTGGGCCAGCTCCCCCCGAACGAGTCAGCATCGATTGCCGGAAACCTGTATTCCCAGAGTGGAATTCACCTCAGGATCGACTCCGGCGAAAAGCGGCCAGATGCCTCGACGTCCGCGAATGAGCTCAGTTCCCATGTTCCGGCTGAGACTGCCGAATCGCTCGAACAGTTTGTCTTTCGTCACGGATCGTACTTCGATTCCTATCTGGCGACTGAACCGGGCCGGCTGACGTTTCGATCGCAGTCGCAGGACGGGCTGATCTCCTACACGCGGCGCGGCAAGTATGTGCTCGCGGGTGGAGGACTCATCGCACCACCATCGCACAAGGCAGCGCTGCTCGATGAATTCCTGAAGTTCCTTCGCCAAAACAAACTGCGTGTGGAATTTCACAATATTTGCGAGGACGAGTTGCCTCTGTTTCGCAAGCACGGCTTCGAGATCACGAAGTGGGGCGAGGAGCCGGTGATTGACTTGCCGGGGCTGACTTGGAGCGGCAAACCGTTTGAATGGGTGCGGCGGCAGACGAACTACTGTCTCCGAAATGGAGTTGAGGCGTTTGAGGTACGGCCCGAATTGCTGCCGACAGATCAATGGTTGCAAACGCTGGCAGAGCTGCAGGAAGTCTCGGAAGAATCGCTCTCGCTGAAGGCTCAGGCTGAGGAAATGAAGTTTTTCGAGGGGCGCATCGGCGATCACGCGCTGGGACTGCGGCGGTTATTCGTCGCCCGCAGCACTCACGGAGCCAGGCGTTTGGAAGGCTTTCTGGTCTGTAACCCGATGCTCGCGGGAGCCCGGTGGTCCACCGAACTCTACAGGCGTCGCAGCGACTCAGTCCGCGGAACGATTCCATTCCTGTTCCAGTACTCGATCCAGCAGCTTCAGGCCGAAAGGGTCGAGCGTGTTGGACTGTGCCTCGACCCCGGATTGAACTGCGACCAGCCGTTGCCGGGCGACAGTGCCTTGGTTCGCCGCAGCCTGGGCTTCAGCGATCGGCATCTGGGAATGATTTTCGACCACGCCGGACTGAGGCACTTCAAGTCGCGGTTTCGCCCGCGCTATGAGAATCGGTACGTCTGCGCCTTGCCTAAACTTTCGATTGGTTCGATCGTCGCCTTCTTCCAAGTCTCCGGGCTGTACAAGCTCAGTTGGACCAAGCTGGGACGAATCGCTCTCGATCGCTGGCGGAAGCGGGACGCACGAAAGTCGCTGACGGACGGTCAGCCGATCATTCCAGAAACGAGTGACCCATCATGTCCACTGCATTCAAAACAACGGCCCGGCCGCGCCGCTTAACTCCGCCGGGAATCCGCTTGATGAATCCCCCTGTCATTGAGCTGGAACGTCCCACGATGGCGCAGCGAATCGGTTCCGCGTTGCTCAATCCCGCGAAGAATTACGCACTGCCCGTCTCCTGGCTGATTGGACTTCTGAGGCGTAGTACCGGGCCTCTGCTTGCGGAGTCTTTCGCACGGCCGGGGGGATGGCGGTCGATGGAGATCATCTATCGGAACGATGAACCGCAGGACTGGCTGGACCGGCAGGCTCTGCGAGACAACCCAATCTCGATGGCGTCTCGCAACCGGCTCAAGATCATCAGTCAGCGGCTCGCCACGTTGGTCACGCAGTATGGAGCTTCTGAAACAGTCACGATTCTGGGCATCGGAGCCGGCCCGGGGCGGCATGTGCAGTCCGCCATCGTCAAGTCTGGGATCGATCCCGCTCGCGTGACCGCGCATCTCGTCGATCTCGACGACGACGCCTTCGACTATGGCCGCGCCTTGGCGGCAGATCTTGGCATCGCCTCGTCGATCCATTTCCAGCAAGGGGATGCACGCTCCATTCGGACCAGCCTTCCCGGCGTGCAAGTTCAGATCGTAAAGCTCGTCGGCTTAGTGGAGTATCTGACCGACGAACAATTCCTCGACTTGCTGGCGGCGGTGAAAAGCGTGATGAGCAATGATGCGACGCTGATCACGCACGGATTCGTCGACGCCTTTCAGACCCGCCGGTTTCTGGCGCGCGTGTTCAATCTGCGGCACCAGCGACGGTCGGCCGAGCAGATGACAACTCTGCTGCGATCTGCCGGTTTCCGTGTGATTGAGACGATCACGGAACCGGTCGGCGTGTATCCGATCCTTACGGCGAAAAGCGTGTGACAACTCGGCGAGCGGGGCGGCGTCAGCCCCCCGGTGATCGCGATCCCTGCTGATCACCGGGGGGCTGACACCGCCCCACTCGCCTGAATGTTATGTCTCACGCTGCGCGCCGCTCTGCCGACGACTCTTCCATCGTGGCCGATTGCGGGTTGGTCAGATGCGTTCGCAGAGTGCTCACGAAGGCGGCCGCCTGGTGTCCGTTGACCAGTCGATGATCCAGCCGCACAAACAACGTCGCCTGTTTGCGAATCACAATCGCACCATCGACGACGACCGGTTTCAGTTCCGCCGGCCCCATCGTCACGAGAACCGAATACGCATTCATCGGGAGCGCCGCGGCTTTGTGGGCGATCAGCGGAGGTGCGCCCGGGAACCCCAAGTAATTGACGAATGCGTTTGCCCCATTGAGTTCCTGCTGCCAAGCCCACACGGTCGGAAACCGCCAGTGGTTGGCGGCGAAGAAACCGACCGGGCTCATCCAGCGAATCCACAGGAGATCTAACCGTTTGGCGATGGCCAGTCCCAGTGACTTCCACGACCAACCCGATTGGCGACGCCGCTTCTCTTCGGCAAACGCCACGGCTTTTCCGCGGGCTTCGTTCCAAAAATGGCCAGCCACGTCCGACACCGACATCTGTTCGGCATGGTGCAGGAAAACGCAGTCCACTTCACCCGTGCTGGTTTGCAACATGGGCATCACTATGTTGACGCCGTCGTATTGATAAACCCGGCGACCGATCACGCGGCGGTTGACCTCCGGGTGCTCCATCAGGCTGCGCGCCACCGCGAACACCAGATAATGCGCCGGCGAGACGATCCGCCCCGTACTGCGCCGCTGCTCGGCCAGGAACGCTTCGAGCGGTTCGATCTCGATGGTCGTCCCCCAGAACAACATGGGATCGCAGCGCGGTACGGCGCTCGACAGATACGTCGTGTTGATCCAACCCAGTTCTTCGAGCGGAACGGGGCGAGAGTGAGTGGACCAGTACATGATCTTCTCCTTAGCGCATCCGACCCCTGTTTGGAGATCAGGCGGCGTGTCGCTGCGTGGTTCCGGTTAGCCGGCTAGCGATCAGCGCGGACAAAGTCGCGGGAGTGCGAAAGACATCGGGAGTGAGGTCTTCAAATTCCAGGCGTAGCTGAAACTCCGTTTCGACAAACACCAGCAGGTCCATCATGGTCAGCGAGTCGGTGACTCCCACGACCTGCAGGTCAGTCTCGCGCCCCAAGTCGGTCAGCCCCGTGAGCGACCGCAGGTATTCGATGATTCCTTGTTCGATGACAGTGTGGCACATGGTCGGAACTCCTGATTTCCTTCAAACGTTTATTACGCCGAACGCCGTCGGACGGATTCTTGTTCCGCCAGTTGCGACAGCGCCGGTCGATCAATCTTCAGGGCATGATTCAATGAAAACTCCGCGACGACCCGCACGACATCGGGAACGAGATGCCGAGGCAACTCGGCGCGGCAGCGTGCGATGATCGTCGAACCATCCAGCTCTCCCTGTGCAGCGTCCGACTGGACATACAAGGCCAGCCGTGTGCCGACAGCGGATTCGAAGGCGACGGCGACCGCCTGCCGCGCCGCTAATCGGCGACACGCGAATTCTTCCAACTCGCCGGGATTCACGCGGAAGCCGGCGATCTTGACGAACGAACTGGACCGTCCCTTGAGACAGAAGAATCTATTGTCATCGAGTGCCGCGAGATCGCCGGTACGCAGCCAGTCGCCCCGCAGTCGCTCGGCGGTTGCGGCTGGGTCCCGCCAGTAACCGAGCATCACACTCGGCCCGCGAGCCCGCAATTCGCCCGTCTCGCCCGGCGCGACCGGGGCATCCTGCTCGTCCACGACTTCCAAGGTGACGCCGGGAATCGCGCGACCGATGCACCCGTCGGACAAATCTTCCGCCAGCCGCTCCGGCGGTACATACGCCAAACGGGCAGTCGCTTCGGTCTGGCCATACATCACGACGAACTCGGCCGGACAAATGCGACGTGCCACCTCCAGCGCCAGTGCGCGACGCAGCGATCCGCCAGCGACCGTCATTTGCCTGAGTTTCGGCAGTGCTGTTTTTCCAAACGAAGAACGGTCCAGCAAGATCCGGAACAGATCGGGCACTCCGGACAGACTGGTGCATTCATGTTGCACGAGCGCCGTCATGAGCGTCTCCGGAAAGGACGTGTTGCCGTCCAAGACCAGTTCCGCTCCGGCCAACAGATGCGATTGCAGCACCGAGTTTCCGAAGGCGTGGTGAAAAGGGAGCACACACAGCGGGCGATCGTGGTGATCGATCGACAGGTAGTCCTGAATCGCGCATGCATTGGAAATCAAATTGCGGTGACTGAGCATGACTCCTTTGGGAACGCCGCTCGATCCGCTGGTAAAGAAGACGGCAGCCAGTTCGTCGCCGGTCGTGTCGTCTTCGGCTGCGAACGAGTGCGACCGCAAACTCGCGTCTGCGTTCAGGAGCAGCGACTCCGTCGACCATCCGCGCAGGTCTTCGCGAGACCGCGTCACTTCGGGAGTTGCCAGGACCAATCGGGCCTCGGTCGTCTGCAAAATGGCGTGCAAACGGCTCGTCTCGGTTCGCGGAGGGACCGGCACGACCACGCCTCCCGCCAGCAGCACTCCATAGAAACCTGCGGCGTACTCCGCGGAGTTCGGTGCGAGCAGGATCACTCGATCCCCCCCACGAAAGCCCAAGTCGCTCGCCAAACGGTGCGCGATGTTCGCTGCACCCGTCAGTAACCGCGCGTAGCTCCAGCGTGTCGCGCTTGTGCGGATCGCCGATGCCTGCGGTTGCCGCATCGCAGCCTCGGCGAACAGCCGGCCCAGATGGCAATTGGTCGAGAACGCGCCACCGATCGACAGCGCATGCGCCGCCGGGAATTCGGTCCCCGCTTCGATTCGCAGGACAGTGATTGAGTCCGCATTTCCTGACGACATGAGGCATCCTGCCAAATCGATCCATCGGCCACTGTGGCCCACACGAGCCGTCCTTAGTGTTATCGGAGGCAAATCCCGCAGGGTCGCATGAGGGAACGCTCTGGAAGACGAGCCGTCCCTGAATCCTCAAGAGCATTCCCTCGCACCGGCAAAACCAGACGACTGAACGCAGCCCGCAAACTCAGCCGAGATGGCGAGCTTTCTCATGGTTCAAGCCCCCGCAGCGCTTCGCCCGACAACCCGAATCACCACACCTTTTCGCAAAGTCCGCCAATCTTTCGTTCGATACCTCTTCCGTAGGTTGGGACTCCCTCCCGACTCTTCCGCATAGAGTGTGGGGACGGAGTCCCAACCTACTTACACGCAGCGAGATTTGAACAAGGAGAGACATCGTGCCAGCCCTTGCCAGTCACCAGCGACCGTTAAGCCTGCACCGAGTCGTTGAGCCCGCGTGGAGCCAGCAATTCAAGACGTCCACGTGGCCAGTGCATGGCCCGTTGCCCCTGGTGGTGGAACCGCAGTTCGGCGAACCGGCCACGACAGACATCCTGATCGAACTGATCGAATCTCGCCGCGAATGGTTGGAGGAAATGCTCCATCGGCATGGAGGGGTCCTGTTCCGTGGTTTCACGATTCGTGAGATCGAACAGTTCCAGAGAGTTTCGCAAGCGGTGATTCCGACACTGAAGCCCTATGTGGAAGGTCAATCTCCCCGAACGAAGGTCGCCGACAACGTCTACACGTCGACCGAGTTTCCCGCTCAATACCGCATCACGCTGCACAACGAACTGTCGTACGCGAAGTCTCCGCCGACACGAATCATCTTTCATTGCCACATCCCACCGGCCGAAGGGGGCGAAACCCCGATCGTCGATTGTCGCCGGCTCTATGCGTCGATGGACGACGACCTCCGCGAACGGTTCGAGCGGTTGGGAGTGAAGTACGTCAAGAACATGCACGGCCAAGAGCGTGGGCTGGGCAAATCGTGGATGGAGCATTTCGAAACCAGCGATCGCAACGTGGTCGAGGGATACCTGCACCAGAACGACATCGACTTTGAATGGACCGCCGACGGAAACCTGCGGACCTGGTCGATCCGTCCCGGCGTGCTGCGGCATCCGATCACCGGCGAGATGCACTGGTTCAATCAAGCCAACCTGTTTCACATCTCCAACGTCGATGAGCGCTATCGAGGCCAGCTCTTGGATCGCTGCGGCGAAGACAACCTGCCGACGCACGCCTTCTATGGCGACGGCCAGCCAATCACCGCGGCCGATCTGGATCGCGTCCGAAAACTAATGTGGGACACCGCCGTCATCTTCCCCTGGCAACAAGGGGACGTGCTGGTGCTCGACAACTTCCTGGTCGCCCACGGCCGGATGCCATTCAAGCCGCCCCGCAAAATCCTGGTCGCGATGGGGTGAGCTACTGGGATTCCGTCGCCAACGCCTTCATCGCATCCACGAACTCCGGCCGTTTCCGGATCGGATCAAACGCTCCATCGCCACGCAGTTCTTGCAAGAACACCTTGTGGAACTGCGGACCTGCGACGTTGTGGCCCTCGGTTAGCCAAGCGATGGCCTGCGACACGTACTGCTTGGTGAGTTCCTCGCGGCGTTCGGTCGCGAGTGTCGGATCGACCAAAGCTTTGACGTAGACTTGCGAGTAAGAAGCGGATTGATTGTAGAACAGCGGCCACGCTCGCGCACCGATTCGAGCCGGTGCTCGTTTGATGATGGGAGCGGCGTTTTCCAAAGCAACGACCGCGTTGACATGATCGCCCAGCGTGACCGTCGCATAGGCCAAGCCCTGCCAGCTATCGGGATTGAGCGGGTCAAGGCGCACGGCTTCCTCGAAGTCTTCTTTCGCGAGCTGGGCCGCGTTCCGCAAATACGCCCAGCCGCGCCGGCCCAGCATGTTGAGGGACGGTTCGTATTGCAGCGACATCGTGTAGTCGTTGATCGCCTCGCGCGGTTTATTCGTCTGAGTAAACGCCAAGCCGCGAGCGCGGTACACCTCCCCGACCGGTCCGGCCTTTTCGAGATAGGACGTGAAGCCCGCAATGGCCTCATCGAACATGCTGAGCAACAGCAGCACCTGTGCGCGGTCGCGGATGACTTTGGTGTCCGTGGGATTGAGTGCGAGCGACTGGTCGAACGCGGCGAGCGCTTCTGGGAGACGCTTGGCTCGCTGATGAATGGCCCCGATCTCGTAATGGCTGAGAGCTTGGTACTTCGGATTGGGGTCGAGCCGCGCGGCTCGTTGGAAGTCTTCGATCGCCGCGGCCGGAGCATTCAAGCGGACTTGAATCATACCGCGCACGCGATACAGCGTTCCCTGTTGCGGAGCCAACGGTAGCGCGGTCGTCAATTCCGTGAGCGCCGTCTGACGCTCGGCAGCCGCGCGGACTGAGGCGTCCGCGGCATCTGATTGTTCCAAATCATCGGCTTGGCGACGGCAGGTTTCAGCGAGATTCAAATGCGGAGCGGCCAGGTCCGGACGCAGTTCGGCAGCTTTCACGAAGTCGGCCTTCGCCGCGTCGTAGTTCTTTTGCAGCAGGAACACGAACCCACGATTGAGCGATACTGCGTAGGCACGCGGACTGATTTCCTGGGCACGGGCCAGGTCGAGCTGGGCATTCTCAAACTGACCGACATCCGCAAACGCGAGGGCTCGGCTGAGGTACGGCCAGACGAGATTGGGGCGGCGTGCGATGCAAGCCGTGAAGTTCGCCGCCGCCGCGTCGGATTGTCCCTGATTCAGATGGCAAATGCCCATCAGGTTCAGCGACCAGAAGTCATTGGGATCGACGCGCAGTGCATCTTGCAGGTGCCGGATTGCCTGCGGGAACTGACGGAGCAGACGCGCACGTTCCGCGAGCCAGTAATGATCGAGTCGTGTTTCGGCCGGCAACTTCTCCGCAGCAGCCAACGTCTTCTGAGCGGCATCCGCTTGTCCGAGCGTCGCGAGCAAATCGGCCTTCAACAAACCGACCGGCCGGGATGACAAGCCGAACGACTCGGCTTGCTGTATGCGTTCGAGGCTACGCTTCGCGGCGGCGAGGACATCTTTCGGCTGATCTTTGATGGCGAGATTCGTTTCGGCTTGAGCGATCGTGACGAGCAATTCCAGCAGTCCGGCCTTCCAGGTGTCGATCGCTTCCGGACCGAGCAACTGCAGTCGCGCATCGAGTTGGTCCGGCTTGTCATAGTCGATCTCGAAGAACTCCAACGCGGCCAGTCCGTACTTGTGTGCCTCGCGCAGATCGTCGATGGAATCCTCACCGGAGACGTTTCCGCCAAAGACGCGGACTTGCTCGACCGCATCTTGAAACTTGGCGAGTTGCGCTTTCGCAGCCAGGACGACGGACTGCTGCGCAAGGACTTGATTGACCTCGGCCAGCCGAGCTTGCGCCTGACGATGCAGGTCTGTGAGCGACGATTCGTCGGTCAGCAGCGTCACCGCTTCGGTGAGCAATGTGCGGGCTTGAGCGAAGTCTTGGTTGGTGTCGCCCGCTTCCTTCGCATCGTCGAGCAACCGCACGATTTTGCCGCGCAGCTCAACGAGCCGTCCCCGTTCGGCGGCGGCTTGCAGACGGGCGATGTTGTCGAGATCGCTTTGAATTCGGTCGCGAAGCTGCGCCAGTTTCGATTCGGCTCGTACTTGGCCCAACGCTTCGGTCAGCAGCGAATTCGCTTTCGGCAGTTCGGATTGTTTGGTCGCCGCGCTCGCTTCATCCACTTTTGTCTGAGCCGCGAGTCGTAGTCCACTGATGCGGTGATTCTCGGCGATCGTCCAGCCGCCAATCGCGATGCTGATGACGACCACCGCTGCGCCCGAACTGTGGACCAATGTGCGATTTCGCTTGTAACAGCGTCGTAATTGCGTTTGCCACGGATCGGGATAGACCGACACCGGCTCGTCGGACAGCCAGGCTTCGACGTCGGCGGCCATGTCGAGCGCCTTTTGATAACGGTCCTGCTGCTTGAGGGCCATCGCCTTGCGGCAGATGGCTTCGAGTGCCGGCGGGATCGTTGGATCGATTGATCGCGGTGGCGGGATGTCGCCGCTGATGACCTTCTTCAAAATGTCTTGAGGTTTGCCTCGTCCGACCGGCGACTGATTAGTGAGCAGTTTGTAGAGAATGCCTCCCAGCGAATAGATGTCGGTTCGCGCATCGAGTTGGTCGATCTTGCCTTCGGCCTGTTCCGCCGGCATGTAGGCCGGCGTGCCCATGATCTGTCCCATGATGGTGTGACTGCCGGCCGTGCGCGCGTCAGTGGCGACTTGGCGGCGCAGAAAGCTGCCTGTCTCGGTGCTTCTGGTCTGAGTACTACCCAGCGATGCCCCAGAGGTTTTCGTGGCACCGATGTCGCCGACTCCCTGTGTTTTCGTCACGCCGATGTCGCTGACACCCTGCGTTTTCGTCGCACCGATGTTCGATTCCGAGGTTTGCGTGTCGATGACCGTGCCGGCATCGACCGAGGCGTTGGGATCGACCTTGTCGATCTGGCCATTGGAGTCGGTGACGACTTCGTGATGCCCCATCACATCAATCACTTTGGCCAGGCCCCAGTCGAGCACCAGCGTTTCTCCGAATTCCCCCAGCATCACGTTCAGCGGTTTGAGGTCGCGGTGCAGCACTCCTTTACCGTGCGCATATCCGAGCGCCTGACAGACCGATATGACCTGCCGCAGCAATCGCGTGAACGCCAATTGCCGTTCGGTGCTGCCGCGTGCCAAGGCGTGCATCTCTTCGATCGCCTTTTCCATGTTGCCACCCTTGAGCAGCTTCATGGCGTAGAAGGGGGTGCCGTTTTCTTGATAGCCGACATCGTAGATCGGCACGATGCAGGGGTGCTCCAACTGTCCGGTGATCTGCGCTTCTTCCATGAAGCGTTCAACGACGGAGCGGTTCTTCAGAGCCTTCGGCAACAGTTCCTTGAACGCGATCTGGCGGTGGATCGAGGTGTCTTCGGCCAGCCAGATGTTTCCCAAGCCACCATGTGCGAAGTTGTCGAGCAGCTTGTAGCGGTCCTCCGTTCGCGGAGCCTTTTTCGCTTGGGGTGCAGCGTTTGGCTGTGACGTACGACTTTGCTCAGACCAATTGCCGCCAGACGCTCCTTTGGTGGGAGCCCAGCCGCGTGCGACAGAACTGGAGCCGGCGGTCGCCTGAATCTCAGCAAACGTCGCATGGGGATCGTGTGACGGTTCGCCGATCAATGTTTGCAGGGCGGATTCTGGATGTAATGAATTCGGTGCGGCCTGCGCATCGATCACCGAATCCGGCAGGACGAGTGTGGCTCCCTCGCCTGGCGAATTGACGATCGTCGCCTCGACATGTTCCTGCGACTGCACGAACGTGTGCTCTGGAGCGCCAGCTGCTTCGGTGATCGGCAGTGTGTGTTCGGGCGGCGGTGCCGTGGCGTCCTGGCCAGGATGATTCATCAGCGTCGCCTCGGCAACGGCATTCCGATTGGGCTCGCTTGTGTTGGAAGTATCTGGCACGGACATGACGGTCTCCTTCTCGCCACTCTCAAAGCCTGTTCACGCTGCTTGCCGAGTCTACTCGCGCACCGCGAACGGGTTGTCCAGAGGCTGGCCGGACATGAAATTCAAACGGGTGGCCCGGAGGACTTTCCATTCGCCACCTTCTTTCCCCCAGGTCAGTTCCCAGCGACTGGGTTGTCTCGCGGCGCTGTAGCCGCTGACCGCGACCGACGCGGAGGCTCGGAATTGAGTGATCGCTCGCGAGTCTTGGTTGGACATTCTGGTGCGAATGTCGGAGATGCGCACGTCATCTTGGATATCGACCAGATCGAGCGCGTGCGTTGCCAGACGATGGACCTCGTCTCCTTGGAGGAACTTCAACGACTCCAACTCTCCTCCTCCGCCGATCAACACATTGACCAACCCGCGCTTCAACGAATCCCGCTGAAACGCCGCCGTAAAATCCAAGAGCCGCTGCTCGACCCGCTCCAACTCCGTGAGGATTTGCTGTTCCACGACAAACACAATTCCGCACAGCGCGACGCATAATGCCAAGCCGGCCAGGTAGCCTGTTTTCCGCTGCGATACCCAGCCCAGAAACAGCAGCACGCCGAGCACGCTCAAGATCAGAATCGGCGGCCAGGGCGTTTCCGTGAACCACATGAGTCAATTCCATTCGGGGTGTTTGGTCGCGGCGGGAATCAGTTGGTGAGCTTGCTGGAAAACTCGCATCAGCTCGTCCCAAACCTCATACGGCTCTTTGTGGAAGACGTACTCGGGCGAAGCGGGCAGCAGCAGCCAGTCGCCGCGGTTGACCTCCCCTTCCAATTGCTTGGGAGACCAACCGGCACAGCCGGAGAAGACTCGGAAACGAGCATCGTCGTCCCCTTCGGACACCGCCTGCACGACCGATCGGAAGACGTCTTGCGTGCAGCCCACAAAGACTCCTTCGATTGGTGGCGATTCGGAGAAGTCCAATTCGTCGGCGTTGTGCAGAATGAAGAGATTGCCCGGCTCGACCGGTCCCCCCATGTGGACGACTTCGCCCGTTTCCGGGAGTTCAAAGTGCTCGGACAGAACTTGCGAGACGGTGACAGAAGACGGCCGATTGACGACCAGCCCCATCGCTCCGTGCTGATTGTGCTCCAGCATCAGAATGACGGTCTTGAAGAAATTCGGATCGCGCAGTTGTTTGGCCGCGATCAAGAATTGGCCGCGAAAGGATTGAGGCATGATGTGTTCGGAGAAGTCATCGGGGTCAGGAAACTACGAGGCAGTATAGGCGCGACTCCGAGTGCCGCCCAGCGGCGGCTTTTGATACTCTCCCGCCCCGATGTAGGTCAGCCTTTCCAGGCTGACCAATTTTGGAATCGACGTCTATGGAGTATTCGGGGCAGGCTGAAAAGCCTGACCTACGGGAGACCGGCATGGCGATCAAGCAACTGACCGAAGAACAAATCCGTGAATGGTCTGTCGAGCAAAAAGATCGCTGGTGGCTGGAAAACGTCTATCGCGGCAACATGCCGCAACTCACGCTTCGCGCGGCTCTGACCGGCTTTCTGCTGGGGGGCTTGCTCTCGGCGACGAATCTCTACATCGGAGCCAAAACCGGCTGGTCGTTGGGTGTCGGCATCACCTCGGTGATCTTGGCGTTTGCGTTCTTCAAAGCGTTGCAGAAGTTCGGGGTCAGCGAATTCACGATCCTCGAAAACAATGCGATGCAGTCGATCGCAACCTCGGCCGGCTACATGACCTCGCCGCTGATCGCTTCGCTGCCGGCGTACATGATCGCGAACCAGGTCATGATTCCGTGGTGGCAAATCATCGCCTGGAATGTGGGAGTGTCGGTGCTCGGCGTGCTGTTCGCGTTCCCGATGAAGCGGCGATTTATCAATGACGAGCAGTACCCTTTCCCGGAAGGTCAGGCGGCCGGCGTGGTGATGGACACGCTGCATTCGTCCGACGTGTCGGTCGGATTGTTCAAAGCAAAGGTGCTGGCGATCTCCGCCGGTGCCGCGGCTGCCATCAAATTCTTGCAGGCCGAAAGCCTGCAACTCTGGCTGCAAGTCGCTGCCTGGCTCCCCAAAGGGACCGACGAAGAATCGCTCAAAGCACGCGGCAAGCTGCTGGAAGAGGGAACCAAGAAACTCTGGCATCTGCCGGAAGACCTGTTTCAGTTTCTCGACTGGGCGAAGATCCCGATTCCCAAACTGCGCGGCGTGGAACTACGGCAGTTGACGATCATGCCTCTGGCCGACGTGGCGCTGTTTGGTGCCGGCGGCCTGATGGGGATTCGCGCGGGCAGCTCGCTGATGATCGGAGCCGTGATCAATTACTGCGTGCTCGTCCCCTGGATGATCGAACGCAAAGAGATCCTGCCCAAAGTCACGATGGTCGATGGCGTTGAAAAACTGACCTATGGCATGCGGATCATCACGCTGTGGTCGCTCTGGCCGGGCGTGGCGGCGATGGTGGTCGCGTCGTTCGTGGCGTTGTTGTCCAAGCCCGATGTCTTCGTGAAAGCGTTCCACGGTTTGACCGGCAAGAAACAAGGAGAAGACGTCTTAAAAGGGATCGAGTTCCCGTTATGGATTTCCGTGATTGGAATTCCGCTAATGAGCCTCGTCACGGCAGGCATGGCCACCGCGTTTTTTGGAATCCCCCTCTGGGTCTCGCTGGTGGGACTGCCTCTGACGTTCGTCCTCTCGCTGGTCGGCGCGACTTCGACCGGCCTGACCAGCACGACTCCCATCGGAGCGACCAGCAAGATCACGCAGTTGTTCTACGGAATGGTCCGCCCCGGCGACATCAAATCGAACCTCGCCACAGCGGGCATCACCGCCGAGGTCGTCGGCAATTCCTCCAATCTGCTGATGGACATCAAGCCGGGTTACATGTTGGGAGCCAAACCGCGTCAGCAAGCGGTCGGCCACATCATCGGCATCTTGAGCGGAGCATTCGCCGGCACGTTTTTATTCTTCGTGCTGTTCACGAAAGGGATCGATCCGAACAAACCGGAAACCATTGCCTCGTTGCAATCCGATCAATTCCCGATGCCGTCCGTCACGGTTTGGACCGGCGTCGCCAAAGTGTTGACCGAAGGCTTGAGCAAACTGCCGCAGTCGGTCGTCGTGGCGGTGATCATTGCCAGCCTCGTGGCCCTCGTTCTGGAGGTGTTGCGAATCGTGACGAAGAACAAGGTGCCGCTGTCGCCCGTGGCGCTCGGCTTGGCGTTCGTGCTCGATTTCAAATCGGCCGCGTGTATGTTCGCCGGATCGTTTCTGTTTTGGATCTTGGGAGTCGGCCGCATCAAAGAAGAAAACGCTCACGGCAACCTCTGGGTCGAGAACCACGAACCCATCTGCGCCGGCATCATCGCCGGAGCCAGCCTGATGGGCATCCTCGACATCCTAGTTGGCGTGTTCTTAATGTGAGTCGCATCGTAACCTGGCTCTTCAAGTCGGGTCGAAAAGCGTCCTGACTCAATCAGTCAAGCTATTGGATTTCAACGTGCTCAAACGCGTCGACATTCCTGGAGCCACGCTGTCCGTCGCTGAAATCGGACAAGGCCCGCCGATCTTGTTTGTGCATGGCTTTCCGCTGAATCACTCGATGTGGCGGAATCAACTCACCGAGTTTTCGCGGGACTTCCGATGTCTTGCTCCCGACTTGCGAGGCTTCGGGCAGAGTAGCGTTACCGCAGGCAAGGTCACGATGGAACAATTTGCCGACGACCTCGCTGCGTTGTTGGATGCGCTCGGCGTTACCGAGCCGGTGGTTCTGTGCGGGTTGTCGATGGGTGGCTACATCGCCTGGGAGTTCGTGCGACGGCACGCGGCCCGATTGCACGCGTTGATTTTGTGTGACACCCGCGCGGTCGCCGATTCGCCAGAAGCGGTGGCGAATCGACTGAAGCTCGCGGAGGATGTGGTGCGGTTGGGGCCGGAATTGGTTGCCAATGCCATGCTGCCCCGCTTGTTCGCTCCGCACACCACCGCGCATCGGCCGGAATGGGTCCAGGAACTTCGCCAAGTCATGCTGGCCACGAACCCGCAAGGCATCGCCGCCGCGTCGCGCGGTATGGCCGAACGGCGAGATGCTCGGCCGCTCTTGCCAACGATCGACCGCCCGACGCTGGTGATCGTCGGCGAGCACGATGCCATTTCGCCACCAGCGGAGATGCGCGACATCGCCACGGCGATTCCACGCAGCGTATTTCAAATCATGGCCGACGCCGGACACATGGCACCGCTGGAACAACCGTCGGTGACGAACGCCGCGATCAGTCAGTTTCTTGAGAGCAACTTCAGGCCCGAAGGGTCGTAACTCGAAAGCCCAGGGCGCAGCCCTAGGTCGAGATTCCGTGCGCCACGTTAGGCCCCAACGGGGCGAAACTTTGGATGCCCCGCTGTCGAGTCACGCCCCGTTGGGGCTTGTTGGAATTCGTTGCTCTGCAACCCAGGGCTGCGCCCTGGGCTATCGAGTCTTGCCCCATTGGGGCAAAGTCACGCGACAAAACACATTGGTTGTTCGGCGAACAGAATGCCGTCAACACAGGCTTTTCAAGCCCGAACCCTCGCTTGTTGTTTCGGCCAGCGTAAAAAAATCAGAGCCATGATCCGCAGGATCATGGCTCTGAATCGGGTATCCGTGGGACCAATCACCGTTGTCTCGGATTAGAACTCGTTGCTGACCGTTTCGCGGCCGTTGCGGCTGCCCAGCGCCCGCTGGACTTGTTGATCGACGGTTTCGTTCACGAACTTCACCGCGCCGTCGCAGAAAACGGCATGCACGCCGCCCGTGTGAAAGCTCGAAAAACTGGCTCGGTTTTGCTGAGGCGTTTGCGCGGCCGTCGTGCCCGGCGTACCCGGAGCAGTCGTGTTGTTCGTGATGGGTTTGAAGTTGAGCGGCATTCCAAACGATCCGTTGCACCGTGCCGATTGATCTTGTGAATTGAAATCGCCGATGGCGAAGTGCGCGAAGGTGCCGACGGCGCGCGTGCCCGGTCCCCCCTGATTCCATTCGGCCACTGCGACGGTGGTGCTCGTCCCGTCCTTGACGTCGGCGATTCTGATCGAACTTTGGATGAACATCACTCCGTTGTATCTCGCATTTCCTGGGAAGGCGTCGTCAAGGTGTTGCTGCGATTCGCCCGCCCGGCCTGCGAGACCACCCACAGGTGGCGAACCATTTCCGACCAAGCCAGAAGAGTTGGCACCGTAGCTGGAGACAAACCGATTCATTGCGGGATTTGGTCCGTTGGCCGCCTGAACAACAACTAGTGGGTCAATGGTTGACGGGCACCGCAATCCTGGGATTTGCGTCTGAAGTGCTTTTACTGAGTTTGCTTGCGACCACATTATGGTGGGGTCGTAGATCGAAATGAAATCGAGGCTCTTGTAAAGAGGGGCGTTGTCCATAAACGGTGCCAACATGCAGTCCCAGTTGACCGCAGGCGTGGGGTTCGCGACCTGCGGAAGAACTCGGTAATGGCTGGCCGGCATCGTCCTGGCCGAGTCCAAATAAGAATGTATGGCGAGGCCGATCTGCTTGAGATTGTTCTTGCACTGACTACGCCGGGCCGCCTCACGCGCCTGTTGTACGGCGGGGAGCAGCAAGGC
>SXKJ01000053.1 GCA_005778115.1 Planctomyces sp. | reverse complement strand
GCCCAACTGAAACGAGTCGAACTCGCCTTCTTCGACGAGCTGAAAACGCTGCTCACGAACCTGAAGAACACGAGGGAAGGAGACGCCACGTTGCTCGACCGCACGACGATCCTCATCACCTCAAACCTCGGCAGCGGCAACAGCCACAGCAACAAAGACTTGCCAGTGTTGCTCGCCGGAGGCCGCTTCCAACACGGCCAACACATGGCCTTCGCTCCCGGCAGCATGCCGCTGTGTAATCTCTATGTCAGCGTGCTCCATCAACTCGGCTTCGAAGACAAATCATTCGGCACCTCGACCGGCGCACTGAAAGGACTGATTCTCTCGTGATGAAATCAATCGCCTTGACTCTGGCCCTCATCCTTCCCCTCACCAGCTTTGCTGCCGAGGAATCTCCCGAAGACGCCAAGATTCGCGCCTCCATTCCGCTCGGCGGAGACTTCAAACCGAATCCGAAAGTCGGCGCGTTTGTCGTGGTGGGGCATGGCGCGCGGATCATTGTGTCGAAGGATGATGGGCAGACTTGGAAGCAGGCATTCTTCGCCGCACCGGGTGCCGACCACGGCCCGTGGGCGACGAAGTCCGTGGCCTACACGAACGGTGTCTTCGCTGTGCCGGTGGCCTGGGGCGGGCCGACGATTTTTCTGGCTTCCGACGATGCCGTGAACTGGCGGCACCTCACCAGCGGGGCGACGAAGCTGCCGGAAGGCAAAGGCGACCCGCGTGTGATGACCGGCTTCACTTGGGGCCTCGCTGGCGGCAAGGGCGTCTTCGTCTCCAGCGGCTACATGACCTTCAGCGCCACGGCGGACCTCGGCAAGACATTCACCACGTTCGGCATGTGGGGCAAATTCAAGGACGATCCGCGCGGCAACTTGAGCACTCATCACATTGGCGCGGTGTACTGCGGAGATGCGAGCGGGCGATTCCTCGCGCTGGGCGACAATCGCGGCGACTCGGGACCGAAGTTCGGTCATCTCTTCGCCAGCAATGATTTAGGCAAGACCTGGAAATGGCTCGCGCCGAAAGGCCTCGACGCCTCGACCGGTCGCGGCAAGATGAAGTGCAACGGCAAGCAGCTCGTCATGACCGACCCGATGGCCGCAAACGTGTGGACGAGCACCGATGCCGGCGAGTCGTGGGACGGCCCGCACTCCACTGGCACGCAGCGCGCCACGCTCAACGTCGTGAACGGCGAGTTCTGGCTCTGCGGAAAGAAGTCTCGTGCCAGCGTCGATGGCCAGACGTGGCGTGATCTCCCCGCAGCCGTCCCCGAAGGACAAGTGATCGCCAGCGACAAAGGGACGCTCGTCAGCATTCACCCACAGCGATTCAACATCCAACGCAGCACCGACGGCGGCCAATCTTGGCAAGAGGTTCACACCTTCGAACCCGCCGACATCAAAGGCGGCGCACAAGGACTGCGCGATGGCGCATTCGGCCTGGTGGCACCATGATCGCATTGATTCGGTCCTGCCTTCGTGTGATGCGAGCGGCGAGCCTCTTTGTACGACGGACTTCCAGTCCGTCGATCGGCGCGACGGACTGGAAGCCCGTCGTACGTCTTGGTTGCGGCCAATTTCTGTCTGATCGTCGGCTTTCGCTCCGCGAAAGAAATGACCTTTCGCGGAGCGAAAGGCGACTATCGTGGGCGGTTTGCGTTGTGGCGTGCGTGCTCGGGCTACCGACCGTTGCGCTTGCCGAGCCGTTGAAGTTCGAAGCGTTCAATCGCGATCTCCTGCCGTTTGTGAATCGTCATTGCGCCAAGTGTCACAACGACAAAGAAGCAGAAGGCGAAGTCAATCTCGCGCGGTTCACGAAGCCCGAGCAACTGCTCGCCGAACGCAAGTTATGGCAGAAGGTGGTGAAGCAACTCAAAGCGGGTGCGATGCCGCCTGACGGCGAGCCGCGACCAGATGCCGAAGCACGCAACACCGTCACGCGCTGGCTCGAACAGGCGCTCGTCTATGTCGATCCGACTCGGCCCGTCGATCCGGGACGTGTCACGGTCCGGCGACTCAATCGCACCGAGTACAACAACACGATCCGCGATCTATTTGGCGTCTCGATGAAGCTCGCCGACGACTTCGCGGAAGACGATGTCGGTTACGGTTTCGACAACATCGGCGATGTGTTGACTGTCTCGCCGTTGCGGATGGAGCAGTATCTCAACGCGGCGGAACAACTCACTGCGGCGCTGCTTGGGTATTCGGAGAGTCGGCCTTCGCTCGGCGAAAGTCAGGGCAAATCCTTTCGCGGAGCAAAAGGCGACGATCCGCTCTTCGACGCCTTCAACGAAGCCGGGCACCTGCGATTCAACGGCGTGCCGTCTCGCAACAACAGCGATCGCGGCAAGGAACTCGTGCCGGGGACGGAGCTGTATTCGGTGTTCGAGCTGCCGTTGCCGGGCGAGTACGAAGTGTCGATCAATGCTTGGGGCGTCGAAAAACCGACAGAGAAAGATCGCGACAACAACGCTCGTTGGCTCGAAGAGGAAGCGAAACTCCGGCTCGATCCCGATGCGAAGCCGATCGTTGAAGCGACGCTGCTGTGCGACGACCGAGTGGTGGGCCATCTGCCTGTCGTGCCCGGCAATGCCACCACTGCCATCAATCAGGTCTACTCGCTCCGCTTCACGGCGCAAGCCGGCGAACACACGGTGCGCATCCAACATCGCTTCCCGCGCGAGATGTCCGAATCGCAAATCGCCGCGCATCGTGAGAAGCCGTTGCTCGCACCGCGGCTCGGTCTGCGACAGATGCGAGTGCGCGGTCCATTTCGAATCGGCGATGCGAAACTGACTCCGGGTCATGAGGCGTTTCTGCAGTTAGTCGGCTTTCGCTCCGCGAAAGGAAATCCTTTCGCGGAGCGAAAGGCGACGAACGACGCAGCGACGATCCTTCTGCGCACGATCGCCGATCGCGCCTGGCGGCGTCCGTTGAGCGATACGGAACTCGAACAGCTTGTCGCGTTCTACGAAAAGCAGATTCGAGCAGGCGAATCGTTCGAGCGTGCCCTCGAACTCACGGTGCAGAGCATTCTTGTCTCGCCTCGATTCCTACTGCTTCGCGAGCCGACCCGTGGGAGAGGCTTCCAACCTGTCACTGACGGCCAACAGCAAGGCAATCAGAATGGCCAAGGTAAAAAGGATGACAGGCAGGATGCCGATCCCACGCAAGCCGAGTCGCTCGATTCGTACTCACTCGCGTCGCGGCTGTCCTATTTCTTGTGGAGCAGCATGCCGGACGACGAGTTGTTCGCACTCGCGAAGTCCGAGCAGTTGAGCAAGCCCGATGTGCTCGTGAATCAGGTCGATCGGATGCTCGCAGACCCTCGCAGCGCGGCGATGATCGAAGCATTCTTCGGCCAATGGCTGGAGTTGCGGAAGTTGTCGAGTTCCTCGTTCGATACGACGCTCTTTCCGCAGTACAGCTCGGAACTGAAGGACGATCTCCGCCGCGAGACGTTTCTGTTCGTCGAATCGCTGGTGCGAGCCAATCGTCCGGCGCTGGAACTGCTCGTCGCCGATTACTCGTTCTTGAACGGTCGACTGGCTGGCTTCTATGGCATCGACGGAATCGACAAGAAAGCGGACTTTCGGCGCGTGTCGCTGACCGGATCGCGACGGCAAGGAGTGCTCACGCACGGCAGCCTGTTGATGCTGACCTCGTATCCCAATCGGACATCACCGACGCGGCGAGGCAACTGGATCCTCGAAGCAATCCTGGGCGAAGAGCCGCCGCCGCCGCCAGACAACGTTCCCGAGTTGGAACGCACGCAAGCCGCCACGCCGAACTTGTCGCTCCGCGAACAGCTTGAACAGCATCGAGTGAATCCGACCTGCGTCTCGTGTCATCGCACGATGGATGCGATCGGTTTTGGCTTCGAGAACTTCGACGCGATCGGCCGCTGGCGCGAGAAGGACAAGGACCGCCCAATCGACTCGGCGGGCGATTTGCCTTCGGGCGAAAAGTTTCAGTCCGCGCACGAGCTGATCGCGATCCTGTCACGGCGCGAGGAAGACTTCGTGCGGCACCTGTCGAGCAAGCTGCTGACTTTCGCGCTCGGTCGTGGCGTCGAGTACTACGATCGCGTGGCGTTGGACGAAATCGTGCAGACAACAAAACCAGAAAGTCACCGCTTTCAAGACCTCATCCGAGAAGTCGTGCTCAGCCGACCGTTTCGGATGCGGAGATAGTCGCCTTTCGCTCCGCGAAAGGGTGCTTTTGCGGAGCAAGAGCCGACACACCCTTTCGCGGAGCGAAAGGCGACGATCATCAACCCATGAGACCTAACCATGACTCCAATCTCCCGAAGAACCTTGTTACGTGGCCTTGGTACCGTGATGAGTCTGCCGTTGCTTGACGCGATGTTGCCTGTGGGCCGCGCGGCTGAGTCGGCAAAACCGCCGCTGCGGCTGGCTTGGGTCTACTTTCCCAACGGCATGGTGCGCGAGTTCTGGACTCCTCAAGGCGAGGGCCGCGATTTTCAGTTCAATAAGTCCAACGCGCCGCTGGCCGACGTGCGCGAGCACATCACGGTGATTTCAAATCTCGCTCACGACAAAGCACGCCCCAATGGCGATGGCCCCGGAGCACACGCGCGAGAAGGAGCGACGTTTCTCACCGCCGTGCAAGCCAAGAAGACCGGCGGCAAGGACATCCATCTGGGTGCGTCGATCGACCAGCTCATCGCGCGGCAGATCGGCCATCAAACGCGGCTGCCGTCGGTGGAACTCGGCACCGAGCCGGCGCGCAAGGAAGGCCGCTGCGACTCCGGTTATAGCTGCATCTACATGTCGAACATCTCGTGGCGCAGCGCCACGCAGCCCAGCGGCATTGAGATCAACCCACGGCGCGCATTCGATCGTCTGTTCGGCGCACCGGGAGCAGAGGGTGAACGGGTCCGTCAACGCGCGGCGTCGCGGCAGAGCGTGTTGGATTTTGTGGCCGATGACGCCAAACGGCTGCAGCACGAGTTGGGCTCCACCGACCGTCGCAAGCTTGACGAGTACTTTGAGAGTGTCCGCGCGGTTGAAAAGCAGATCGGCCAGATGGCGAGTTTGCGGGCGATCGACGTCTCCACCGAACGTCGACCCGATGACGAACCGTCCGACTTCGTCGCGCATATCCGGCTGATGTACGACCTGATGGCGCTCGCGTTTCAGACCGACGCCACGCGCGTCATCACGTTCATGTTCGCGAATTCTCAGACGAATCGCTCCTACGAAAACCTCGGCGTGAAGTCAGGCCATCATCAACTGACTCACAGCACGGGTCAGGAGGCCGACATTCAAAAGATCGACGAATTCACGGTCGCCGAGTTCGCCCGCTTCGTCGCTCGGCTGCGCGACATTCGAGAAGGCAACGGCACGTTGCTCGACAACTGCTTGGTGACGCTCGGCAGCGCGATGGGAGACGGCCGCAAGCACGACCACGATCAGTTGCCCTGCGTCATCGCCGGTCACGCCCGCGGTGAGGTTCAGGGCGGGCGACACCTGAAGCTCGCTGCTGAAACACCGATGGCAAACTTGTTCGTCACGACCGCACAACTCGCAGGAATGAAGCTCGACAAGTTCGGCGACAGCACGGGTCCGTTGCCGGGGATTGAAGACGTGGCTTAGCCACCTCATGATGATCGTTGAGTGATCCTTGGTAGGACGGCCTTTTCAGGCCGTCAGCCACAAGAGACGGCCTAAAAGGCCGTCCTACAGGTCAAGTTTCAACACGAATGGCGGAGAGCCCCAAAAAGAAGACATGACACGCCACATCCTACTTATCGCCGCCGTCTTGTTATCACTTGGCATTCGTACTTCGGCCTTTGCCGCAGAACAGAAACCGAACATCGTCTTCATCCTCTCCGACGACCTCGGGCAGGGCGACCTTGGGTGTTACGGCAACACCAACATCCAGACGCCGAACCTCGATCGCATGGCGCGGGAAGGAACGCGGTTCACTCAGGCTTACTGCGGCACTCCGATCTGTGCGCCAAGCCGTACCTCGCTGATGACTGGACTGCATACCGGACACGCTCCGGTGCGAGGCAATCGCGAGATCCAACCGGAAGGGCAGCTTCCGCTCCCAGCGGAGACGCTGACGGTCGCGGAGGTCCTGAAAGGCGCGGGCTATTCGACGGGCGCGGTGGGCAAGTGGGGCATGGGGATGTTCGACACCACGGGCAGTCCGCTCAAACAGGGCTTCGACCATTTCTTCGGCTACAACTGCCAGCGACATGCTCACAGCTACTTTCCGACGTTCCTTTATCGCAACGATCAGCGTTCCGAACTGCCCGGCAATGATGGCCAGCAGCAGCGTGGAACTTACGCGCAGAATCTCATTGCCGACGCCGCGCTGAAGTTCGTGCGCGATCACAAAGACGGTCCGTTTTTTCTCTACTACCCGGTCACACTGCCGCATGGAAAACACGAGATCGACGACCTCGGCGCTTATGCGAACAAACCGTGGCCAGCAGAGCAAAAGGCTTTCGCCGCGCAAGTCACGCGGCTCGACCGCGACGTCGGACGCCTGCTCGATCTGCTCAAAGAACTTCGCCTTGATGACAAGACGCTCGTCATGTTCAGCGGCGACAACGGCCACATCCCGCAAAGTCTGCCGCTGCGGCCCGAGGGTCTTCCGCGACTGCGCGGCACCAAGGCCACGATGTATGAAGGGGGACTGCGTCAGGCGAGCATCGCGCGCTGGCCAGGTCAGATTCCCGCTGGTCGCGTGAGCGATGAATCGTGGGCGTTTTGGGACTTCCTGCCGACTGCGGCCGAACTCGCCGGAGCCAAGCTGCCGCCAGGTTTCCAGTCGGATGGTCACTCGCTGGTCAGCTTCCTGAAGGGCGGCCCAGTCCCGCAGCGCGATTACTTTTATTGGGAGCTGCACATCGGACAAACACGCCCCACACCGCTGAGCGCCGTGCGTTTCGGTAACTGGAAGGCGCTGCGTGAAAGTCCTGCCGCGCCGCTGGAACTCTACAACCTCGCCGACGATCCCGCTGAGACGACGAACCTCGCCGCTCAGCAACCGGAGGTCATCGCCAAGGCCGAAGCCCTGATGAAAGCAGCACATCGGGACGACCCGAATTGGCCGGTCCGTACCTCGGTGGCTCCCGTCAAGAAAGCCAAAGGCACTCGATGAAACGCCTGCTCGTTGTGATTTTCAGTCTGACGCTCAACCTGGCGTCGCTTGTCGTTGCTGCTGAGCGACCTCGCAACATTATCTTTATCCTTGTGGACGATCAGCGGCACGATGCGATGAGTTGTGCTGGGCATCCGTTTTTGAAAACGCCGGCGCTCGATTCCTTGGCGGCGGGTGGCGTGCGATTCGCCAATGCGTTTGTTACGACGGCGCTGTGTTCGCCGAGCCGAGCTTCGATTCTGACCGGGCTGTACGCGCACTCGCATCGCGTGGTGGACAATCAAAGTGGGATGCCGGACAAGCTCGTTTTCTTCAGCGAACATTTGCAGCGAGCGGGCTACCAAACGGCGTTCATCGGCAAATGGCACATGGGGCACGAGAGCGATGAACCGCGCCGAGGCTGGAACCATTGGGTCAGTTTCACCGGGCAAGGAAACTATTTGCCGGAGTTGCCAAGCGGTCGCAAGGCGATGCTGAACGTCAATGGCGAGCGTGTTCCACAGACCGGCTACATCACGGACGAACTGACCGACCACGCCTTGCGTTGGCTGCGCGAACGACCGCGCGGTACCGACGCCAAGCCGTGGATGCTCTACCTATCGCACAAGGCGGCGCACGGCGATTTCATTCCGGCGCCGAGGCACAAAGGGCGATATGCACAGGCCGAAGTCAAACCGTTTCCTACAACCCAGGGCACGCCGCTCGACGAACTGCGGCCGATGTGGGCGCGCAATCAACGCAATTCGTGGCACGGTGTCGAGCACGCCTATCATGGGCGGCTCGGAAAAATCGAAGACAACTATCGGCTGTACTGCGAGACGCTTTTGGCCGTGGATGACAGTACGCAGCGGTTGCTCGATTGGTTACGCGAGACCAACCAGTTGGATTCGACGCTCGTGATCTACATGGGCGACAACGGGCACCTGTGGGGCGAACACGGTTTGATTGACAAACGCACGGCTTACGAAGCGTCGATTCGCGTGCCCCTGCTGATGCACTGTCCGCACCAGTTTCCCAAGGGACGAGTCGTCACGGAAATGGCGGCGAACATCGACATCGCTCCCACGATCCTCGACGCCGCCGGGGTGAAATCGCCCGAACCGATTCACGGCCGTAGCCTATTGCCGTTAGCGCGCGGCGAACGAGTTGCCAACTGGCGACAGGAATTGCTCTACGAATATTTCTGGGAACGCTGGGTACCTTCAACACCGACACTCCACGCTCTGATCACGCCGCGCTGGAAGTTTGTTCGAGCTTACGGGCTGTGAAATGTACACAAGCTCTACGACCTGCAAACTGATCCGCACGAACTTCACAACCTCTACACCGATCCGGCGCACCGCGATCGAACACTCGCGATGGACAAACGACTGTTCGAACTGCTGGCCGCAACCGGTGGCGACAGTATCCCGTTGCATCGCGGTTGGTCCGGTTCTGCCAAAGAAGAACGTTCGCCCAACGGTTCGTCCTGGACGCCGTTTCCCGAATCCCTGCAACGGCCCAAACCGTGAGTGAAGGATAGTCGCCTTTCGCTCCGCGAAAGCAAATTCCTTTCGCGGGGCGAAAGGGGACTATCCCAACTCGCCACAACCAACAAAACTTTTCCACGAGACTAAACGTGAAAATATTTCCACCTCCAAGCCACCGCTGTCGCTGGATCGCTCTTTGCACGTTCGCACTGAACGTCATGCTTGCGGCTTTCGGTCTCGCTGCCGCTGAACCGACACGGCCCAACATTTTGCTCGTGATGGTTGACGACATGGGCTATTCCGACCTCGGCTGCTACGGCGGCGAGATCCGCACGCCGACGCTCGATGCTCTGGCCGAAAACGGCGTGCGGTTCGCGAGGTTCTTCAACTGTGCTCAATGTTGTCCGACTCGAGCTTCGCTGATGACCGGGCTTTATCCGCATCAAGCCGGTGTCGGCGACATGAATGAAGAAGGGGCGAACAACGAGTTCTGGAAACGAGTCGGCTCGCCCGCGTATCTGGGGCTGAAGACGCGCGGCATCGTCACCTTGCCCGAAGTGCTGCGTGCGGCAGGCTATCAGACCTTCATGGCGGGGAAGTGGCATCTGGGGAAGGCCCCGGAGTGCTGGCCTCACTCGCGCGGGTTCGATCGCAGTTTCGCGCTGATCGGCGGTGCGTGCGAGCAGTTCACCGGGTATCGCTCGTGGCAGCAAAAGGGGCCGATCACGCTCTTCGTGGAGGGCGGTGAGAATGTCGGCTTTCGCTCCGCGAAAGCAGTTCCTTTCGCGGAGCGAAAGGCGACTATCCCGACCGCTCAGAAGGTCGAGAAGCTGCCGAGTAACTTTTACTCCACTGATACCTTCACCGATCAGACGCTGCGCTTCATTGATGCCGCCGACCCAGCGCGACCGTGGTTCGGGTATCTGGCTTTCACCGCTCCGCACTGGCCGATTCAGGCGCATGAGGATGACATCGCGAAGTACGCCGAGACGTATGCGGATGGCCCCGCCGCGATTCGGCAACGACGGTTCGTACGGCTCAAGCAACTCGGCCTCGTGCCGGAAGCCGCGCGGCTGCCGCAGTTGGATGACACGGTCACGCCCGAGGCGATGCAGGCGAAGAAGGAGACGCGCGACCGCTGGATGCGAACCTATGCGGCGATGATTGATCGCGTCGATCAGAACCTCGGCCGCGTCGTGAAGCGGCTGCGCGAGCGCGGGCAGCTCGACAACACGCTGATCCTGTTCCTGAGCGACAACGGCTCGGACACCGTGCGCGGACCGCTGTGGGGGCAGGTGAGCAACACGCCGTTTCGTCGCTTCAAGGTCTCAGTCAACGACGGCGGGATCGCAACGCCGCTCATCGCGCATTGGCCGAACGGAATCGCCCGCGAGCAACGAGGCCGGATCGTCCGCGACATCGGGCACGTCATCGACATTCACGCGACGTGCCTCGATGTCGCTCGCACGCAGCAACCGAAATCGTTCCGCGATCACGACGTGCTGCCCGCTGAAGGACTGAGTTTGCTGCCCTCGTTCAGCGGCAAGAGTTCGTTGCCGTCCGACCGAGTCCTCTGCTGGGAGCGCATGGGCAACGAAGCCGTGCGGCAAGGCGGCTGGAAGCTCGTGCGCGCCTACGGCCCCGCGACCGAGGACGGCAACATCACTTCCACCGGCCCGCGCACCGGACAGTGGGAACTCTTCGACACGACCGCCGATCCCGGAGAGACGAACAACCTCGTCGCACAGCACCCGGACCGCGTGAAGTCGATGACTCGTTTGTTCGAGACATGGGCCAGTCGCGTCGGCGTCGTCCCGCGCGAAGAGATCGTGAAACTGATGCAGACGAAATAAGTGTGATCCTTCGGGCGAACGAGTACGTTGAGAACTCTATCTACGACTCGTGTTGCCAGCGTCACACACGGCAGAAAGGTTGGAAGTAATGACCAATTTCATGACTCAAGCAGTAACCGAACCGTTCCTTGCAACGGCTTCCGGGGAAGTCATCACAGCCGAGTACGGACAACCCAACGAGGCGACCTATCGCCAAGTGAGCATCAATCTGTCGGCAGGCACGATCACCTTCTTTCGATGCCACACTCCGAGTCGATTCATGGCAACCGGTCCCGACGCAGAATGCTGCTGCCGATTGGATGAGATCCGAGGGATCAGCGAGACTTGGGTCCGCCCTCGCGATGTCGGTCCGGTACTCGAAGTGGTCACACCGACGGGGCGAGCTCGGCTGCCTCATTCGATGAGTGGCTTCAATGCCGTTCGCGAGGTCATCGAGCAAGCTGTCGCGAAGTCCGGCAACCGACTCAGGTGGCATGAAGCTGCGGCAGCTCAAGAGGTATTAGTTCTTACGGGTGGAGCGACATTGGCGGCGGGCGTGATTTGGGCTTTGCCCGAAATGCCCCGCTGGGCCATTGCCGCGACCATCTGGACGATGGTGTTAGTGCTGCTTGCCGTCTGCGGCCTGTACTGGCGGAGCAAACGCACGTGGTGGTAAGGCCGTTTCGCGTCTCATCACACGAAGTGACGACAACTTCGGAGATGAGACGCCATTGTTTACTCCGTCGCATTTTGATCGGAACGCTCGGTGTCATGCGAGCCCCCTCAAATGCGGAGGACTCAAGTGACCTGAGAGGTGATTCGATGAAAAGCGACAGTCTGGAAGCCTATCCCACGTTGACGCGGCGCGCGGCTTTGGGCGTGATCGCTGCGACGATGGGAGCTGTAGGTTTTGCGACAGAGACCCCGCAACGCAGCCGCTTGGGTTTGGTCGCCTTCAACTGCGCGTTCCGGCGGAAGTGGATGCAGCAGCGTGATCCGAAGTTTGATCTCTTTGAGCCGCTGAGTTTCTTGAAGCACTGTCGCGATGTCGGCGCGGGCGGGATGCAGACTTCGCTCGGAGTGCTCGATGCGGCACGCGTGAAAGCACTGCGAGACTTCGCCGACGAACAGAAGCTCTGCATCGACGGCATCGTCAATCCGCCGAAGGACGACGGGGATCTCGCGCGGTTCGAGGCCGAGATTCGCACGGCTGCGGAAGTCGGAGTGCAAGCCGTGCGCACCGTCGTCATGCCGGGGCGGCGATACGAGCAATTCACGTCGCTTGCCGAAGTTCGCGAGGCCGAAGCGAAGGCGTTGAGAATGCTCGAACTCGCGGCGCCGATCGTGACGAAGCATCGCGTCAAGCTGGCTGTCGAGAACCACAAAGATCAGCGCATCGACGAGCGACTGGCGCTCTACAAGCACCTGAGTTGCGAGTTCATTGGTGCGACGATTGATACCGGCAACAGCTTCGCGCTGCTCGGCGATCCGTATGGAGCGATCGAAGCTCTCGCTCCGTACGCCTTCACGGTCCACTTCAAGGATCAAGCTCTGCGCGAGTACGAGCACGGCTTCTTGCTGGCCGACATCCCGCTCGGACAAGGCAGCTTCGACATGCAGCGCATCGCCGCAATCCTCACACGCGCGAAGCCTGACATTCGCATGATGCTGGAACTCATCACGCGCGACCCGCTCAAGGTGCCGTGCCTCACGGACAAGTTCTGGGCAACGATGCCGAGCGTCTCCGGCAGCGATCTCGCTCGCTCATTGCGCTTCGTCCGCGAACACCCGGCGAAGACGCTGCAAGAAGTCGGTTCACTGCCGCTCGATCAGCAGGTCGAACTCGAAGACGCGAACATCGCCGCGAGTTTGCAGTACGCACGCGAGGCGTTGGGAATGTGACCTCATGGACTGCCGCAGCAGACTGCCGCAGTCACAGAACAGGAGATGTCATGACGATTACACGACGCAGCTTCCTGCAAACAACGGCGGCTTCGTTGTCGCTCACCGCTCTGTCGGTTCGGGCGGATTCACCGAACGAACGCCTGCGAGTCGGCGTCATCGGCACGGGCGTTCGCGGCAAGTATTTGATTGGCAATCTTCCGCCCTCGGTGTCCGTCGGCGCGATCTGTGATTGCGCGTCGCTACGAATCGCGAGCGTCATGGAACCGAAAGGTGAATTCGCCAAAGTACTCGCTCACTTCACACAAGCCGATGCCGCGAAGTGCGAGACGTTTCAGGACTACCGCCGTTTGCTCGATCGAGCAAAATCCAAAGACAAGCTCGACGCCGTCATCATCGCGACGCCGGATCATCATCACGCACAGGCTGCGATTCTCGCACTGCAAGCGGGACTGGATGTGTATCTCGAAAAACCCCTGACCGTGACCATTCGCGAAGGCCGGTTGCTCGCCGACGCCGTGAAGCGCACGGGCCGAGTCCTGCAAGTCGGCAGCCAGCAACGGACGATGGAAGTCAATCGCTTCGCCTGCGAGTTCATCCGCAACGGAGGACTGGGGCGGATCACGAAAGTCGAATTGCCGAACTATCCGGGACCATTGCCGATGCCGCCGCTCGATCAAGAGCCAGCGTTTGGCGGAGTCGACTTTGACCTGTTCTGCGGTCCGGCTCCACTGAGGCCGCATCACCGGCATTTGTGGATGAAGGAAGACTTCAAAGTCGGCGATCTCTTGTGGCGCGGCTGGGACCTGTTTCGAGACTACTCCGGGCACCTGATGACCAACTGGGGAGCACATACGGTCGACATGGTGCAACTCGCCCTCGGTCGCGACGACACCGGTCCGGTTGAAGTGCGTGCGGTCGAACCAAACTCCGTGGCTGAGTTATGGCCGCACTGGAAGTCGAAGACACCGGCTCCTGTAGGCTGGGATTCCATCCCGACCAATAAACAACCGCCAGCCAACCAAGAGAAAGGTCGCGATGGAATCGCAACCTACGCTGATCGCCGCTTCTGGCCGGTGACGATGCGATACGCCGACGGAATCGAATTGCACTTCACGCCCTGGGATTCAACGCAAGCCGGAAGTCTGAAGGGCGGGCCGGACTTCATCGTCTTTCACGGAGAGAAAGGGCGGCTGAAGATGCGCCGCAACAACTTCGAGACCGACCCGCCGGGCCTCGTCACGAACGGTCCGGATGCAGCCATCGCCAGCAAGTGGTCGGGCGGGGGACATGTCGCACGGCCTCATCTGGAGAATTGGCTCGATGCGATCCGCACGGGCGCGAAGCCGAATGCTCCTATCGAAGCCGGACATCGCACCGTGACGATCTGCCACCTGGCCAACATCGCGCGCGAACTGAATCGCCCCTTGCGATGGGATCCGGTTCGTGAACAGTTCGCCGAAGACGCCTCAGCCAATGAATCGCTGACCCGCCCGCGCCGGAATGGCTTCAGCCTGCCTTGAACTGATCCAAAGGATGAAAAAACTCGCCAGCACATTGCCTATTTTGGTGGGAAGCACTCGCTGCGAAACGTCTCATTGACGATGATGGCGGACGGGCCGAAACTCGTGCTGAGTGATGACGACGAAGCGACGGTCATCCTCTTCGAAGACGGCATCATCCGTCTGCGAACATCCGCCAAGCGAGGGAAGCTCGATGAGAAAGCCATCGAGTCCATCGTCCGTGAATCAAAAGCGGTCCTGAAATGAGCGGTGATCAACCCAAAGGGGAAATTTCGGCTAACCTACCAAGCCATAACACAAGGATCGTTACAGAACTCATGAAGACTGCATCGTTACTTTTTTGTCACTTGATCTTCCGCTGCATGCTTGCGGTGATCGTCATCACCAACCTGTGTTTTGCTGCGGAGCCGAGCAAGACTCAGCCGGACCTCACGCAAGATCGCGCCGTGGATCGCGAGCGGACTTACAACCTTGGCGCGACCGGGTTGCGCGGCTGGATTCACACCAAACCGGCGACTTACCTCGATGGTCTGCAAGGCCGGACGACTGCGGCCAGTCGGCAGATTCTGGTGACGCATGTCGGAGCGAAGTCTCCGGCTGATGGCGTCATGCAAGTCGATGATGTCATTCTTGGAGTTGGCGGGAAGGCGTTTGAGGATGATGCTCGCAAGAGCTTCGCTCGGGCGATTCAAGATGCCGAGAAGGAGTCGAATGGCGGCATGCTCAAGGTCACTCGCTGGCGAGCAGGCAAGACCGAAGAGGTGCAGCTCAAGTTGCGAGTGATGGGGACGTACTCGGCGACCGCTCCGTATGACTGTCCGAAGTCGAAGAAGATTTTTGACGAAGCCTGCGTCGCGCTCGCGAAGGAACCGCTCCCTGCGAATTGGCATGGGGCGATCAATGGGCTCGCGCTGTTGGCGACCGGGAACGACGAGCATCGGCCCGCGTTGCAGAAGCTCGCTCAGGAGATTTCGTCCCAGGCTGGCAAATCCGACCCCATTCGAATGGGGACCTGGGAGAACGGCTATCGCGGGATCTTCTTGTGCGAGTACTACCTCGCGACGGGCGACTCGTCGGTGCTGCCAGCGATTAATGCGATCACGGTTTCGTTGGCTCGCGGTCAGAGCATGTTCGGCACTTTCGGGCACGGTTATGCGGAACTCACTCCGGACGGAAAGTTGCATGGTTCGATCCCGCCGTATGGTCCGGTGAATCAAGCGGGGCTGCCCGCCAATCTGGCCATTGTGCTTGGCAAGAAGTGCGGCGTGCTGGATGAGGAAGTCAATCCGGCGATCGAACGCGCGTCGAAGTTCTTCGGCTACTTCGTCGACAAAGGCACGATCCCGTATGGCGAGCACGAACCCTGGCCGTTCCATGACAACAACGGCAAAAGCGCGATGAGCGCCGTGCTGTTCGGTCTGCAGGACAACAAGTTCAGCGAGGCTCAGTTCTTCGCGAAGATGACTGTCGCGAGCTATCGCAGTCGCGAGTGCGGCCACACCGGGCAGGGCTTCAGCTACTTGTGGGGAGCACTCGGAGCGAACGTCGGCGGACCGGATGCGGCGGCGGCGTTCTTCAAAGAGTCGTCCTGGCATTTGGATCTCGTTCGACGCAGCGACGGCTCTTTCACCTATGACGGCGGCGAGCAATTCGGACCGGGCAAGACCGAGGACAACACCTACTACGGGAAGAGCTCCTATTTCGGCTTGAGCCCGAACGCGACTTACGTGCTGTCGTACTCGCTGCCGTTGAAAAAGCTGCTGCTGACTGGCAAAGAGCTGAGCCCTGGAGCGAAGCTCGCGAAGCCAGAGGTCGAGCAGGCCGTGACGTCGGGACGTTTCGATACTGATCGCAAGACGAAGACGTTGCCTGAGCTGATGGAGGCACTCGGTGATTGGTCGCCGATCGTGCGCGGTTGGGCGGCGGAAGAGATCACTGCTCGTCCTGATGGGAAGACCTTGATTCCTGAGTTGCTCAAGCTGGCCGAAGGATCGGACAAGCATCGCCGCCAAGGAGCGTGCGAGACGCTCGCCAACATGCGCTCGCCCGAAGCTCTGCCGATCTTGATTCGGATGCTCTCTGACGATGACCGCTGGCTGCGTTTCAAAGCTGCTCAGGGCATTGGCAAGTACGGTTCAGCGGCCAAGCCCGTGCTGACCGACATCCTCAAAGCGGTGGCCAAGACGAGAGAATCGTGGCAGCCGATTAACTGGGCCGATCCCGTGCAACTGACTCATGGGCAGCTCGCGGCCGCGCTGTTTTCGAGCTCACTGACGGACTCACTGAAGGGCGTCGATGGCGAATTGCTTTACCCCGCGATTCGAGCGATCGCGTCGAACGCAGACGGCATGGCTCGCGCGAAGCTGCGCGGGTTCTTCGAGAACAAACTGAGCGTCGATGACGTGCAGGCGTTGGCTCCTGATATCTACGCCGCTGTGAAAACGCCGAGCCCCGCCGACACGATGTTCGGCAACGAGATCCGCATGGGAGGCTTCAAGGCGCTGACCAAATACAACTTCGAAGAGGGCATCGAACTGGGAGTTCTGTTCGCGAAGACTCAAGGCGGACACGGCAGCGAAAATCGCACCGGCGTGATCATGAAAGAGATTGCGAAGTACGGCACCGCCGCCAAGCCCGCGATCCCCGAATTGAAGGAACTGATCGCGCAATTCAACGCTGAATGCGATCGCCGCGAGTACCCCAAAGGCGAACTCAACGACCGCCGAGTCAACGCCGTCCAGGACGCTATCAAGGCGATCGAAGCGGCGACCGATCATCCCGAGCTGCGGAGTATCAAGCGGAGTATCAAATCGAGTTCCAATCAACAGTATCGAGATTGGAAGCACTCCGGTTCGATGTGGCTGCTGACGACTCCCGAGGGAGCTGATCTTCCAGCCGACGCGAAGGTCGAGCAGTTTCCGGTGCTCGTGCGGTTGCATCGAGACTGGTTTGACTTCACTCAAGCCAAGCCGAACGGGGACGACCTGCGGTTCTCGTCGAGTACTGGCGAGCGGCTCGCATTTCAGATTGAAGAGTGGGATGCCGCGAAGGGTGTCGCGAGCGTTTGGGTGCGAGTGCCGCTCATCACCGGGAACTCGCGGCAGGAGATCAAGCTGCATTGGGGCAATGCCAACGCGGCGAGCGAGTCCGAGGGCAAGGCGGTGTTCAACGAGTCGAACGGGTATCTCAGCGTCTGGCACATGAACGACCCGGTGCGCGACGACACCGGCACGCTGACCAGCACTGACACGGGAACGACGGCGACGGCGGGAGTCATCGGGGCGGCTCGACACTTCGCCGATCGCAAAGGTGTCTTTGGCGGCGACAAGATCGAATCACTGCCTACGGGCTCGAACTCTCACAGCACCGAAGTTTGGTTTCGTCCCGAGAAGCCGAACTCAACTCTGATTGGCTGGGGCAACGAACAAGGCCAAGGCAAGGTCGTGATGCAGTACCGCAGTCCGCCACACATTCGAATGGACTGCTACTTCTCGGGCGGCAGCATCACGGGAACCAATCGAGTTCCCACAGGCGATTGGACGCACGTCGTTCACACCTATCGCGATGGCGAATCGCGGCTCTATGTGAATGGCGTGCTCGACGGCACCAACATCACGAAAGGCGGGCCGCTCAACATCCGAACGCCCGCTCGGCTGTTCATCGGCGGCTGGTATCACAACTACGACTTCGTCGGCGATCTCGATGAAGTGCGAGTCTCGAAGGTTGTCCGCTCGGCGGAATGGGTGAAGCTGCAGTTCGAGAATCAGAAGCCGAACCAATCGTTGGCTGGTGCGCTGGTGCAACCGGGGAATGAGTTTTCGGTTTCGCAGTCTCAGCTTGTGGTGGGAGAGAATCAGAACGCGACGATCACAGCGAAGGCGGGCGGCGCTCAAAAGGTGCTGTGGATTCTGAAACGCGACGGGCGCGAGTCGATCGTCGCGACGGACCGGTTCGCTTACGCGTTCAACGCGGGACGAGTGTCGTCTTTTGCTCCGCAAAAGAACGGAGCGAAAGGCGACAATGGTCTATCCGCGACGTTGACCGTCAAAGCCATCTACGCCAACGAAGTGAAGACCAAAGATATCGCGATCACGATCAGCGACGACATCCCCGAGCCTGTCTTCACGCTCGCCGCACCTGCGAAATGGGACGGTCGAGAGACGATTGAAGTCGTGCCGCAGATCTCGAATCTCGCCGCGATGCAGTCCAAAGGTGCGGGAGACGTGAACGTCACCTGGACCGTCGACGACGTCGCGGTCATCAAGCGAATCGAAGCCGGCAAGCTGATCCTCAAACGTGCCCAAGGCATCGGCGCAATGCGAGTGACAGCCGCGATCGACAACGGCGGCGCGAAGGTTTCCCAGTCGATCACGATCGCCGTGCAGGAGCCGCCGCCGTCGAAAGACGCCTGGGTTCAGCGACCGCTGGCCGACGTCGAGCAACCGGAAGACAACCAGTTCATCCCTCGTGACGGTCCCAATCGAGGCGGCCCCCAATTCGGAACGCTGGTCTATGCCGGAACGCTCGCCGATGCTGCTGATGCGGTCTTCGTGCGTGTCTTCGCGGACGATCAACCCTTCGCGACCGAGACCGCTAGACTCGGTGCCGACAAGAAGTACTCGCTGTCCGTAAAGCTGGACCTGGGGCTGATCAAATACCGCACCGAGTTCGGTTCCAAGACCGGCGACAAGGAGACCGTGCTGCACACCGCGAAGAACATCGTCTGCGGTGACGCGTACCTCATCATCGGCCAGTCGAACGCCGTCGCGAACGACTTCGGCAAAGAGAACCCGCTGGTCCCGAGCGAATGGGTTCGCACGTTCGGCGCGACGGCGGGCGATCCCAATGGCTCGCGGTTGAAGCTGTGGGCCAACGCGGAAGCGCGCAGTCCCGGCGGCAAGTCGGAGATTGGCTTCTGGGGCATGGAGCTCGGCCGACGATTGGTCGAGAGCATGAAGATCCCGATTTGCTTCATTAACGGAGCGGTC
>SXKJ01000052.1 GCA_005778115.1 Planctomyces sp. | reverse complement strand
CGGCAACCCCATCGCTCGATAAAACACTTCTGCGGACATGCTGCTCTCTCCTTTCGGGATTCGGAAGAAACACACAACCCGATTGGAAATCAGCATGTCCGCTTATTCAAACAACAGCCCCCAAGAGTCCCGTTGAACCCTTTTTACACCCGCAACACTTCAATGTTTGCCCGGTGGCACCCATCGAATACTGGGAAGAATTGTTGCGTAAGCAAGCGATCAAAAACACGACCTGGACAAAACTTGGCGAGCTTGCGAAGCGACTTGGTAACCTCAGATATCCAGTGCAATTCATCGGAATCAAGAAAGATCTGAGCTTCGAAATCATCAACCTCGAAGAACGACTTCTTCGAAGATGAGCGTATTTTACTCGAAGTGTCGATTCTTTCGATCGGGCCTATTACCAGCAAACCTTCGTCGCGAGAACGCCCTGTTGTTGGATTGCCAATAGCGGCGGTCGTTAGTCATTTCGATGGCGAATTGCCGACCGTCTCCAAAAGAGTTCGTCTTGATGTATCGCAGAATCAAGATCGCGAATGTCTGCAATCCAAGTCGTGTCACCATTGCGCTGCCTTTTCATTTTCGAATCGTCCACGTCACACAGTTGAGGACTCCACCCTCCTGTGCCAGAGGTTTACAGCGGAGAGCTTCCAACTTCACGGCCGGCAGCCAGGCGGCCATCAATCGCTGAACTTCTTGGTCTTGATTCCGGCCGAACTTTGGAATGATGACGAGGTTGCCGACTCGCAGGAAATTCGCGTAGTTGCCCACGGCGGAAGCGATTCCCGCTCGCTTTTTCAATTCTGGTCGGTACGGCAGTCGCATTAGTTGCAGGCCCGCTTTGGTGAGGGTCGCTTCCAGACGTTTGGCAAACGTGGGAGACATTTTCCGATAGTCGTTCAAGACCACGATGTCATCGGTCAAGAAGCGAACCATGCCGTCGGCGTGCCCGATGTCATCGTAGGGTTCTTTGGGAATCACGATCAGCCGCTCGACGTTCAGCAGCTCAGTCAGACGGCTTTGAATCTGGCTGGGGACGAGCTTGGGATTCTCGCGGGCAATCTTGTTCGTGAGGATCGCAGTTTGTTGGGTCGCCACGACGTTGCCGCCGTCCAGAATCAATCGGGAATGTCGTCGCTTGCGAATGAATGGCAGCGAACGGAACACCGATGGTTTCGTGATCGAGTGCTCGTCGCCGTCCAGCAGATAGTCCGGGTAATAACGGAACTGGAGGAACTGGCCTCGCTGGATTTGCAGCGGGGCGTAGTCGCGAATCCAAATGTCCTTCGTCCCGCGCACTGTGAGCAATGGGACGGCGTGCTTTTCGAGAATCCGGCGGAGTTCACGCTCAATCGTCGGATACCGCTGTTGCAGCAAGTCCGAAATGAGCACGGTGTCTGTGTCCCAGTCAGCAATCATCGGTGGCGATCTTTCGTCGAAAACAATTTGGATGTCCGGATCAATGGCCGGTTAGCTTTCTTCTTCCACATAAACGTCGATGAACTCGACGAAGGAATCATCGTCGTCCACTTTCGGAGCCGTCACGAAGCTGGGCTCGCCTGCCGTCACGCGTGCGAGGGCGTTGGTCGTGTCATTTAGATCGTTCACCAGACGTCGATGACGGCTGCGGTCCATCACTACGTTGTGACGATGCACCCAGGAAGCTCCGTACCAGCAGCCGAAGGCGAACGTCAGAAGATAGCCCCACGGAATGGACCAGTGATCGAGAAGGTGCATTTCGATGTTCCTTTCCGCTTGTTCGCGTCTTGGATTTGTTGATGCTCGGCGACAACAAATATCCGACAGCACTGACAGCATGGGGTCAGTCGGAGCGGCAGATTGACCTGTGGCGCACGCGGCTCGCGTGCGTCGAGTTCGGAGGAAACGCACGCGAGCCGCGTGCGCCACAACAGGCAGCTACCTGTGTAATTCCAGCGCTTGCCGCAGCTTGCCAACCACGAGGGCTCGGAGTTCCGGTGGCTGAAGCACTTTGGCTTGGCCGGTCCAGGACAGCACCCAACTGGCGATTTCCTCCAAGCCGTCGATCTGGAAGCTGAGCGTCACGCTGCCGTCCTTGTGATGAGTCGCCTTCTGCGTGTCGTGCCAATGAGTCTCCGTGACGAGCCTGGCCGCTTCCGGAGTGAACCAGATTTCGATGTCGTAGCGTTTCGCGCCGCGATAGACGGCCCAGGCGTTGCCGAAGTAGCGATGCAGATCAAAGTCGTCGGGGACGGCCACCGGCTGATCCAGCATCCGCAGCGTCTTGAACCGAGCGACTCGGTACGTGCGCGGTTCTTTTTCATCCGCCGGGCGAGCGATCACGTACCACGCATTCTTGACCAGGCACAGCCGATACGGATGCAGTCGCAGCGTGGCCGGTTTTGATTCGTAGGGACTCTCGTATTGACCGGTGAGTTGCTTCTGCTTCAGCAAGGCCCATTGAACCGTCTTGAAGATTTCCTGATGCCGGCTGTGATCGGCGAGTTTCAAATCGAAGATACCCATCAACCGCTCGGCATCGGCGAGAATTGTTTGAGCGTTCTCGGCCGAGTTCGCCGCTAACTTGCGAGTCGTTGGGCTGGCTCCGGTCCCCAGGTCGAGTCCTTTCGCTTTAGTGGCCGCAGTCGCCACCGCCTGACCGAGCAGTTCCTCATCCGTCAGATTGAGCACCGGGAATCGGCAGTCGGGACGGACTCGATAACATTGGTGATGTTCGTCAAAGAACCACGGAATGCCGGCCAGTTCCAACACCTGCAAGTCTCGAAAGATCGTCCGCTCGGAGTACTCCAACTCTTGAGCAATCGACTTGGCATTCCAACGACCTCGGCCCTGAATCAAGTTGAGCACCTGCAACACCCGCGCGAGGCGCGTGCTTTGGCGCAGTCGGCGATCGCTATCGGCTCGGCGATTCTTCAGTGATGCCAGTTTTGAAGTCGAGGTACTGGACTTTTTCATGGGGCAACCACGTTTTCTGGAGCAGGTAATCCCAAATTGTCTTGATCGGACTGACAAGGGTGGGTCGGCGATGTGCAATGACTCAAGCGAATTGAGATGGCTCCTTCCAAGTTCGTAGTCCCGCCTTCAGGCGGTCGAATCTCGCAGGGAGCTTAGTT
>SXKJ01000051.1 GCA_005778115.1 Planctomyces sp. | reverse complement strand
CGTCGGCAAACGCACCGGGGGGCTGACGCCGCCCCGCTCGCCGGAATGTCTCTCGCAGAACGTTGGTTGTTGGACTCTGGTGACTCGACCACAATCCATTTTGAGTTTGGGAATCTGCTCAATTCATTCCATTTGCCAGTCAGTTATCGAAAAGGAAGAAGACATGCCGAGCGGACGATTCTGGCTGACGAGCGGCGCGATTCTGGCCGGCTTGGCCGTGGCGTTGGGAGCATTCGGTGCGCATGGCTTGGATCAAGTCCTGAAGTCGGTCTATGCCGAGTCCGACAAGCGTGTCATCGCGGGATTGGAAGTGCCCGCGTCGTGGAAGTATTTGCAAGACTTCAAAACGGCGGCCGAGTATCAGCTCACTCACGCCTTGGCGTTGTTGGCGGTGGGACTGCTGGCACGCGATCACTCGCGGCGATCGCTGACGGTGGCCGGCTGGTCGTTCATCGGCGGCATCGTGTTGTTTTCAGGAAGTCTGTACGTTTTGGTCATCACCGGAGTCCGCGCCTTAGGCGCGATCACTCCGCTGGGTGGAGTCTTGTTTCTGATCGGCTGGGCGAGCTTAGCGATCGCCGTGGCAAGCCCTGACCGCGCGATCGCCGATCGAGGCTAGAACATCGAAAGTCACATCAGTCCCCTCGGACGTTTCCGTCCCATTCATCCTTTCCCGTGTTTTGTTTCCCGTTCGGAGTGAGAGATGGAGTTTCGTCAGATCGTCGCGTACCACGGACCAAATCGTTGGTCGGGCGTGCCGACATTAGAAGTATCCGTGAATTGGGAGGGCCAGCGGACATGGCGGTCCAGTGACGATCCCCACGTGATCTCCCGATTGTTGTCCTGGCTGCCGGCCCTGGATGATCCTCCGCAGCAAACACCGTCAGTGAGTGGCGAGGCTCATTCGCAAGAGTCGTTTCACAAACTCGCCGAACGTGGGTTGCCGCTCTCCGAAGTCTTGCGGCGCGTGACGTGCGTTTTGGAAACCTCGGCCGGCACGCCGCCTCAGTACACCGGTTGCCACGCCGGTATTGATGACGACTCGTTCCGGCTGACAGTTCAGTTTGAGGAGGAGACACTCGGCCGAGCGTGTTTGGAGACCGCTCGCCTCTGTGTCCTCGCAGCCTTAAACGATGGGCCGTTCGATGCGCCCGTGGAGATTCGCAAGCTGGTCGATCTGGCGGACAACGTGCGGTTAGGTCCGAGCACACGCGCGATCTTGCACGCGGCGGCGGCGCGGCATGTCCCCTGCCGGCGACTGACGAGCAATAGTCTCGTGCAACTGGGGGAAGGAGCGCGGCAACATCGCATCTGGACCGCCGAAACCGATGAGACCAGTTCGATTGGCGAGGATATCGCTCAAGACAAAGAGCTGACAAAAAAATTGCTGCGCAACGTTGGTGTGCCAGTCCCGCAAGGCCGTGTCGCATACACCGCCGATGAGGCATGCTCAATCGCGAGAGAGATTGGATTTCCGGTGGTCCTCAAGCCGCGCGACGCCAACCACGGCCGAGGCATCTCGTTCGACCTGATGACCTGTGGAGAAATCGCCGAAGCGTTCGACCTCGCGCATCGTGAAAACAGCGAAGGGACGACCGGTGTGATTGTCGAACAGTTCGCGCGCGGACAAGCGCATCGGCTGCTGGTCGTCGGCAACCGGCTGATCGCGGTGGCACGCGGCCAGAACGATGTCGTTATCGGAGATGGACGCAGCACGCTGGCCGAACTGATTGACGAGGTGAATCGCGATCCGCTGCGCGGCGAGAACTACACCGACTTGCTCGGCATGATCAAATTGGACGAGGTCGCGCTGGTGATGCTCAAACGCAAAGGGCTGACCCCCGACTCGGTTCCCGCGGCCGGACAAGAGGTGATCGTGAAGGTCAACGGCGACCTAACGACTGACGTGACGAGCAAGGTTCATCCCTCCGTCGCCGAACGTGCGGTGCTCGCCGCACAGACGATTTGTCTCAACATCGCGGGATTGGACGTCGTCGCCGAAGACATCAGTCGGCCGCTGGAAGAACAGGGAGGGATGGTCATCGAGGTCAATGCGGGCCCCGGGCTACTCATGCACGTCGAGCCGCTTTATGGCCATCCGCAACCGGTCGGCGATGCGATCGTCGAGCTGATGTTCCCCGGCGGCGCGGATGGCCGCATTCCAATCGTCGGCATCGCGGGAGGCTCGGAAGCCAGTCAAATTGGACTCTTGATCGCCGGTCTGCTGCGCAAGCTCGGCCGGCGAGTCGGCATCACGCTGGGCTGCGAAGTTTCCGTGGATGGTCAGCGACCGTATTTGCTGCGCGGCTTGGACCAGGACCGCATCCGCTCGTTGTTGCTGCACCCGTGTGTCGAGGCCGCGATCTTTGAAAGCCAACCCGACGAGGCTCGCGCTCATGGTTTGGGGTGCGAGCGTTGTGACGTCTCCGTTCTTTCGAGTCTCGCTTCGGCGAATGCGTCTAAATCTGACGAAGACCTCCTTCTTGGAGTGCTACCACTGGTTCATGCGGTTCCGCCGGAAGGAGCGGTGATCGTCCCCGTCGACGCGCCGCATATCGACCAACTGCTCGCCGCCTGCCGCGGCCACATGCTGCTGTATTCCACCGAAGGAGAGACCGCTCGACTCCGCGAGCATCAAGTTCGTGGCGGCCGAGTCGCGTTCTTTCTGCACGACAGCTTGATCCTCGGCACCGGCCCGAACGCCTTCTTTCTGCCGCTAAAAGGGATCGAGTCGTCCGGCCCGATCGTGCGCGAACATTGGCTCCCCGCCGTCGCCGCCGCCTGGTCCGCCGGTGTGCCGGTGGAACTGCTGCGCGAGATTCTGGCCAGCACGGGACTGAGCGATTAACTGCCCCCACTGAGCTTGCCTCAGTGGCTCGCGGGCTTTTGCACTACGCGAAATCACCGGCGATTTGAGTAGTGCAAAAGCCCGCGAGCCACTGGGACAAGCCCAGTGGGGTGAATTTCATTGAGCGGTGGCAAACGTGGTCGCGCGGATCACTCAATGACACCCATTCGCTGGCCGATTTCGCGGAGCACGTCGATGTCACTGGCCGGGCGCGGTGGGCTGTTGGGGTGCGTGTGGTCGCAGGTCAACCAGCCGCGTAGCTTCAGAAACTGCGCGGCGGAATGCTTATACGCGGGACTTGGCGAGCGGAACGCGAACATGCCCAGGTACTGCAATTGGTCATTCAATTCAAAGAAGCGCGGATCACCGGCCAGCCAATAGGCATCCCGTTTCGCGAACAGGTCTGGCGCGAAGGTGCTCAGGCCGAGCAGGTAGTCGCTGCCGTACATGACCATGTCGATGGCGAAATCGTTGCCGGTATAAACGGTGAAGTCCGGCCGCCGCTCGTCGCGCAGCCGCAGTCGCTGCCATTCCGGTTCGCGCTGAAACGACGAATGCTTCTCGCCGATGCACTGCGGAATCTCGAGCAATCCAGAGAACGTGTCGAGGTCATAGATCGCACCAAACTTCGCCAGCATGGGGGTCAGCTCAAACGCCAGGAAGTGATCGCAGGTCCGGCCGATCTCGCGATACGCCGCGATCAATTTGTCCGGGGGCAACTCGACCAGGCCAAACGACTGAAACAGGATCGGCAGCCCGCCCGCTCGCTGAATGTGTCCGATCTGACGCTGATATCCCGCGAGGTCAAACTTCGCACCCGGCTGATCGCTGACGAACGCTCCCGCGACAAAGGTCCGGCCATCAAGCACCGCTTGAGTGCGCCGCAGCACTTCGCGATAGGTCTCACCGTCGAGCAGATGCACGAAGCCGGTATCCATATCGACGGCCGGAGTCAGTCCCGCCTCGGCCGTCCGCAACAGATGCGCGTCGAAAGCGCGCCAATCGACCGCACCCGATTCCGTGAACGGCAACAAGATCGCCGAGATGCCATGAATCTGGCGGCGAGGTTTCAGTTGAGATAACGGAGAGGGATCGGTTGAGTCCACAGCGGTTGCTCCAAGAAAGTTCGTCTGCTTGGCCACGAAGCCGCAGGAACGTAGCCCCATCGCTCCGCGTGACGAGCCGATCGCTTGCCAACGCATTGCCCGGTAACCAGCTCATCACGCGGAGCGATGATGGCTACGTACAACGGCCGCGTAAATGAAATAGGCTGGCAGACCCAGCAGGATCAGAATCGCCGCGACATGTGCGGCGAACGACTCCAGGCGATACGCCGTTGGCAGGAACCACACATAGAACCCGACGAACAATAACGGCGTCACCGGATAGCCCCATGTCCGATACGGTCGATGCCATTCGGGATGCTTGTAACGCAGGATCACCACGCCGATCACCGACAACACAAGAAACACGCTGGCCGAGAAGATGACGTAGTCGGTCAGGATGTCGAACAGATCGCGGGTCTTGAGCGCGGCGACATAGTGCTTGGAGATTCTGGCTCCGACAACCATCAGCGAGGCCATCGTCGCCTGCGTGCAGATCGCGATCGTGGGTGTTCGGTAATTCGCGTGAACATGCCCCAGCTTCTCAAAGAACACGCCGTCGTGTCCCAGCGCATAAGCCACTCGCGGGCTTTGCATCAGGTTGCTGTTGATTGCTCCAAACGAACTGATGGCGATCACGATTGAAAGGATCGTGACCGAGATCGTGGCCCAACGCGGCCCCAGGATCCCCATCTGTTTGGCCAACATGGCCTGAGCCGTTCGGCCCGGAGTATCGACCAGTTCGGTCATATTGAGCACGCCGTGATAGGCCACGTTGGCTCCCACATAGACCAGAATCAAAATGCCGACGCCGCCAAACAACGCACGAGGAATGTTGCGGCCGGGATCGCGTACTTCGGCCGCCACGGGAGCGACGCCATCCCAGCCGTTGTAGGACCACATCACAGCCAGCAGGATGGCGGCCATCTGCGACGGAAGCGTTGAATACTTCGGCACTGTCATGTTTTCGAGCGTCTCTTTGGGAAGCGTCGAGAGTGCGGGATCGAATGGGACCGTGAAGTTGTCCCAGCTCAGTGTTGAACTGCCGACGAGCATCATCAGGAACGGCGACAACGCAATCAATCCGACCATACCCGCTTTGATCACAGTCGTGATGCCTTGGACGCGGCCGCCCCAAATGGCTCCGAGCACATTCACCATCGCGACGAACAGGATCAGCAGCACTGAGCCAATCACCAACAACAACTCGTTGAGCGGCAGGGGAATCTCGAACACGACCGCCAGCGTTTCGAGAATCATGATCGCCAACGCTCCGCATGACGCGGGCGTGCCGAAGAAGAACTCACTCCAGCCGTACAAGAACGCAACTGGTTTGCCGTAGGCTTCCTTCAAATAGTTGTACATGCCGCCGGCGCGCGGCAGCATCGCAGCGAGTTCCGCGAAGCAGAGCGCGCCCAACAGGCAAACCAGTCCACCGCCAATCCAGCCAGCGATGATCAACGGAAACGAGCCCGCGTCAGCCGCGATCAGCCCTGGTTTACGAAAGATCCCCGAACCGATCGTGTTGCCGACCACCATCGCGATCGCGATGCCCAGGCCGAGTACGCGGAGCAATTCGGGGCGTGAGGCCGTAGTCGAATCGCTCGGCGCGGCGGGATCAGAGGACATACGGCGGCTCCTGAAAGATCGAAAGGCCTGCTGAATTCAGTGAGCCGCAAGGCGCTAGCCGCGGGTTGTCATCATCGACCCGCGGCTAGCGCTTTGCGGCTCACGAGGCGAAGCCGGGCTGAGCGATTCGGCCGCGAGTCATCCCCCTCGGCTGGACTTGTTACTCGACTTCGGCACCAGCAGCAACTGTGGCTTGGGGTCGAACGCGAAGGTGTGCTTCGGCAGCGGATCGACGGTTCGATTGCGCGAGACGGCTTTCGTAATCTTGGGAAAGATCCATTTCTCCTTATCCGGTTCCGGCACGAGCAACGATCTGGGCATCAACACGTCGAGCTGCGTTTGCGGATGCTTCTGTTTGCATTCGGCGAATTGCTCGAAGGTGTCCCGCACCGATGGGTCTTTGTCCGAGACAAAACCTCCCACGCAGACCAGCGAGCGATCTCGTTCGTGCCACACATAGGCGTCGTACTGGCGACCGAGATGCAGATTCCGCTCGCGCAAGGCGTGGCAGAGGATTTCGGCGTTGCGTCCCGCTTCGTCGAGCGACTTACCGATCTCGAAATCGTTATCGGAAGGCTTGCTGACCAATTGCGCTTTGCCGCGGAACGAGGCCACGACCAGTGTGTATTTCTCCGGATTCCCCAGCAACGAGTACTTGCGGCCGGCATTGAGCTGCAACAACAGCGGATCGATCTTGCGCTGGGCGATCTCGTCGGCGGAGAGCATCGGATTGACGGTCAGGAACGCTCCACTGAGCACGCTGGGCCGCCCCGGTGTCGGATGAAACACCGCGTGCTCAGAGAGTTCTTTGGGATTAAACGTCTTGATCCAGTTCATGGTCTTCTGAGCGAGGGTATCCTCCGCCGTGTCGTAATTTCCGGCGACGACACAGATGCGATGGTCCTTGGCTCGCACCTCGCGACGGATCGTCCGACCGCCGCGATTGATGGTGCTCAGCGGCTGAATCTCTTCCTTCTGCTCGTAGACGTAAGCTGGAATGTTCTTCTTGCGCAACTCGTAAACGAGAGCATCAGCCGCCTGTTCTTTGGTCGGCCCCTCGACACGAAATTCCGGCGGCGGCTCGGCCAGGCTGGCGACCATGATCATCCACGGGCCATGCTCTTTGCCGAGCACATACTTCTTGCCTTTGATCGCTTCGATCGGAATGACCTTGTTCGCGGCCAACCCCGGCGTCGCAAGACTGGTGACAGCGAGACAAACACCCAACGCCAATAAATAAGAGAGACGCATGACGGCAGACTCCATTCCACCGAACGGAAATTTGAAAGATCGCGGTCGTCGCCGACTCGCGCACAGACAGGAGGCTCGGAAAGGGGCGGGATGGTAGCCACGACGCGAAAAACAGGTCCAGACCGTTTCGGAACCGGTTTTTCGCCGCAGATTTGTTGAGGTTCGCGAGCCGGGGGCAGGTTCTGTCACTAAACCGCGTCGTAACTCCACGGCTTGCGGAGTTCGCGGGTGAGCCAGCGGTTCGCCTCGTCGTCGCCGATGAAGCGTTCGGCTTGCGGGTTCCATTGCAGCTTGCGGCCCAGACGCAGGGAGATGACTCCGAGATGACACACCGTGGCCGAGCGATGGCCGATTTCGGCTTCGCAGATCGGGGGCTTGCGCGACTTGATGCTGTCGAAGAAGTTGCCCATGTGGTCGTTGCTCTCGGCAAGCCGAGCGGCATTCGACGCAAGCGGCGTGACGAGCATCTCCGGATCGCTGGCTTCGATCTTGCCGCGAGTGACCCAGATCCAACCGTCGGAGCCCTCGAACTTCACACCGTGCTGTTGGCCCTTTGCATCCAGCACCGCACCGTTCCAGGCGTTGGCGGGTGTGCTGTGGCAGGAGTGCGTGACTCCGTTGGCGTACGTGTATTCGACGGCGTACTCGCTGAAGGCAGAGAAGCCGCCGGGGATCATTTCGATTTGCGGCTTGGCGGCGATGGAGACCGGACCGCTGCGCTCGGTACCGATGCCCCACAGCGCGATGTCGTTGTGATGTGCGCCCCAGTCGGTCATCGTGCCGCCGGAGTATTCCCACCAATAGCGGAACGTGACGTGGGTCCGTTCGGGGACGTATTCCACTTCCGGAGTCGGCCCCAGCCAGAGGTTCCAATCGAGTCCGGCCGGCGGCGTCGCGGTCTTGAACGGACCTTCGCGCCGGCCGCTCGGCAGCCAGACCGAGACATGTTTCAGCTTGCCGATCCGCCCGTTGCGAACGAGTTCGCAGGCCAGACGGAAAATCTTGTCACTCCGTTGCTGACTGCCCGTCTGCAAGAGTTGGCCGGTCTCTTTGACTGCCTTCACCAGATGTTGCCCCTCATCGATCGTGAGCGTCAACGGCTTCTCGCAGTACACATCTTTCTTGGATCGCAGCGCCGCCAGCGAGACCAGTGTGTGCCAATGATCGACGGTGCCGCAGACGACCGCTTGAACATCTTTGCGATCCATCACCTTGCGAAAGTCTTTGTAGGTTTCGGCGTCCGGCCACTGCTTCTTGGCTTCCCCGATCTGTTTGTCATCGACATCGCAGACCGCCACGACTCGGCCGAACCGGGAAGCGTTTTTTGCATCGCCGCGCCCCATGCCTCCGCAGCCGATCAGGGCGATCGCGGGTTGATCATCGGCCGCGCGAGCGGACGGCGTGGCAAGCTCGTCCAAATACCACTGCGGCAACGTGGTCGCCGCCACGGTTGCGGCAGCGGTTTTCAAAAAGTGGCGGCGGTTGGTCAGCATGTTGTGAGCCTTTCATTGCGATCGAGATCACGAAATATCGACGACGTAAGTACCAGCGCTTTGGTCGTGCAGACAGCGATGCTCCTCGCCAAAGATGAAGAGAATATCGGCGAGGTTGTAAATCGGACCGATGCAGGGGACCGCGCCAATCAGTCCGTTGACCATGACTCGCAGCAGAAAGCATTTCACGAAACCGGCAGGCTCATCGGTCTCGTAATCGTAGATCTTTGTCTTCACCAGGTACTTACCAATGGACTGACTGCGCGTCGCCAACAAGTAGAGTTGCAGGCCAAAGAGGGCCAGGAGCCCCACCATGCACAACAGCACGCCGGCGATTGCCACGGGGGATTCTTGGTCGATCCCCTCTTCGCCACCCCCGGCGATGATCAGTCCAAATCCTGGAATGAGAAAGACGAAGCCCACAAAGCCATCCGCCAGCGATCCGAGAAACCGCTTGCCCAGATCGGCTGTCGGTGCCGAGCCACCTCGGTGACGTGATGAGCCGGCTCGGCTCGATCCAGACTTCCGCTTGAGAGTCGGGTCGAGCACTTCACCGCAGAAGCGGCATTTCTTAGCGTCCTTCTTGATCTCTTCACCGCAAGCCGGACAGGGGAGTCGATCGTTCGTGGCCTCTTCCTCCACACCACTGCTGGTGGCACTGAAGTGGTATCCGTCGTCTACTTCCGCATCGAGAATCTCCTGAGCCGGAACCACCAGAATGTTGCCGCAATCCGGGCACTTGGCCTTCTTGCCGGCGTGGTCATCCAGTGCTTTGAGGACTTTCCCACAGGTCTCGCAGGTCACTTGAATCGTCATGGTCGAAGTCCTTGGTGTTGATGACTGCTCGCGTGAGCCGCGAGGCGCTAGCCGCGGGTTGAATTCATCGACCTGCGGCTAGCGCCTAGCGGCTCACGAATGTGACTCAACTCTGAAATCGCTGTTACCAAATCTGAATCCGCTCTGCTTTCGGCTTAAAGAGTTTGTCGCCCGGTTTGACGTTGAAGGCTTCGTAGAAGGCGTCGAGGTTCGTCACCGGGCCGTTGGCTCGGAAGTGCGATGGCGAGTGCGGATCGGTGACGAGCCGTTTGATGAGTTCGGCATCGCGATACTTGCGACGCCAGATTTGCGACCAGCCGAGGAAGAAGCGTTGGCTCGACGTGTAGCCGTCGAGCACCGGTCCTTCCTTGCCACCCAGCGAGATACGATAGGCTTTGAAAGCGATCGCCATGCCAGAGAGATCGGCGATGGTCTCGCCCAGGGTCAGACGGCCGTTGCGTTTCTTCGCTGGCAGGGCTTCATAGCCTTCGTACTGCACGACGAGTCGGCCGGCCAGCTTTTCAAATGCGGCTTGATCGGACTCGGTCCACCAGTTCT
>SXKJ01000050.1 GCA_005778115.1 Planctomyces sp. | reverse complement strand
GGTGGGTTGCGTGGCTGCTGATGCAGAGTCTGTTTGTGATACGGAAGACGGCAATAATGGTAGCCCGCTCGGTGAGGCGGGAAGCAAGGTTGTTTCCCGTCCATCGCTTGCAGGGGGCGAGATGAGGGGCGTGCTCTTGTTTCGCTCGGCACTGCTGATCTGGCTGCCGCAAGACGGACAAGTGACATCGCTTTCCGGCGGGGCTTCAAGGAGCTGAATGGCAACCTGGCAATGAGGGCATTGAAACTGCATGGTTTCGATCCGCACGGAAAGTCACGTCGGCCATTGGGCATCAGCGTTATATCGTCGCCAGTGCCGTTTCCAACTGGGTAACGATTCGGCGAACGGGGCGGCTACGTTGCTGACTTCGCTGTTGTCAGTTCGCGCACGTCGGCGATGAGGGCGGCGATGTCGGACTCAGCGGTGTCCCAGGAACACATAAAGCGTGCGCCGCCGGCTCCGATGAATGTGTAGAAGCGCCAACCGCGTGTTCGCAGTGCGGTCGCGACATCAGGACGAAGACGGACGAAGACGGAGTTCGCTTGGCGGCGGGAAATGAATTCGACGCCGGGGATTTGCTGGAGGCCCGCTTCGAGTTGCTCGGCCATGCGGTTGGCTTGTTGGGCGTTGCGCAGCCACGCTCCGGATTCGAGCATGCCGACCCACGGCGCGGCGAGGAAGCGCATCTTCGACGCGAGCTGTCCGGCTTGCTTGCAGCGATAGGCGAACTCGTGGGCGAGTTCCTTCTTGAAAAAGATGATCGCTTCGCCGACGGCCATGCCGTTTTTTGTGCCGCCGAAGCAAAGGACATCGACGCCAACCTTCCAAGTAATTTCTTTCGGGGCGACGCCGAGCGTGTCGACCGCGTTGGCAAAGCGTGCGCCGTCCATGTGGACTCGCAGGTCGTGTCGCCGAGCGGTCTCGAATAGAGCTTGCAGGTCGTTGACCGAGTACACCGTGCCGAGTTCGGTCGCTTGCGTCAGGCTGAGGACCCGCGGCTTCGGATAGTGGATGTCGCAACGTCGCTGCACCATGTGCGAGACCGAGTCGGGACGGATGCGGCCATCCTCGCCGGAGACCACCAGAATCTTTGAGCCGTTCGAGAAGAACTCCGGTGCGCCGCATTCATCGGTTTCAGCGTGAGCCAACTCGTGGCAGAGGATGCTGTGGTACGACTGGCACATGGCTGAGAGCGCTAGTGCGTTGGCGGCCGTGCCGTTGAATGCGAAGAAGACCTCGCAGTTGACCTCAAAGAGTTCCCGCAACAAGTCGGCAGCTTTGGCGGTCCATTCGTCATCACCGTAGGCGGGGACGTGTCCTTGATTCGCACGAGCCATCGCGTCCCAGGCTTCGGGGCAGACTCCGGAATAATTGTCGCTGGCAAAGTGGCGGCGGCCGACAGAGATCTCGGTCATGACATTCTTTCGGATGTAGTGGAGAAGCGCGGGAACCACCGGGGAAAGCTCGGTGGCGTTTTAGGTGATCGGGGTGAGCACGCCGTCGCGTAATTCCGCTTGGCGCGGGAAACGGGTGGCCAGGTCGGCGCTGTGAGTGACGCAGATCAACACGCTGCCGACGTCGCGACTGAGTTCCAACAGCAGGCTGCCGATCGAGTCGGCGTTCTCGCGATCCAGGTTGCCAGTTGGCTCGTCGGCCAGCAAGAGCGCGGGCTGATTGATGAGTGCACGGCAGACGGCGACGCGTTGTCGCTCGCCACCGGAAAGCTGAGCAGGGCGATGTTCGATTCGCTGCTGCAAGCCGACTCGTTCGAGCAACTTCGTCGCACGGGTGACGTCTTCCGCCGTCGTGCCGGAGCCGGCGAGTCGCGGGATCAGCACGTTTTCCAAGACCGTACATTGCGGAAGCAAGTGATGTTCTTGAAAAACGAAGCCTACCGATTGCTGCCGCCACTCAGCGAGTTCCGTTTCGTTGGCGGCGAAGACATCTTGGCCTCGCAACAGCACGGAACCTTGCGTGGGACGTTCTAAGCCACCGAGTACGAATAGCAGCGAACTCTTGCCAGAACCGGATGGTCCGGTGACCGCCAGGGCATCTCCACCTCGCAGCGTTAGGTTCACACTCTTGAGCACGATCAGAGGGCCGGCCGCCGTGACGTACTCCTTGCACAAATTCGTGACAATCAAATCCGATTCGACGTTCGACATTTCGTTTCGCTCTCGCGGGAAAGACCTCGTCAAAAAACAGCAGGACCGAAATCGCCATGGGCGGTTCCGGTCCTGCAAGATGTCAACAAGTCTGGGGGACGCTGTCGAGTTACTCGAAGGCAAGGCTCAGCCAACCACCCGTGGCTTTGATCTGTGCGACGCCCAGATGAATTGGTGTCTGACGGTTCTTGTCGATGCTGACGAAACGATCAAACTTGCGAGTCGGCAGTGCGTTCTTGATTTTCGTCCGCACGACGGATGCACGAGTGATCTGGATCGCCGCGTTGGCGGGCGGTTCCATTGGTGCGACTCCGATATCGCCACTTTCGATGACGAGTTCGGTGCCTTCGACGCGAAACATCAACGGCACAGTGATCTCCTGAGTCGGGATGTCCTCTTCACCGGCCTTCTGCTTCAGGCCGGCCCGAATGGTAAGCGTCAATTGGCCATTGTTGAGCCGAATGCGAATCGGATCTTTGTCAGGGAAGATGAAGGTCGCCGGTTCCTTCGCTCCTTCGCCAGCGGCTTCGATCTTTTGCGTGGCGTTGAACTGGCGGCCGAGCAGATCGGAAAACGACTTTTCGATCTCGGTGGCAAGTTCCTTATCCGTCATAGTCCGGCCGGCGATTTTCAGCCGGTCCAGACTGTTGTTGAGCAACGACTCGTGCAATGCCACCACGAATCCGGTGCTGGGGACAGTGACGAACGGCCCATCACCGCCGGCCAATTCGCGATCGGCCATTAGACGCAAATTCGCTCGCAGGTCGTCTTCGGTCGTGCGGTAGTTTGTCGCTGATGGCATCAAGTCCTTCTCACGCAGCTTGGAGTTGACCTTCTCTTCCAAGTCTTTGTTGAGGGTGCCGATCTTGCTGTCGACCTCTTGATTGAACTCCGGCAGGACTTTGGCACGGACTTTTTCGGCGGCGATCGCTTCGGATTGCCCACGTCGTTTGGCCACTTCGTCCCTTGCGATGGAATCCGCGATGCCACCGAAGAGGAACATGCCACTGTACTTCGTCGAGACTCCGGTGGTCGTATTGCTGGGCCACACGGAAACTTCCGCGGGACCAGTCGCAAACTGGTTGCCGTCGAAGCTGACGGGCTTAGAGGCTTTGAAGACGTGATGACCGGACGTGTAAACGTTGGCTTCACTGGTGACGCCGACGGTGTTCGAGCGGGCGACACCATCGAGCACGAGATTCAATCGAATGCCATTATTGTTGGGTTTCAGATCGATCCCCACCGTCGCGGTTGTCGTTTGATTGCCGCTGATATTCGCGCCGAGAACATTGTCACGCACCTGACCTTGCTTGGTCGTAGATTCGCCGATGAGCTTCGACAGGAACTTCTCGCTGGCGACGACTCGGAGGTTGAAATTGAAGTAGTGCGTGGCCATCGCCGCGGCGATGCGGTTGCCCTGATCCGGCGAGGATTTGCGGATCGTCTCGAAGGCTTTGCGAACGGCAGCCGCGTCGGTCGTCGATTGCGTTTCCTCAAACTTCTCGACGGAGCTGACCAAGGTCACCAATTCGGCCCGCAACTTTTCCGGGTTGATCGGTTGATCGACGGTGGCCGCGAGCTTCACGAAGTTGTCCAGCGATTGCCGGAGCGCGACGAATTTCGGACCCGCCAAGAACGTACGAAGTTCTGGCGACGCGGTCTCTGACGGGGACAGCTTCTGATGCACGGCGGTCAAGACGGGGACCGCTTCGGTACCCTTCTTATCGCTGACCAGCTTGGTGATCTCCGCGGAACGAACATAGCTCAACCAAGCCTGGCCGTTCTTGACCGCGCTGAGTTCCATTTCCAAATCTTTGAGCGACTTCGCCACTTCCTGACGCGGACCTTCGAGTCGCTCGCTGGCGGCTTGTTGGGGGTCGATCAACAAGGTGTCGAGTACGGCTTCGGCGACTGTGACACGGCGATTGAGTGCGGAGTACAGGCTACCGAGCGATTCGTGGATGCTGCGATATCGTGCGTCCCTCAACGATTGCTCCATCGTGAGCAACTTCCGCTTGAGAACATCCAAATGCTGGCGCTGTGCCGCGACATCGAGCCCTTCGGCCGTATAGAGCTTGGCGACTTCGGCTGCTGTCGTTTCTGCCCATTCCTTCCAATTTCCGTCCAGCACGCCGAAGGCTTCATCGTTCACTGCGGCGGGGACATCTACGGGGAGAACGCCTCGTAAACCGGCCGGCTGAGCCGGCTTGGTGTCCTCGAGCGCTCCGGAAACCAGGGTGGTTCCCAATGCCAATACAGAGGTGCCACACAGAGCCATCCAACGGCGATTGGATTGGAAAGACGCTTGGATCAGATGTCGTTCACTCACAGGATTCACTCCCTCAAGAATAGTTCGATCGCATATTGGCGAAGGGCCGCGATCGGTTCTCCCTCTGTATCGACGCTCGCTTCGGAAGACCGGTGCCGACTTGTGATGTCCGCAGAACGCTCCACAGTCAGGGAACCGACTCGCCTAAAAACAGCACATCACTCGAAACATTGCTCCGCGAAAGAAGTTGCGGCATCGCATACGCGTCTTTGCTGAGCCTCCGAGATTGCTCACTTTACGCAGTCTAGTTGGCCGATTTTTTCCGTGCAATCGGGATTGTCGGCAGGTCCGTCAGTTTGAACGCGGCAACCGAGCGACCAAATCGTCACTGGCATCCGACGCGGTGCTGCCTAGACTTCGACGCAGTGAACGGCATCTCTCCGCGCGTTTCACTTCTCTCACATCGATTCACTTCTCTTGGCTTAACTCATGGCCGAACTCGCTTCCAAAGACGACAGCTCGCGCCCGTTTCCGCTGTTGGGCGCGACTTCGGTCTTCAGCGGAGCGGGATTACTGATTGTCCTCAAGCGATCACCATCATTCGCGGAGGACTGGGGCGAACTGAGTTATTGGGTGCTGTTCGCTGCTTCGGCGTTCTTGATGCTGTGGGGACTGAGCCAGTTGATCGCGTCGGCCAGGCCGGATTGGCGCTGGACTCGAATTACCAGTTGGAATCGGCACCGGATGTCGGTTACGCGCGAAGGGATGGCCTACATCGGCATCATGAGCGTCATGTTCATCGGCTCGATCTTGGGGCGGACGAACATGCTGATGTTCGTCTTCGCGATGATGATCGGCCCGTGGGTGCTCAATGGCTGGATCGCGTTTTCCATGTTGCGGCGGACAAATGCGAAACGGACGTTGCCGCACCGCGCGATGGCGGGAGAAATGGTCTCGGTCGAAATCGAAGTTGAGAATCACAAGTGGCTGTTGAGCTCATGGCTGCTGGCCGCTCGTGATCGAGTGGTCCACGCTCGCGACCGATTCCAGGTAGCGGCATTGTTTGTGCGCATTCCGGCGCGGCAGAGCCGGCGTGGACATTACTTCGTCCGATTCAGCCAGCGCGGCGAGTATTCCTTCGGGCCGATTGAACTGACGACGCACTTCCCGCTGGGGCTGATTGAGCGTGGCCTGGTGTGCCAGGACATGAGCAAGCTGATCGTGCATCCGCGCGTGGGGCGGATGACTTCGCGCTGGCGGAGCGAGCTATGGAACGCGACCGAGTTGGCCGAACAGCGGCAGACGCGAGCAGGATTGTTCGACGATGAATTCCAGAGCATTCGAGAATATCGCTCCGGCGATAATCCGAAGGCGATTCATTGGCGGACCACAGCGCGGCGTGGCGAACTGATGGTGCGCGAGTTTCAGCAAACGCGCGATCGCGACTTGATCTTGCTGGTTGAGTTGTGGCAGCCCGCGCAGCCGACGGCGTCAGACTTGGATCGTGTCGAGTTGGCAGTCAGCTTCGCCGCGTCCGTGTTGTATGAGAATCTGCGACAGTCGCGCGAGGCGCGACTGCGGATCATCATCATCGGTACGAACACCGTCGCTTGGGACCATCAATCCAGCATGGAACTGGCACTCGACTTGTTGGCAACGGCGGCAGCCGCCCCGACGGCCGACCTTCGGCAACCGTTAGAAGAGAACATGCAGCGGATTTCAACCAGTTCACGCGTGGTGGTCGTTTCGTCGCGGTCGCGCGGGGATTTGCTGGCGCGCACGCGCGATGTGATGGAGCCTGTCGAACTGTTGTGCCTGTCGGCCGAGGCACGCGATTTGTCACCGTACTTCGCGCTGGAGGGCTTGGCATGACGACGGTGCTGCAGGTCAGTCTGTATGGCTTGATGATTCTGGCCAGCGGCATGTTGGCGTTTGCCGAAGGGGCGAGCTTCCCGGATGCATTCACGATCCCTCTGGCGATCCTGGCGTTGTTTGTGACCGAGCGTTGGAAGCTGTTCTGGCTGCGAGTCAGTTGGGCCAACGTGTTGGGCATCGGGGCGTTTGTTTTGGCAGGTTGGGAAATGAGCAGCGGCCAGATTGAAGCGCGACTGCTGTCGCTCGCGCACTTGCTGGTGTATCTAACCTGGATCGTGCTGTTCCTGCCCAAGACGGCCCGGATGTATTGGACCATGTGCCTGCTGGCCGTGCTGCATGTCGCGGTGGGAGCGGTGCTGACTTCGACAGGATCGTTCGGAGTGCTGTGCGGAATGTTTTTGGTTCTCGCGGTTTGGACTCTGACACTGTTCACGTTGTGCCGCGCTCGAGAGCGTTACGCCGCTGAAGATGAGATGTTGTTCGGAACGCACCGAGAGGTCTCGGCTCCGGCCCAGCCGGAACGTGTTTCGATCGGCACGTGCCTCTGGAATCAAAGCAGTCAGCCTGTCAGTACCGTGCAGATCGATCCGCGTTTGCGTTGGATCAGCGGACCATTTGCGTCCGGTGTTGTCGCGAACGTGGTACTGTCGGCGTTCGTGGGATTGTTGTTTTTCATGTTGACGCCGCGAATTTGGGTCGGCAGTTTCTCCGCCTTTGGCGAGGGGCCGGATCAACCGCTGCGCATCTTGCAGAGCGGGTTTGCCGAGGAAGTGAAGCTCGGAGACATCGGCCAGATTCTGGAAGGAACGCAGACGGTGATGGAAGTCCGGATGTTCGATCAGGCGACCGATCAGCCGTTGGACATCGCCGAGCATGCGTCGCGGCTCGGCTTTGACGAACCCCTGTTCCGCGGTTCGGTGATGGGAGAATACGAGAAGGGGAAATGGCGTGTCGGCACCACAGGGCGGAACGGCCATTTGAGGCCCGTGCCCTCTTTGCCCGCCACCAGCGACGTCATCCGGCAGGAGTTTCGGGTAGAGCCGATGGACTCCGGTATCCTGTTCGCAATGCCGCAGCACGTGGCGGGGCGTTTGGATCATCGGATGTCGCAGCTCATCGAGCGACGATTAACCGCGACGCTGCACCGCAACGAAAACATCACCGGCCGCGAAACTCTGAAATACACGATTTATTCCGACAAGCCGCAACATGGAGACAACTCGCAGTTCCCGCGCGGCACACATTCGAATCAGACGCTGCGCAACGAGGTCAAATACTACGGATTGCTTCCGCAGAGTGGGCTCGAGCGTCTGCAAAGCCTGGCGCGACAGGTCGCTCAACCGCCGAACACGACGACGGCGTCCCCCACCGAGATGGCGAGGAGGCTCGTCTATTACCTGCGTGATTCGGGCGAGTTCGGTTACACGCTCGATATGTCGATCCAAGACTCCAAGATCGACGCGGTCGAAGATTTTCTCTTCAACCGCAAGCAAGGGCATTGCGAATACTTTGCCTCGGCACTGGCGCTGATGCTGCGGGCGGTCGAGATTCCCGCGCGGTTGGTCAGTGGTTTCAAAGGAGGCGACGTGAAGCGCAGCACCGGCTACTTCGTAGTGCAGGGCCGGCATGCGCATGTGTGGGTCGAAGCGTACCTCGATGGCAACTGGCGCGTTGTCGACGCGACCCCTGCCAGCCGTTCCGACAGCGTGAAATCGTTGGCTCCGAAATTTGGCCTCTTCCACAGTTTGGCGAATCTGTTCGCCGACACCTGGTCGCACAGCGTGGTGGGTCTGACTTTCTCCGAACAGAACAACAGCCTCTATGCGCCGCTCAAAGAGTTGGCCCAACGGGTGTGGGACGATGTTCACGACACGATCAACGGGGAAGCCAAAGAGGGAGATGCGTCTGGGTTGAGACGGTCTGCGCTGGGATCGTTGATATTCATGGTGGTGCTCGGCAGTTTGGCCTGGAAGCTGTTTGCGGCGAGATCGCAGCCTGCGGCCGGCACGCGCGGTCGGTGGTTCACGCCGTGGTTGAAGTTTTTGAGATGGCTGTTGCCCAGCGAGGCAGCGACAAACAACGGCGATGATTGGCGTGCTCGCTGGTCGCGCTGGTGGACGGCACTCCTGCGGCGGCTGCGTGGCGATTCGATCGAGCAGCGTGTGCGGGTCGAGTTCTATGAACGCTTCCTGCGGTTGCTGCGATCCGCAGGGCTTGAACCGCTGCCAACTCAAACGGCACGTGAGTTCGTCTTGGCCTCGCAACCAACCTGGTCGCAGCGACTTTCCGATCGGGACATGGCGAGCGCGCCGGCTGACATCGTGGCGTGGTTCTACCGAGTCCGCTTCGGTGGCGAATCGCTCCCGCCCGACGAACTACGACAACTCGAAACACAGCTTCGGCAAATGGAACAAGACTGGCATCGGCACAACGGCCAAGGCGGACAGGAACGCATGCGATGAATTTGTCGGCCAACCAAATCTCAGCCGCTGTTGCTGAATCCGTCGCGGTGGTCCGCGCCGGTTGGGCCGAATGCCCGCGCGCCGCGATCATTCTGGGGACGGGCTTGGGTTCACTGGCTCAGCACATCACGATCGAAGCCGAGTGGAGTTATCGCGACCTGCCGCACTTTGTCCGTTCGACCGCCGACGGTCATCGCGGCCGGCTGCTGGCCGGTCGCTTGGCCGGCGTGCCGCTCATTGCGATGGATGGTCGGTTTCACGCCTATGAAGGTTACGCCGCCCAACAGATCACGTTTCCCGTGCGTGTTCTGGCCGCGCTCGGTGCCGAGTTCTTAATCGTGTCCAATGCGAGCGGAGGGATGAACCCGTTGCTGCGTTCCGGCGACATCCTGCTAATCGACGACCATGTGAATCTGATGGGCAATGTAGGACGGGCACTCCTGCCCGTCTCTTCGGAGGAGACGGGCAAGAGTGCCCGTCCTACGTTCTACGATCCGCGACTCCTCGCACTCGCCGAACGTTACGCCGCCGATGAACGCATTCGAGTTCGTCGCGGCACATACGTCGCGATGCTCGGTCCGAATTACGAGACCCGCGCCGAGTACCGCTGGCTGCGTACGCACGGAGATGTCGTCGGCATGTCCACCGTTCCGGAAGTCTTGGTGGCTCACGAGCTCGGCTTGCCGGTCGTCGCGTTTTCGATGGTCACAAACGTGTTTCGCCCGGACGATGTTCAGCAAACCACCAGCGAAGAAGTCGTCAACGCTGCCGCGAATGCGGAACCTCAGTTACGTCGACTCGTTACCAAACTTCTGACTTCTGGCCACTGACCTCTGCCATGAACCCCATTCAACTGATCGCCAAGAAACGGGACGCCGGCGAACTGACGGCCGAGGAGATCGCGTTTCTGATTGACGGCCATGTCCACGGTCGGATTCCCGATTATCAAATGGCCGCGCTGCTGATCGCGATGTTTGTGCGCGGATTGAACGACGCCGAAACCGCCGCGCTGACCGATAGCATGTTGCGCTCGGGCGTGACGCTGAACTGGCCGGAGACCAGCTTGCCGCGTGTCGATAAGCATTCGACGGGGGGCATCGGCGACAAAGTCTCGTTGCCGCTGGCTCCGTTGCTGGCCTGCTGCGACGTCTGTGTCCCGATGCTTTCCGGTCGTGGTCTCGGCCCGACGGGTGGGACGCTCGACAAGCTGGAATCGATCGTTGGTTTTCGCACGGACTTGTCGCTCGACGAAATTCATCGGCTGACCGAGCAAGTTGGCTGCGTCATCACCGGTACGACGCCCGAACTGGTGCCGGCCGACCGTCAGCTTTACGCCCTGCGCGACGTGACCGCGACGGTTCCGTCCGTGCCGTTGATCACCGCCAGCATCATGAGTAAGAAGCTGGCCGAGGGATTGAATGCGCTGGTGCTCGACGTGAAGTTCGGGCGGGGCGCGTTCATGAAATCGCGCACGATCGCCCGCGAACTCGCCGCCGGCATGGTCGCGGTCGGCCAACGAATGGGAGTCGCGACGACGGCTTTACTGACCGACATGAATCAACCGCTCGGTCGCATGGCGGGCAATGCGGTCGAAGTCGAAGAATCTCTCGATTGCCTGCGCGGCGGCGGGCCGAGCGACCTGCGCGAACTCGTGCTGGAACTTGCCGAAGACGTGTTAGTCAGCGCGAAGATCGCCGCCACACGCACGGCCGCGCGAGCGAAGTTGCTTCGCGAACTCGACTCCGGCCGCGCGCTTGAGCGACTCGAGCGGATAGTGGTCGCTCAAGGGGGACGGCTCGATGCGCCCCGTCCGATCGCACCGGCTCATGACCTGTGCGGTGAGCGTTCCGGATTCGTCGAATCCATCGACACGGAATCGCTCGGCTGGATCATCATTGATCTTGGCGGTGGACGACGACAGCTCACCGACGCCATCGATCACAGCGTCGGACTCGAAATGCTGGTCCGCATCGGCGACGAAGTACAGTCCGACCAACCACTCGTCCGAGTCTTCGCGCCGCCTGCCAAGTTCGATGAAGTTGCGTCGCGTTTGCGAGCAGCGATCACGATTGGTGACGATCTAACAGACCCGCCGTTGTTGATCGTCGAACGCCTTGGATAAACTATCCGCCGCCTTCCTGGTTCCCACTCTCATCCCCAAGGAGCCAATCATGCCGACACGCTTGGTGTTGCGTCCGTTGTGGCTGATCTGTTCGCTGGTGGTTGTGTTTCTCGTGGCCTCGGAGCGTCCTGGAGATGCGCGGCCGAACTACAAGAAGGCGTTCGATTCCTGTTATGCCGAGATCGGCTAGAAGAACAAAGCAACTTGCAACGTCTGCCACTCCGTTGGCACTGACGACAAGAAGCGGCAGAATCACTACGGTCAAGCACTCGCTAAAGAACTTGGCGCAAAGATGGTGAAAGACGACAAGAAGATTATCGAGGCGTTGAAGGCCATCGAAGAGGGCGAGTGCCGAAGCGGCAAATGGAAAAACGGTTGGAACATGGCCTCACGCCCTGCGCGTGTGGCAGAGGCGACCATGATTCCGCCGTCACCGAATCTCTAGCGAAGGAAAGGTGCCCTACGACTCTCCCACGCTGACGCTTCGGGCTACTTCCCGAACGGCCACCAACTACGACGGGCAACCGCGCTCCGACGCTGTGCGTCAATCACATCGGACACTTCGAGAGAGAGCAGCCGGTCCATCAATTCGTCGTAGCCGTGCTTGAGTTTGAACTCGGTCTCGTCGGGAAGGATCGGCCAGACGGAGTAGAAGTTGATGACTCGTTCGTCTGGCATTTCCAGACGCAGGAACTTTTCGCCAAACCGCACGGTGGGAACGATGATCGCGCAGCACAGTCGAGTGTTGTCCGCGTAGGGCTGCGGATCGTCTCCCCCGTTGGGAATCGAGTGGCCGGGGCCGATCCACGTGTCGTACTCGTGCGGCAATCGCGCGAGCGATTTGATGAGCCGGATCGGCCAGTAATTCTCTTCGCTGGCGAAGTCCTCTTTCGTCAGCTTCCACTCAGGCGGCAGACAGATCACGAGCTCGGCATACCGATAACCCTCCGCACCGTCAGGGACGCTCATCGGCTTGTCGCTCATGCCGGTCGTGACCAGCGTGTGAAAATCACGACCCGGTTCCGGTGGGACGTGATGAACGTCGATGTGGACGAGGTCGGAGACGATCTCGTGAAAAACCATCGTCACCGGCCCGACATGCGCTTCGATGTGGTCGACGATCGCGTCAATCTGTTCGCCGTCGCCAGTGACTAACTCAAGCGGCTTCGTCCGTTCCTCGTGCCGCAGGACTGTGGCGGGGGATTCGTTCGGCGGTGGAGGGACCGGGACGCGCAATTCCGCTCCGCAACTTCGGCAAATCGCCTTCTGCCCGGCACGATCGGCTTCGACTTTGTAGTTCGCTCCGCATTGTTCGCAGTCAAAAGCGATGCGCATGACGGTACTCCAGGGACAACGTCTAGCTCAGCACTCGGTCCAGTTGGCCAATCAATCGTCGTCGTGGTTCATCGCCAGCCAGTGCCAATTGCGAGCCGTCGAACACGCCCGTCGTTTGCAGCCACGCTTCAAATTCTGGAGCGGGTCGCAGGCCGAACAGGCGACGCATGGCGGCCGCGTCGTGGTAGCTGGTCGATTGGTAGTTCAGCATCACGTCGTCGGAACAGGGGACGCCCATGAAATAGTTGCTGCCCGCCGCCGTCAAAAGCATCAGCAGGTTGTCGGCCGAGTTCTGATCGGCGTCGGCGTGATTCGTGTAGCAGACATCGCAACCCATCGGCAGCCCCAGCAGCTTGCCCAAGAAATGATCTTCAAGTCCCGCTCGGATGATCTGACGCTCGTTGGCGAGATACTCCGGTCCGATGAACCCGACCACGCTGTTGACCAGAAACGGCTCGAACACACGGGCCACTCCGTAGGCCCGCGCCTCCAACGTGACTTGATCGACCCCGTGATGAGCCTCCGCCGACAACGCGCTCCCCTGCCCCGTCTCGAAGTACATCACGTTGTGCCGGCCGAAAGCCGATGGCCGAGAGCCGACAGCCGTTATCACACTTTTCCCAATCCCACGAACTGCATGATGCTCCAGCACTCGTTCGCGTCCCTCACGCAATAACGACAACGAAACGCCAAACGATTGATTCGCCGCCTGAGTTCCAGCAATCGACTGAAACAATAAGTCGATCGGCGCGCCCCGCTCCAATGCCGCCAACTGCGTGCTGATGTGTGCCAGACAACAGGACTGCGTCGGCACACCGAGCGATTCGATCAGCCGCTGCAACGTGTGCTCGATCGCCGCCACGCTCTCAACCGATTCGGCTGCCGGGTTCACGCCGATCACCGCGTCACCGCAGCCGAACAGCAGGCCGTCGAGCGCCGACAAGACGATCCCGCGCAAGTCGTCGCTGGGATGATTCGGCTGCACTCGAATCGCAAGCACGCCCCGTTCGCCGATGGTGTTGCGGCAGTGTGTCACGTTGCGAATCTTCGCCGCTGCCAGGACGAGGTCTTGATTGCTCATCAACTTGGCGACCGCCGCAGCCATCTCTGGGGTGATTGCGAATCGCAATCGTTGCAGCGTCGCTTCGTTCGCACGTTCTGAGAGCAGGAACTCGCGGAACTCGCCGACGGTCAGCGATTGCAGTTCGGCGAAACCGGCGCGATCGTGTGTGTCGAGGATAAGCCGCGAGACATCATCTTGATCGGGATCAATCACCGGGTTCGCGACAATTTCTCCGAGCGTCACGTCTGCCAGCGCCCACTTCGCCGCGACTCGCTCGCGAACGCTGCTCGCCGCCAAGCCGGCGAATTGGTCGCCGGACTTCTCTTCATTCGCCTTCCCCAGCAACTCGCGCAGGTCTGCGAATGTGAATGACTCGCTGCGGATCGTGGCGTGATAGGGCATGAACGATCTCCCACGAAATCAACGTGGCACGTTGCGCGTAGATTCGTAGCCGATTTGGTGGGTCTCGATGACTCGACCCATCCTACGTTATTTCAGATCGCGTCAATGGCACTCACGTTTAACTCCTTCGCCGCGTCGCACAACATTGACCACGTCCCTACGTCGAGCGGAATCCCGTTGGCCAACCGCTCGCGGCGAATCGCCGCGCTGCGATCACCCGGCAGTGTGATGGAATCGACTCCCGGCTTGCGCGGCGTCGAACGAACGTAGTCAATCAGCTTGTCCGCCTCGCCGAGAAAGTGCGACGTCCCGGCGAATCGCGCGGGATCCCAGAGCACCATCACGACGTTGTTCGTGCCAGTCTCGGACGGTCCAGCGGGAGGGCATGAACCTCCCGACAAGCCGCCGATCAACACATCCAGCAGCAACCCCAAACCGAACCCTTTGTAACCGTGCGACTCGCCCCCCAGCGGCAGCAGCGTGCCGGGATGATCGCTGAATCGCGAGGCAGGATCGGTCGTCGGATTTCCCTCCGCGTCTTGTAGCCATCCCGGCGGGCAGGATTCACCGGCGAGTAACCTCGCTTTGACTTTGCCGTTGGCCACGATGCTCGTCGAAAGATCGAGCACTAGCGGTTCGTCACCGGTCGGCACGGCGAGACCCATTGGGTTCGTGCTGATGCGGGCGTCGAGTCCTCCCGGCGGCGCGACACAACGCAGCACTCCGTTGTCGTTGACCGACATCATGGCCGCGAAGCCGTTGCGTGCCGCTATTTCGACCCACTCGGCCAAGCGTCCGACGTGACCGCAATTCTTCAGAGTGCCGCACGCAATTCCGAGCGGCCGGCACTTGGTGGCCAACGCATCGACCAGACGCCGAGCCAAGACCTGTCCGAAGCCACGGCGGCCGTCGGCCACCAGCACGGCCGGGGTCTCGGTGAGGACTTGCCACTCGACTCCGCCGCACAGCTCACCGGTTTTCAATGCGGCGAGATAATCGGCCACGCGAAGAACTCCATGCGACTCGTGACCGCGCAGATTGGACTCGATCAAACTCGCGGCGACCTGGGCCGCTTCTGGCTCGGAGACACCCGCCGCAACGAACAGACGGCAGACGAAGTCGCGAAGTTTCTCGGATGGATACTGGGCTTTTTTCAAAAGCATGGTCAGTCTGCCCTCCTCTCTCGATGTTGCCCCATTGATGTCCGTCTGGAGATTGCCATGAAACGCTTCTTTATTCTCGCTGTGATTCCCGGTTTGGTGTTTGGTCCGTCGGTTCAGGCCGACAACGAGTATCCGCAGGGAATTGTCATTCTGAATTCGTTCACGACCGACAACTGCCCGACGGTGCCGGTGCAGTGCGAGACGCCGGTCATCCCGTGTCCCGTGCCATAGACCGTGCGGCGAGTCGTGCCGTGCACAACGTATCAAACCGTGACCAAAACCAGCATGGTCCCGACCACCGTGATGGAGACGCGGCAGGTTGAATCGATCGAGTACCGCAACGAAGTCCGCGAGCGATCCGCCACCGTTTACGAACAAGTCCCCGAAACGCGGCAGGTCACGACCGAGCACAACGTCTTGGTTCCCGCGATACGTCAGCGCACCGAAACTTACAGCGTCCAAGTTCCCTATGAGCGATTGGTCCGGCAAACCTACGCCGTCGACAATATCCAGACGGAGACGCGCACTCGCAAACAATTGGTCAGCCGCGACGTCCCCAGCACGGAATTGCGAACCACCATCGCCGACGCCGAGGTCGTGAAGCGTTCGAGAAAATCCGATCTGGGTGGCGTGCGGGCTCATTTCGAATTGCAAGGCAGTTGCAAAACGGAAGAGCTGGTCACGGTGACGCGCCCACAGTTAGTCGAGCAAACGATCGCCTACGACGTGCAAGTCAATCGGCCGAAGATGTGTTCGCGGATGGTCAAACAAACCGCCTACCGCACCGAACTCCACACTCGCACCGTTCCGGAAACCGTGCAAGTTCAGAAAGTCGAACTCCGCACGCACCAAGTCCAGGAGATGCGCTCGGTGCCCCGACAAAGGATCGAGAGCGTCAATGTGCAGGTGCCGTATGTCGTCACTAGGCAAGTCCAAGCCCCCGTGACGAAAATGGTCCCGCAGCAAGTCATCGAGCAAGTTCCGGTCACCACGTACGAGATCATCGAGGAGCCGATCGCCTACTAATCCTCAACCAGGCGGTCCCGACTGAGCTTGCCTCAGACCGTAGGGTGGGACCACCGATGCTCCGCCGCGCCGACCCACAAAAGAGGGCTCTCCGCCATCCGTGGTGATTTCAGGGCCAGTGAGCCGCAAGACGCTAGCCGCGGGTTCTTTTCATCGACCCGCGGCCAGCGCATTGCGGCTCACGAATTCGTTTTCAACACCGATGGCGGAGAGCCCAAAAAAGTTTCCAAACTTGTTTCTGGTGGGCCGGCGCTCGATGCGAGTTTGTCCCACCCTACCTTGGGAGTCGTCTCATGAAACTGGCCGCCCCGTTGGTTGTTGCCTTTGCGCTGCTCTCTCAAATACAGGCTCAAGAGGTCAAACGGGATATTCCCTATGGGGAGCCGGCGCACGAACGACACGTTTTGGATGTGTATTCGCCGAGCGGCGCGAAGAACCTGCCGGTCGTCTTCTGGATTCACGGCGGCGGCTGGCAAGCGGGGGACAAATCGAGCGTGCAGACCAAGCCTCAGTTCTTCATGGAGAAAGGCTTTGTCTTCGTCTCCACGAACTACCGACTGCTGCCGACGGTCGAGATGGACGTGCTGACTCGGGACGTCGCCAAGTCCCTGGGTTGGGTCTACAAGAACGTCGCCAAGCATGGCGGCGATCCGCAGCGAATCTTCGTGGGAGGACATTCCGCCGGAGCACAGCTCGCCGCGCTAATTTGCACCGACGACCGTTACTTGAAGGCCGAGGGGGTTCCGTTCTCCGCACTCAAGGGGTGCGTCCCCGTCGATGGCGACACCTACGATTTGCCACCGATCATCGCGACCGCCGAGATGCGTGCGATGCTCTATGGGCAACCGCTGCCGACGTTCGGCCATCGACAGAAGTTTGGCAACGATCCCAAAAAGCACCTCGACTTCTCCGCCGTCACGCACGTCGCCAAGGGAAAACACATTCCGCCGTTTTTAATTCTGTACGTCTCCGGACATCCCGACACGTCCGCGCAGGCACAGCGTCTCGCCAGCGTGCTCAATGCTTCAGAGATTCCGGCCAAGGCGTTCGGCGTTCGCGAGACCACGCACAACAAACTCAACGCCGACCTCGGCCTCCCGGACGATCCCACCACGAAGGAGTTGTCCGACTTCGTCAACGCGGCATTGAAGAAGTGACCGTTCGCCGACGTGAAAGGTTCGGCCATGAGTACTCGCGGCTTGCGATCCACGGAGCGGTCCTCCGGAGTCAGACGACTTCTTCTGTGTCTGTTGTTGCTCTCGCTGGCTTCGAATCACGCAACCGCCGAGATCATTTGGCGCGGTGACTTCGAGACCGGCACGACCGAGCAATGGCGCGGTACTCCGAGGTCCGACAGCGTCAACGTCGTGGCCGACCCGGTCCGCGAAGGGAAGTACGCGCTGCGAATCGACGGGACCAATGCCGCTCGCAAAGGGGACCGCGACCGCATTGAACTTCAGCATCAACCGGCACCTCCCGGCACGGCCGAGGGAACGGAACGCTACTTCGGCTGGAGCGTCTTCCTTCCCAAGAGACTCACCGACGACTCGCACACGCTTGGTTACTTCGAATCCCGGAACTCGTGGCGTCAGTTGATGTCGTTCGAGGTTCATGGCGAGGACATCCTTTACACGACGCGAGTGCCGTATGCCCGTCGTTGGAACGGCAAAGGGAAGATGACCGCAGGTCGCTGGCACGACTTCGCCGTGCATGTGCTCTGGTCGCGCGATCCTGACAAGGGCTTTGTCGAAGTCTGGCTCGACGGCGAGCAAGTCGTGCCGCGCAAGAAGACCGCCACGCTGCTCGACGAGAACCCGGCCTTCTTTCAAATCGGTTTGATGCGGGCCACGATCGACGTCGCGGAGACGATCCTGATCGACCATGTCGTCGAGGCCACGACGTTGGAGGAGGTCACTCCGCCGCGAATCGCGCCGTCGCAAGCCGCCGCCGACAACGCCAAGCCGACAGACGATCCTTCACAGAAGTTTTTCGCGCAGCATTGCTTCGCGTGTCATACGGGAGACATGCCTAAAAGAAAGTTTGACCTCAAGAATCTTTCGCAAGACTTCAACGACAAGACGAACCGCGAACGCTGGCTGGCCGTGGCTGAACAACTGAAGTCCGGCGCGATGCCGCCGAAAGAAAAGCCGCGGCCGGCGATGAAAGAGGTTGACGCTCTGACCAACTGGATCACCGGGCGAGTGACCGCGGCGGAAGCGGCCCGCAGTGCCGCGCAGGGGCGAGTCGTCTTGCGACGCCTTAATTGGGCCGAGTACGCGAACACCGTGCGCGACCTGCTCGGCGTGGAAGTCGATCTGCAAGACGTGCTCCCCATCGACGAGGTGAGCAACGGGTTCGACAACAGCGCGGAAGCGCTGCACATGTCGGCCTTCTTGATGGAGAACTATCTGGAAGCGGCCGATCGCGTGCTGGATGCGGCGATCGCCAACGGGCCTCGGCCGCCAACCAACAAAAAGCGGTACGACATCAAGGACGAGCGAACGGTCAAACCGAAAGGGAGCGTCTATCGACACGTCGATGATGGCGTGGCGATCTTTAGTTCGTGGGTCTCGGCCAACATTCAAGTCACGATGTGGAACTTTCAGACTCGCGGTCGAGGCCGCTATCGCTTTCGAATCTCCGGCTACGGCTATCAAACCGAGAAGCCAGTCACGTTTCATGTGATGGCTGGCCCGATGAACGCGGCGGCTCAGCAATACTTGATCGACTACTTCGACGTTCCCGCCGACAAGCCGACCGTCGTCGAGTTCACCGAACCATTGGAGACCGCTCAGACCATTCGGATCATCGTGGACCGTCTCGGTGTGATCCCGCCCGATATCGAAAAGGTCGGAGCCGAGAACTACAAGGGACCGGGCTTGGTCGTGCAGTGGGTCGAGATCGAGGGGCCGCTCCTCGATTCGTGGCCGCCGCCAAGCCATCGCCAAATCTTCGGCAACCTTAAACAAGTTCCCGCACCGGATGCGGACAACCCCAACCGCCGCGAAGTCGTCTCCGACCAACCGCTCGTCGATGCCGAACGGATCCTCCGCGACTTCGCTCGCCGCGCCTTCCGCCGAACCGTGACGGACGAAGACATCAAACCGTTCCTCGCGCGAGTCCGCACGAAGCTCGATTCCGGTGCGTCGTTCGAGCAAGCGATGCGCGTCGGCCTGCGAGCCGTGCTCGTCTCACCGCATTTCCTATTTCTGCGTGAGAAGACCGGCGCGGAGAACCGAACGCTCGACGACTTCGCGCTGGCCAGCCGCCTGTCGTACTTCCTCTGGAGTTCAATGCCCGATGAAGAGTTGATGAAGCTCACCGAAAGAAACCCGAAGCGTCAGCGAGGGAGCGAGGCTTCCGACACTAATCGCGGCACTCCCTCGCTAACTCGTCGAGTTAGTTTGTCCGACCCCGAAGTGCTGCGGCAGCAGGTCGAGCGAATGCTCCGCGATCAAAAAGCGAAAGCCTTCACCGACAACTTCGCCAGCCAGTGGCTCAGCCTGCGGAGCATCGACGCGACGATGCCCGATCGAATGCTCTACCCGGAATTCGACGACGTGCTCAAAGTGTCGAGCGTCAAAGAAACGCTGCTCTTCTTCGACGAAGTCTTGAAGAACGATCTCAGCCTGACGAATTTTGTCGCCTCCGACTTCACGATGCTCAACGGCCCGCTGGCGACGCATTACGGCATCTCCGGCGTGGACGACGGCCTGGAGTTCCGCAAGGTATCGCTTCCGCCAGAGAGTCATCGCGGCGGAGTCCTCACGATGGCGTCGGTGCTGAAGGTTACGGCTAATGGCACGACGACCTCACCGATCCTGCGCGGCGCGTGGGTGCTCGACCGCATTCTCGGCACGCCTCCGCCAAAACCGACGATGGATGTCGAAGCCATCGACCCCGACATTCGCGGAGCCACGACGATCCGCAACCAATTGGAGAAGCATCGAAACAACGCCGCATGCGCAAGCTGCCACATTAAAATCGATCCGCCCGGTTTCGCGCTGGAGAATTTCGACGTCATTGGCGGCTGGCGAGACCACTACCGCAGCATCGGCGACGGCCAACCGGTGATCCTTAACGGCCGCCGAGTGAGATATCGCAACGGCCCCCCCGTCGATTCCGCCGACGTACTCCCCGACGGCCGCCGCTTTCAGAACATCGACGAGTTCAAGCAACTGTTGCTGACCGACAAAGACCAACTGGCCCACGCCCTCGCTGAAAAGTTATTGGCCTACGCCACCGGTGCGGCACCGACGGCGGCTGATCAACCGGAAATCGAAGCGATCGTCAGCAACTTGCGCGACAAGAATTACGGCTTCCGAACGCTCCTGCATGAAGCCGTGCAGAGCAAGTTGTTTCAAAAGAAGTGACTTGGCAGAACGATGTGGGCAGAATAATGAAGACAATCGTTTTGGATTTGTTTGCTCATCATTCTGCCCCCATTGTTCTGCCAAGCTGCAAACCAAGGACTTAACAATGACTATCAACCGTCGAACCTTTCTCCGCGCGGCTGGCGTCACGTTGGCCTTGCCTTGTCTCGACGCTTTTTCAAAGGCTCGCGCGTCGACGGCTGCTGCTGAACCTCGGCGACGAATGGTTTGCATCTGCACGCCGCTGGGGTTTTATCCTCCACACTTCTTTCCGGAGAAAGCCGGCAAGGAGTATGAGCTGACGCCCTATCTGGACTTGCTCAAAGACTACCGTGATGACTTCACGGTGATGTCTGGGTTGATGCACGCGGGGACGAGTTCAGGGTTTGCTCATCAGGCGACCGCCAGTTTTCTGACGGGTGTGCCGGGGGCGGGGCGGCCGGGGTTTCGGAATGCGATTTCCATTGATCAATTCGCGGCCGATCACATCGGCGGACAGACGCGATTCCCGACGCTGACGTTGTCGGGTGAAGGACTGGGGCTGTCGTGGACGCGAACCGGGGCACAAGTTCCGGCGGCCACTTCGCCGTCGCGCGTATTTGCTCGGTTGTTTCTCGAAGGGCGATCCGACGAAGTGCAGGCGCAGGTCAAACGGCTTGAAGATGGACGCAGCATTCTCGACGACGTGCGCGATCAGGCGAAGACGCTGCGGTCGGATCTCGGCACCGACGATCAGGACAAGCTCGACGAATATCTCACCAGCGTACGCGAGCTGGAGCAGCGGTTGCTCAAGGATGAATCGTGGGTGAAGACGCCCAAGCCTAGGATCGATGCCGAACCGCCCAAGGACATTCCCAACGCGGCGGACCTCGTTGGCCGCACCCGGTTGCTGTTCGACCTCACGCATCTGGCGTTGCAGACCGATTCCACGCGGCTCATCACGATCATGTTGCAAGGCTCGACGTATGCTCCGCCGATTCCAGGAGTGAACCAGGGGCATCACGATCTGTCGCATCACGGCAAAGATCCGGGCAAGCTCGAACAGCTCAAGATCGTCGAACTGGAAACCATGAAGACCGTGCGCGACCTGCTGGCCAAGCTCAAGCAGTCCAAAGAGGACGACTCGAATTTGCTCGACCGCACGATGGTCTTCTTGGGAAGCAACCTTGGCGGCGGCAGCAGCCACTCGACAAAGAACCTTCCGGTCCTCCTGGCCGGCGGTGGTTTCCGACACGGCCAACATTTGGCCTTCGACGCCGACAACCCGCCGCCATTGTGCAATCTGTACGTCAGCATGTTGCAGCGGCTCGGCATCGAGACGGATAAATTTGGCACCAGCACGGGCACACTCAGCGGCCTGGAACTGGCCGGTTCATGAGTCGTGCTAATCTCGCCAATCGAGGTCGCGGACAGGCACGCCGTTGTTCTATTGCGCTGTCAGAGTAAAGAATTGGAGTTCGGCACATCAGCCGCAGGACGCTTGCCCCGGTTCGAGCGAGAGTAACCGGGGCTAGAGTGAGCGGGGAAATCAAATCGCTTCCAGCGCTGTCAGCAGTGAGTCGCTCAGCGTGAAGGCTTCGTTGATCTCGTTGGCGGGGTCGGCGATCGTGTCGATGCCTTGATTGCCGGCCACTGTGTCGGTGCCTCCTTGACCGTTGATGAAATCGTCGCCGTCGAGGCCTAGGATTACGTCGTTTCCGCCGCCTCCGGCCAGCGTGTCGTTACCGTCGCCGCCCAGAACGGTGTCGTTGCCGCTGCCGCTGTTGATGTTGTCGTCGCCGTCCGAGCCGTTGATCTGGTCGTTGCCGATGCCACCGATGACCGTATCGTTGCCGTCGCCGGCGATGACGGTGTCGTCGCCGTCACCAGCGTCGATGAGATCGTGGCCATGATCGCCACGAATGAAGTCATTACCGGTCCCGCCGTTAATCAAGTCATCATGTCGTCCGCCGTCGAGCGAGTCGTTGCCATCGCCGCCGGTGAGCGTGTCAATGCCAAGGTTGCCCAGCAGCGTGTCGGCTCCGAGGCTGCCGTCCAAGCTGTCATCGCCCGCGCCGCCATTGAGCGAATCGTTACCGTTCTGCCCGAGCAACAGGTCGAAACCGTCACCCGCTTCGAGCGTGTCGTTGCCATCGTTGCCCCGGAGACTGTCATCCCCCGCGTTACCCAGCAGGCTGTCGTTACCGGCGTTGCCGAAGAGATCGTCTTTGCCATTACCGCCGATCACAGTGTCGTCGCCGCCGCCACCGTACAGCTTGTCGTCGCCGTCGCCGCCACGGACGGTGTCGGCGTCTTCGCTGCCGATGAGCGTGTCGTTGCCGGCATCGCCGTTGAGCGACAGACGCACGTTGCCGATCAAGGCTCCGGTTGCGTTGAGCGTGTCGTTGCCATTGCCGCCGAAGACTTCGATTACAACGGCCGCGATGTCCTCTAAGTTGCCGATCGTGATCGTGTCGTCGCCGTTGTTGCCATTGATGGCGACGCGATTGAAGTTCGGCCCGACGGTCACGGACTTTCCGGATTCGGTAATGATCAACAGGTCTTCCGCGGTTTTGCCGACCGAGAAGATGTTGGCGGTGCCGTCGCCGTTAATGATCAGCGTGTTGTCGCCGGTGAGATCGGTGAGCGTATCGTTGCCGCCGCTGGCCCCTTCCCAGACGACGGTGTCGCTGCCGTCGCCGCCATCAATCACGTCCGGGCCCCCTTGCCCGTTGAGCGTGTCGTCGCCGGCCTGCCCGAACAGTGTGTCCGCTCCGGAGCCGCCGGTCACGCTATCGTTGCCGTCTCCCGCCAGGATCAAGTCGTCACCACCCCCCGCGTTGATGATTTCACTGCCGGCTCCGCCAATCAGTGTGTCGCTGCCATCGCCTCCCGACAGCGTATCCGCGGAGCGATCCGCGTCGTTATCGAGGATCGTCGCCACTCCCAGTGCATCCCCCAGCACACCTCCCATGGGATTAGACAAGCTCACGAAAAAGACTTCCGTGCCTTCGATCAGCAGGTCGCCGATGATCGGAACGGTGATGGTCTGCGTGATCTGGCCGGGAGCGAAGGTGATCGTGGCAGCCGTGTCGAGGAAGTCGGTTAAGAGTTGCGCGGTGCTGGGTTGTGTGGCGTATAGAATGGTCACGGGCATGGTGGCTGGCCGCGACAAGGTGACGGTGAAGACGACGTTGGAATTTCCGGCGTCGCCTTCAGTCACGACGGGATCATCAATGGTGGCCACGGCCGGTGCTGCCGTTCCCGCAAGGGCCAGCCCTGTGGTGAAACCGGGGATACCTGTCGGGCCGACGAGCGTCGCCTGACCCGTGGTCGGATTGATTTGATAAAGGTCGTCGCTCGTGAAAGTGCTGCTGACGAAATAGAAGACGCCCGCGTTCGCGTCATAGGTCATGCCAGCTCCGCCAATCTGAAAGTTCACGCCCGTTGGCCCAATGAGAGTCACGTTCAGCGTGGTGAGGTCGATCGTGACCAAAGCATCTTCGAGATTCGCGTTGGCTCCGCCCGCCAGTCCATCCGTCATCACGGCATAAAGCGTGTTGCCCAGGAAAGCGCAGGCATCGGCATTCACTGGGCCACTGGTTGCCAAAGCCTGGCCGCCCACCCGCAGCCCGCCAAGATTCACCGCGGCCCCGGTCGTCGGGTTGATCCGCACCAAGTTTGGAGCACCCCCCGTCGAAGCAAACCAATAGAGCTGGTTGGTCGATGCATCAAAGGCAATGTCGCCCTCGAACTCACCAAGCGGAACGGCCGCCGGAGTGACGTTCGACTGGAACGTGCCCGTGCCAGTTATCGGATTGATGGTAAAGATCTGAGCACTTTGATTGAGGCCATACACGATCCCGGTGTTGGGATCGGACGCGATTCCGTGAAGGGCAGAGGTTCCCACTGCACCAATAAAAGTCGAATTCGCCGTGAGCGGGTCCAACCCGAAAATGGTGCTTTGGAAATTCGTGGCGATCAGTTGTTGCGCACCGGACGTGGATTCATCGTTGGTGATCTGGCCGATGCCTTCCGGGTTGAGCAGCGCGGCGTTGGTGGGATTGGACAAATCCAGGAAGAAGAATTCATTGTCTTCCGGGACCACGTCGCCGTTGACCAAGACGGTCACGGTTTCAATCGTGCTGCCCGGCGCAAATGTGAGTGTACCAGTCTGCAAGACATAGTCGGTCCCCGCAGTGGCGGAACCATCCGTGGTGGTAAAGTCCACGGTCACGGTGGTTGCCACCGCTTGTGAGAGCGAGACTGTGAAGTTGGCAACCGTGGTGCCGGCGTTCCCTTCCGCGACGGTCGAGTTGGACACGGTCAACTGCGGCGGTGGCGCTGGGGGAGCCACGCCGAACGAACTGTCGACCAAGTCATTCCCCGCGCCGCCGTTCATCACGTCCGCGTCGAATTCCCCTTGTAGAGTGTCGTCGCCAGCTTGTCCGTTGAGCGTGTCCATTCCCGCGCCGCCACGGAGCGAATCGTTGCCGCTGCCGCCAATCAGCGAGTCATTGCCAATGTCTCCCAACAACGAGTCATTGCCACCACCGCCATTGAGCGTGTCATTGCCATCGGCACCCGTCAGCAAATCCTGGCCGCTGGAGCCGGAAAGCAGATCGTTGCCAACCCCGCCATCGATGCCGTCGTCCCCGGACTGGCCGTCGATGCTGTCGTTGCCGATTCCGCCGTTGAGTGTATCGTTCTTCTCGCCACCTAGAACCGAGTCATTGCCATCATCGCCGTTGACCAGGTCGGCCCCACCATCGCCGTTGAGTGTGTCGTTACCGAGTCCGCCGTTGATCGTGTCTTCGCCGTTCTGGCCATTCACGAAGTCGTCGCCGTTACCCAGAATGACGAGGTCCGAGCCGCTGCCAGCGTTGACGATGTCATTGCCCGCACCGGCGTCGATGTCGTCTGCTCCGTCGCCGCCACTAATGTTGTCGATGTCAGCTCCACCGCGAATGACATCCGCGCCGTCGCCACCATCGAGGGTGTTGGCACCACCTTGTCCATCGAGCGTGTCGGCCCCATCGCCGCCGACCAGGCTGTCGCCGAAATCATTGCTCCCCAGGATCGAGTCGTCACCGTTGCCGCCGTTGACGATGATGCTCGTCAAGTTGGTGAAGTCGGCCGAGGTCACGCCGCTCAGGTCGATGCTATTTTCTCCGTCGCCACCTGTGATGACGATGGATCGCAGCGAACTGGCCGCGACCGAGCCAATCGACACCGGTTGCAGTTGGCCGCCGTCGGGGCCGATCTGCACGATCACATTGCCGCTGAGCGAACTGACGCTGACGTTGTCTCTCACGTTCAGCGAGATGTTTAACTCGGTGCCGCCGACGATCAGCACGTTGGAGGAGGGGAGCGAGCGCACTTCCAAGTGCTCCGCAGCCGACGCGATGGCTCGCGACGGAGCCCCGTGTTTCCGGCGATCGACCGCGGTGGACCAGCTCTTCATCCATGAAGCAATGCGCATGATTTTGGCCTCCTTGCCAAAAACAATTCCGATGCGGCGGAGCCGCTAACCCACATTATTCATGCGTATCCAATGAAGCGGCCCGCGAGGGCGTAGAAGGTGTTGTGACATCAACACTTCAACGCCGCAGGGAGGCCGGGCATGAGTTTACAGGGTGTGTTGCCGTTTGTCCTCGATTTTTCGGTGGAGCGGCCGATCGAAGTCGAGGTTTCGCAGGCGCAGTTGACGGGCGAGGCGGGGCTGTTGCCGATCCG
>SXKJ01000007.1 GCA_005778115.1 Planctomyces sp. | reverse complement strand
TTCGACCCGTTGGCGGTAGAACTGCCGGATCTTCAGCAACGTTTCATTCGTCCAGTCCCGCTGTGCGGTGAACTGCGAGAAGCGAATTCCATCCGGGAGCAACACCGCATGACGAGCGATCTCCTTGCCGGCATCGAGATATTTGGCCAGCAGTGCCGGCGACATTGAAAGCGCGTTCCCTGCGTTGGTGAAGCCCTCGCCCGCGGCACTGTCGGTTGGGAACTCGCGAGCCGGATCGAGGTCCACGCCCATCAGATCACGGATCGTGTAGGTGTATTCCGCGTTGTTCAGCCTTCGCAATACGACGGGGCCCGGATCGCCTGCGTAGGCCAGTGACTCGGCATGCAGGTATCGTTCGACCCACCCGCGCAGTTGCTTTCGTTGCTCGGGGGACGGCTGCTTTGAATCGGCGGGAGGCATCTCGCCATTGTCGAGCATCTCGACCACCTTCAGCCACGCCTTCGTCCCGCGCCGCACGTCGGCCAGAGCTGCGAATCGCTCCAGGTCCAGGTCTCCTTCTTGCTTCGCCGTCGAATGACACTCCAGGCAAAATTGTTGCAGCAGCGGTCGAGTCTGAGTTCGATATTCATCCGCCATTCCAGCAAACGGATCGGGCATCGGCTCCGTCGCACTTGTGCCTGTTGACGACAGGAATACTGCCAGCGAGAACGCGGTAACCAATCGGAGGGCAACGAAGTAGGTCTTCATGGATCGAGTGTCCTCGGCAAGTTCTATATCCGCGATTCGGATGGTTGCAACGACGTACCGCGGATTCAGCGATGACCGGACGGCTCCTTGGGTAAGGCGCGCGGCGCAGCCAACGTGTCTTTTCCAGCGGACAGCCATTCGACGTTGAACGCCGCGAGAACGAGGTTGGTCCGGTTCTCGCCAAACTCCTTGTACGACGGCCACGTCTCGTACAAGCAAAGGACTTTCCGGTCGCCGGTGACGGCCAGATCGGAATAGCCACCGAGATGAGCCAGGGGCTCAGAAGCAATCGGCCAGGTCCGGCACTCGTCGTAGCTCATCCGAACTCTGATGTGGGCCCGCGTATCCGGGTTCGTAGGGCAGGCCACCAGCACCCGATTCTTGTCCATACGACGGCGGTCGCTCAGCCGGATCAACGCTCCATCACAGGAGGGTTCCGGCTGACTCGGATCGTATTGAACTGCCGACCAGCTCTGTCCACCGTCTTTGCTGAAGGCATAAGCCCGCTGCTTCTGACCACGGGAGCGCGCGTTGAGATAGACGGTTCCGTTCTCCAATTCCACGATGTCACACTCATCGCAGGCGTTGCGCGTCAGGGGCTCACCCCGTTTCCAGGTCTCGCCGTGATCGTCGCTGTAGATGCAACATGACGATTGAACCTCGCCGCAGTTGGGTGTCAAATCAAACCAGCAGGGAATCAGCAATCGTCCACACTTCAACTGAATGCCGTGACCCGGTCCCGTTCCGACAAATGTCCACAAAGGATCGACCGCCGACTGATGAATGCTGACCGGCCGGGACCAGGTCTGGCCATCGTCGGTGCTCTTCGTCAGCAGCACTTCGGCATTGCCCAGACCCGGCTTGCGGCCTCGGCACAGCGGCAGCCAGATCGTTCCTGTCTGGTGATCGACAACCGGGCAGGGTTGATTGATCGTCAACTCTCCCTCGTCGGCGATAATCTGCATTTTGCTCCAGGTGCGACCATGATCGGTACTGCGTCTCAAAGCCAGGTCAACGTCATCCCAGTCGTGCCCCGTCTTCTTGCGCGCTTCGCAGAGCGCCAGCACAGTCCCCCGTGACGTCACCACCAGGCTGGGAATGCGGTAGTTGAAGTAACCGTCCTCACCGGCCTTAAACAACGGCTGCTGTTCGATGCTCGGCGCCACAGGTTCGTCACTACGGACAACTCCGCCGACCGGCGACACAACGAGCGCCATCGCCATTGCGGCCGTCAGAGGCCAGCCGAACGTCTTTGTTGGTCTCAACCGATTCATGTGAGTCGCTTTCTGATTCATGTGCGCTAAGTCATCGCGGCAACGATCCCACTCGCATCACTCTCGAAAACGGATCGAATACAAGTCGGCGTCGGTCATTACGAATCGCAGACGCACCGCCTTTCCTGCCAGCGCACTGACATCTGAGCCGGTGTTCCATTTTACGACTTCTTCGATGGTATCGCCGTAGATTGGCGGACAATCGGCCAGTGTGAATCCGGGAATCGCGGTTCCCGCTTCGTCCTGGAGTTCAACCCGCACACTGCCGACGGCCGAGGTCGAGAAATTCATCGTCAACTCACGGCCCTTGAAGATCAGCGGTTTGGTCGTGAATTCGCCGCCGGCGTACTTGGCATGGACCGAGACGAAGCCGTCCGTGCGGATCGTGCCGCGCTGGAGTTGCGGCATCGACTTCAGTTGGCCGCTGTGGTCCTGCCAATAGACCGAGATTTCTTCCGGCGTGGTCTGCAGCATGCCCCAGGCGGGCGCCGTGTTGCCATGAATCCACGACTTCCGGTCAGGGTCGAGTCCCGGACGAATCCAGCCTTCCAGGAAGCTGCGGTCGAAATGCACGCCATCGCGCGAGGACATGAACACCGCGTCGGAGACTTCGTGTTCGGGATGTTCCTTGACCCAGACTCGTCCGGGCACGAGCCGCATGATCATGCCGATGTGGATGTGCGGCGCGCGGAAGTAAGGCAGGATCGCGGGATTGTACAAGTGCTCGCGAGGCGCCCCGCTTGTTTCGATCATTTTCGGAGGGTCCGACCAGATCAAAAAGTCCTTCGAGGAAGTCGTCTGGATAGATCGCATTCGTCCCGGACCCCAGACACGGTTGTAGCACACGTACTCGCCCCGCACTTGATCCCAGAAGGCCACGTTCTGGGCGTCGGTTTCGGTCTTCTTGATGATCCGCTCGTCCTGCATCAGCGACCAATGAATTCCGTCAGGCGACTGCAAGGCGACGAGTCCGGCTCCCGGCGGCCAAGGGTAACCGGTGTCATCGGGTTCCGGAGGAGCCGGGTCCGGCAGGTTCAGCCAACGTCCGATCGCTTTGTAGCGGGCCTCCGGCTTGCAATCGGGATTGCTGTCCTTGAACGGAACGAAGTTGTCGTTGGAATGGATTTGCTGCCCCTGCCCCAGCCACACGATGTTATTCGACGATGGAACCGTGAACGGCCGTTTGTAACGGTCGATGAACTCGCCCTTGAAAAGCTCCAGATTGGGCCGAGTCCAGCGGATCCCATCCCGGCTTTCCGCGGTACACACCACCCCCGGCCCGTAGATGTTGGGGAAATCGCTGTATTCGCCCCGCATCGGCGCGCCGACGTAATACATGCGGTAATACGGAACACCGCCGGGGATCCCGTCGTCGAACACCGTCACAGAGCCCGTCGCCCCGCCCTCCCACGGTCGATCAAACGTAAAGACGGCTCCCTTCCGCTCCGGCGAATGCAGCTCCCGGGTCACGCCCTGCAGGGAGTCGATCAAATACTGATCAACGAACAGCTCGCGCCGCGAACCGATGTCGATCGGCTTCGATCCCGCCGGTTCGTCGGCGCCAACTCTCGTGATCGCCGCGAGCATGACGGTGAAGGTCAGGAGTCGGGCATAGAATCGGATCTTGATCATTTCGATTCCTTCGCTTTTCGTTGGAATGTCAGGGCACGTTCAATGGAGAAGCGGGTTGCAGTGACTTTGCGGTTGGAAGCTTGACCACGAAACCGCTATCCGACCTCAATGCGTTTTCGCGTTCCAAGGCCGTTTGACGGATGGCCTGGAGATCCTGGTTGGAAGTCGTTTCATTTTGAGTTCGCACGTGCTTCAGGATGGCGTGCGACAACCGGACCAGGTCGATGCGCTGTTTGAGCCGCTCGTCATTGCCGGCTTTGGCCAACGCCCGATCAAGCAGCACATCGCCGTGGGCTAATTGTTCCAGCGAGAGTTCCCAGCGGGCGTTGGGATGGTAGTTCGTTCGCTTCCCCGCTTCGCTGGCCAGGATCGCCCGGTCCATCGAGAGATAATACTCCGTCAGATCAGGGCCAGCCGCGCCATAGAATGCATGGCAGAAATCACGGATCACCTGGCGATAATCGGTCACTCCGAAATCAGGTGACCGATTCCTCCTGTGCAGTGACGGGCTGACAGACGGTCTAGAGGCGCTGCGTCATCTCAAATGCAATTTGAGGTTGCAGATTATTTGAGGAAGACTTCGTTGGGGGTTCTGTAGCCGAGGCAGCGGCGCGGGCGGTTATTCAGAAGATTTGCGACGCGT
>SXKJ01000049.1 GCA_005778115.1 Planctomyces sp. | reverse complement strand
GTAGAAGAAATCGTGCCACGTGGCACCTTTCAAGCGGATCGGCGCGGTTTGATCATCGGGCGTACGTTCATCACTGCAATTGCCCCTGCGCCGCGTGGTGCCTATCCTGCTTCCCGCCTGCTTCATTTGTGACAGCACGAGATATAGATGATTGAGCCGCGAGACACGATCAACTTACGGTTCGCTCCAGCGTCTGCAAAGCTGATGGGCCACGCCGAGCTGATCGCAAATTCGGCCGACGACGAAATCGACCAAGTCGAGGATCGAAGTCGCGCCGTGATAGAAACCGGGCATCGCCGGCAGGATCACCGCTCCTGCATCGGCCAAACGCTTCATATTTTCCAGTTGGATGCTCCCCAGTGGAGTCTCGCGAGGAACGACGATCAACTTGCGACGCTCTTTCAAATGGACGTCGGCCGCACGCTGAATCAGGTTGGTGGATTGCCCGCTGGCGATACTCGCCAGTGTGCCCATCGAGCAGGGGCAAACCACCATGCCCCCCGTTAGAAACGATCCGCTGGCGATCCCCGCTCGAAAATTCTGATAGTGGTGGTAGACCAACTCGCCCGTCGGAGCCTCATTCGCGCTGAGCAGCCGTTGCGGATCGAAGTTGGCGAGATCCACACTCAGTCCCAACTCATGCGCAAGCACTTCGGCACCAGACGGGCTGATCGTCAGATGGACTCGCCGGCCGGAATTTACAAGCACCTGCAACAGCCGCCTCGCGTAGATCACGCCGCTGGCTCCAGTGATGCCGACGACCAAGTCGGGAAGTTTTGGTGCGGGGTTGTCGCTCATAAGGATTGGTCTCACCGTTTTGGTCGGCGTTCGGTCTTTGATCGGCGAGCGGCACGCTCGCGCATGGTCTCGCGGCGCGCGGGAGTCGAGTCAATGAAGAACTGTCGCGGAGCCTTGATCGCCTCCTGGGCCCCTTGCAGCCCACGAATCAGCAGGCCGGTGTCGGTGCTCAGTCCCAGCATCGTGAATCCTTGATCTCGCCGGCGAATGATGTCGGTCGTGTCTCGGCAGAGAATCCCGCACGGAAGGCCGCGTGCTCGGATGCGATCCTTGATGTCCAGCAATTGAGCGGCGACCCCCGGCCCTTCCCATTCACCGAGAGCTCCCGCGCTGGCCGAGTAATCGGCGGGGCCGAATTGAATCGCATCGACGCCGGGGATGTCGCAAATCTGCTCGATGCACTTCCCGGCCGAGACGGTTTCCATCAGCGGAATGACCAGCGTTTCCGAGTTCGCCATGATCGTGTCGGACTTCAGACCCAGCCCCCAGCGAGTCGCTCGTTCGCCACCGACGCCGCGCTGTCCCCACGGCGGATATTTCGCGAACCGCACGGCTTGCGCGACTTCTTCAGGCGAGTAAACCTGCGGGACGAGAATGCCGCCGGCTCCCAGATCGAGCACTCGTTTGATAAGGCCCTGCTCGATCTCCTGAATACGGACCAGCGGGACCGTGTTCGAGTTCCGCGTCGCGCGGATGTGATCGATGATCTCTTTGAAGTCGAGATGCCCATGCTCAGCGTCGATCACCACCCAGTCCAGCTCAAGCGTAACGGCGATCTCGGTAATCGTCGGCGATTCAAGCGTGACCCACAGACCGGTCGTCGGCTGTCGCGCGGCAAATTTCTTCTTCAAAGGATTGGGTTGTCCAAGCATTGTGTTCTCCAAAGCCTCCAAGGCGAGCGGGACGGCGTCTGCCCCCCGGTCAATCAGTCACAGTCGCGATGAGTCATTCACAGCACCGAGGGGCTGACGCCGCCCCGCTCGCCAGAAGCGTTTTCCAGCAAGCCGACTCGCGCGTGACGAGTCGATCATCTTTCAAAGTTGCGAACACCGCCGCGGTACACGGCTGCGAGTCGATGAGTTTCAAACCGCGTTCCGGGCCAAGCACGCTGACGGCGGTCGCCAGCGCGTCTGCCGTGATGCCGTCAGGCGCGATGACGGTAACGCTGCAACGCTCGGTCAAACCGAGACCGGTTTTCGGATCGACGATGTGCGAGTAACGCTGTCCGCCGAGTTCGACAAACTGATAGGCATCGCCCGAAGTCGAAATCGAACAGTTGGCGAGCATCGCGAACTGAGTTGGTGCCGCTTCGGGCTCTCGGAGTGAAGCGATACCGACTCGCCAGCCGGTCGCGCCCGGTGGCGGATCGCTGACGACGATGTCTCCGCTGCCGTCGACCAACGCGCGGTTGACGCCGTGCTGCTTGAGCACGCGAATCGCTTCGTCCGCCGCATAGCCGACGGCGATGCCTCCCAGGTCGAGCTTCATGCCGGGCTTCAACAATTCGACGGTGCTCGACGAACAATCGCCGGCGAGCCGGAAGGCGTCAGCCCCCGGACTATTCGCCGAGTCTGGATTTCGTCCGGGGGCTGACGCCACCCGGCTCGTCTGCTGGTCGCGCGATAACACAGTGCTGATCAGCTTGATGTTCTTCCAGCCGAGCAGTTCGCGAGCCTCTTGCAACAGCTTCGGATCGGGAAACTCCTTTTGGCGACGTGCTCGCCGCCACAGCTTCACGAGCGGGCCGACACTGACATCGAATGCTCCGTCGGATGACTCGGAAACGGCGACCGATTTGCTGAGCACTCGAAACAGTTCGGGCGATACGCAAATCTGCTGGCCGGGACGCGAGTCGCGGCACAGACGCATCAATTCACTGTTCGAGTCGTAGTCGCTCATCAGCGAATTCAGATGTTCGATGCGGCCCCACGCGGCCTCAATGGCCTTGTTTGCTGAGGCTTCGTCAGGGGCATAGAATGCCGCCGCGAACGGGACTCCCATCAGCGTGCGATGGAACTCAAACCGCTTCAATTCGCTGGCGGGTGGATCGCCCCAGCAGGGCTCGGCGAGCCACAAGAGACACAAAAATATCGGAGAGACTTTCATGAGTGGCGGCAGACTAAGAGTGTGGAGACGGCTCGTGCAAGCGGGTTGGACAACGTTCTGCGGGATGGTTGCGATCGGCGCGAGTCTCGGTTCAGTCAGCTTGGCTGAGGACAAGAATCCCAAAGTGGAGGCCAAGACCGAAAAAAAAATGCAGCCCTACAAGCAGACGATCCCCGGCACCGAAGTCTCGTTCGAGATGGTCGCGATTCCCGGCGGTGAGTTCCTGCTCGGCAGCCCGGACTCGGAAGCGAAACGCAAGCCCGATGAAGGCCCGCAAGTCAAAGTGAAGATCGAACCCTTCTGGATGGGCAAGTACGAAGTCACTTGGAATGAGTACGACATCTGGAGCTTCAATCTCGACATTCAGCGCCGCAAAGTTCTGAACCTTGCACCGATGCCACTGGACTCAAAGTCCGACGCGGTGACGCGACCGACCAAGCCATACACCGACATGACGTTCGGCATGGGACACGACGGCTATCCCGCCATTTGCATGACTCAGCACGCGGCAATGACCTACTGCCAGTGGCTCAGCGAGAAGACCGGTCAGTACTATCGACTGCCAACCGAAGCCGAATGGGAATACGCCTGCCGAGCCGGGACGAAGACCGCTTACTTCTTCGGCGACGATCCGGCGAAGCTCGACGAATACGCCTGGCACTTCGGCAATAGTGACGAGAAGTATCATCCCATCGGCAAGAAGAAGCCGAATCCGTGGGGCTTGTTCGACATCCACGGCAACGTGTCGGAACTGTGCCTCGATCAATACGACGAGAACCGCTACGAGACCATCAAGAAGCAAGGCATGGGTGCCAGTCCCTTGCAGGCGGTCACGAAGCTGTATCCGACGGTAGCTCGTGGCGGCTCGTGGGATGACGACCCGGAAGAACTGCGGAGCGCGGTGCGCATCGCATCGACACCCGATTGGAAAATCCAAGACCCGCAGATCCCCAAGAGCATTTGGTACTTCACCGACGCTCTGCAAGTCGGCTTCCGTGTCGTCCGCCCGCTGCGCGTGCCCAACGAGGCTGAACGCAAGCAACTCGGTTTGGAACCCGCGAAAGATTTCAAGTTGCGCGACTGATTTGCTGGTCTTGGCCCCAACGGGGACTGACTCGAAAGCCCAGGGCAACGCCCTGGGTGAATCAGTCGAACGAAAGTCATTAGCCCTGAAGGGCAACGCCGTGAAGAATTTTTAAGCGGCGATGTTTTCATTCGTGAAGTTGGTGAGTTGCTTCTTTTCTTGCGGAGAGAGCTGGCTGAGTTTGGGATCTCCGAGAGGTTTTTTATCAGGGTTGGGGGGATGGTAGCG